>JAHRFV010000190.1 GCA_019084435.1 Dethiosulfatibacter sp.
ATTACCTATCCAGGTGCTCTGAGGGGAGAAAAGCAAGATGAGTTTAAAAGACAAGTCAAATCTGCTTATGGCGGGTTGGGGAAACACCACCGGGTCATGCTTATGGAAGACGGAATGAAGTTCGAAAGGATAGCAGCACCGCCTAATGAGGGGCAGATGTTTGAATCTCGTAAATTTCAGGTCATAGAGATAGCCAGGTTTTTTAATGTGCCACCTCACAAGATTATGGAAATGGATAGGGCGACCTATAACAACATCGAGGAAATGAATATTCAGTTTGTCAATGATTCATTGATGCCTCATTGCAGAAGCATAGAGCAATCATCGAATCAGACGCTGATATTTGACTTTGAAAAAGAAAAAGACGGTTTATATGTTGAGTTCAACCTGAATTCACTGCTAAAAGGAAGGCTAGAGGATCGTTTTAACTCCTACGCCAAAGCCAGACAGTGGGGTTGGTTGAATGTCAATGAGATCAGAAAAATGGAAAACATGCCGGACATCGGTGAACGGGGCGAGGTATACATGGAACCCTTAAACATGAGAGGTGCCGGGGAAGGAGGTAATGATTGAAATTTTGGAATTTTAAGCAAACAGACAACACAGAAGAAGTTGAACTAAGAATCGACGGCGACATTGTCGATGATGACGAGACATGGATCTATGAATGGTTCAAACAGCCATGCGCATCTCCTAATTCGTTCAGGGAAGAGCTGAAGACCTTTAAAAACAAGAATCTGACAATCTGGATAGATTCATATGGCGGTAGCGTGTTCGCAGCGACAGGCATATACAACGCATTAAAAGAACACAAGGGCAATATTAGGGTCAAGATTGACGGAAAAGCGATGTCAGCTGCAACTCTTATAGCGATGGCAGGAGATCATGTGGCCATGAGCCCAGCGGCTATCATGATGGTACATAACCCGCTTACATTTGCACAAGGGTATGCGGAGGATCTAAGAAAAACTGCGGAGGTATTGGATGAGGTAAAGGATGCAATCATCAACACTTATCAGCTTAAGACCAAGAGACCTAGAAGCAAGATATCAGAACTCATGGACAATGAGACATACATGAGCGCAAAAAGCGCTTTGGCGGAGGGCTTTATTGATGAAATACTCTATTCCGATGGAGAGGATTACACTGAAACCTACAACTTTGATTTCAGCCGGAAGACAATCGTCAATAGCGCCAGTGAAACAGTTGACAAGATCCTCGAATTCAAGGCCAGTCAAAAGGCACAGAATCAACAAAAAGAGCCTGAAGAGGAATCTATCAACACCCAAAACACACTAAAATACTTAGAAATGGAGGAAACACTAAATGGAAAAAATCTTAAATAACAAGATTGCAGAGAGGGCTAAGATAGCCAATCGTGTAAGAAAAATGCTTGAGGAGGGCATTACGTCTGAGAATCAAGCAAATTATGACCAAGCGATGGATGACTTCGCGAAATTGACCGGGCAGATAGAAGATCTTCAAAGATTATCTGTCACAGACAATGAGCCTGCGATTAAAGTTCCTGATCCGATTGCCGACAAGAAAACCGAGTTCATGAATTTTGTAAGATTTGGTGAAAAACCAAATATTCACAATGCCGTCTCTACCGGGACAGGTTCAGCGGGTTATTTTGTGCCTGATGAAATCAGGAAAGAGATCATCAAAATCCTTTATGAGACAGGTGCCATGATGGGTCTTGGACAGGTATTCAATACTAGCATGGACCAAAACATTCCTGTTGATGGAACTGCTCCTACAGCTTATTGGATATCAGAAGAAGGTGCTTTTACAGACTCTTCTCCAACAATTGCTAGGGTTCAACTTGGAGCGAATAAGGTCGGTGCCATGATCAAGGTATCGGAAGAATTGCTTCAAGATTCAGATTTTAACGTGCAGGAATACTTGACCAGTCTTGCAGGAACCGCTTTAGGAAGATCTTGTGAGAACGAGTTTATCAACGGAACCGTGTCAGGAAGACCTACAGGTTTCCTGGGTGGTGCTACATTGGGATTGACATCTAGTGTTACCAACAGCTTTAACTTCAATGACCTCATAGACCTTTACACCGCAGTCAAGACACCTTATGCAGTTAAAGGGACTTGGTTATTAGGAAGAGCTGCTCTGGGAACCGTCATGAAACTCACTGACGGTGACGGAAGGTATGTTTACCAGCCGGCAATGAGAGCAGGAGAGGTTGATTACATGCTTTCCAAGCCTGTTAAAACATCTGAGTATATGCCAGCACTGACCACAACTGTTAAAGGTGTTGCCTTTGGTGACTTTAGTTACTATAAAATAGCGCTTAGAACGGGACTGACCATGCAAAGATTGAATGAGCTTTACGCTGGTAATGGGCAGGTTGGTTTCAGATTCCAGATGAGGGTCGACGGTAAATTAGGTCTTGCAGAAGCAATTAAGTATATAGCTTGTAAGTAACAGATCCGAGAGGGTCTTTTGCTATAAAAGAGAGGTGTCCACTCCGAGCATCTCTCTTTTTAATTCAATATTCGGAGTAAAAAAATCTGAGGAATATGATGAAAGGAATAATAGGAATACCGCATACAGGACAGGTCCCAATGGAGTTTGTCAAATCGTTATTAGTTCTAGATAGACCAGATGATTCACAGATATTTGATGTGCCAAAATCAGCAATCCATGTTGCTAGAGAGATGCTGGTCACAAGCATGATGAAACATGGGGCAGAATGGTTGTTTTTCATAGACGCCGACATGACTTTTCCACCCAATCTTTTAACTAGGCTATTATCCCACAACGCACCAGTGGTTACGGCTATGGCCTTTAAAAGAGTGCCACCATATACGCCGTGCTTTTATGAGAAATGCGAGATAACAGAGAATGGCGTGAATCTTAAGCCCTATGAATTTGACATGAAACCAACTGAACCTTTCACAGTCGAGGCCTGCGGAGCTGCTTGCCTGCTGATTAGGAAAGAGGTTTTTGAGAAAATCAAATATCCCTGGTTTCTGCCGCTGCCATTCACAGGAGAAGACATTAGTTTCAGCCTTAAGTTAAAAGGCGCAGGCATACCGATACTGGTTGATCCGGTGCCTATTGTAGGACATCTGGAAGAACGATCGGTCAATGTCTATACCTACCTGGAGGAGCAGAACAGACTGGAAGGTGCGCTATGAAAATCTTATTAGGCGTACCGGTGCATCAGGACCCAGATATATTCAGAGAATACTTGGCTAGTCTTGATAGGCTAGAAATTCCAAAAGGCTTCACATTGGACAGGTGCTTTTATCTCCATAACTGCCCTGATTTATCGGGCATGTTAAAAGGCACAGATAAGATACTATTCAACGATAGGAAGACGGTTTATGACACGTCAGGGAAGACCCACAACTGGACAGAGGAAAATCTGACAGAAGTGGCTAGAATGAAAAACGAGATGATCAACCTATGTCTTGAAGGCGGTTACGATTATTATCTCCTGGTAGATTCCGACATTATTTTGCATCCAAAGACATTAAAACGCCTGGTTGAAAGAGACAAACCCATCATATCCGAGATCTATTGGACTGAGTGGGTAGAAGGGACAGGTAAATACGGACCTAATTGCTGGGATACAGACCTTATTACAACAGAAAATGAAGAGAAGTATCGCGTACCTGGCTTACATCCAGTAGGTGGAACAGGCGCTTTGATACTGATTAAGCGAGAGGTATTAGAAAAACAAGTCGATTACACACCAATTTACAATGTGTCCTTCTCAATCTATGAAGACAGGGCATTTTCAATAAGAGCTGCTTGCGCCGGTTATCAGCTTTACACCGATTCGACATTACCGGCAAGACATCTTTATAGGCGAAAAGATTATGAAAAATATATGAGAAAGAAGGTGGGTCATGAAAATAAGAGTTAAAACACAGCCTACCACCGAACCAGTAAGCGTTTCAACAGTCAAGGAATACCTTAGGATAGACGGGACTTTCAGTGACACCCAGTTAAGCTCTTTAATAACTGCCGGAAGGCAAATGGCTGAGAATTTTACTAACATATCAATAGCTGAACAAGTTATTGAGCTTGCTTTTGACCATTACCCGCCTAATGCGATCAGTCTGCCTAAGGGTCCGATCAAATCAGTTGATGCGATCACTTTGACAGATGTTGATGGCGTGACATCAAGCGTCCTGACATCAAGCTATGTGATTGATTATTTTGATTCCAGGATAGTCAAGAAGGCAAGTGCTGTGCATCCGGTAGTTACACTTCAAGAGAGCAACGGTTTTGTTGTCGAGTACACAGCTGGGTTTGATGAAGTGCCGGAGGCCATCAAAGAAGCGATTATCCTCTATATTAAAGGTCAATATGACTGTGTGCCGGCTGAGGAATATATCAACTCATTCAAGACCTTGTTGTATCCGTACAAGGTGGTGTCAGTATGAAAAAAAGAAAGACCGACTGCCTATCTGGAAAATTGAATAAGCGAATAACGATAGAGTCAAGGTCTAAGACACAAAACTCATATGGAGAGCTTTTGGACACATGGACACCACTAAAGAACATCTGGGCAGGAATAGATCCTTTATCGGGAAGGGATTTCGTAGCAGCTAAAGCGGATCAGAGCGAGATATCTCACGAAATAACCGTCAGAGATGGGAAAGACATCAAGCCTAATATGCGGGTTGTATTTGGATCCAGAATATTTGACATCAAAGCTGTCTTAAATATCAACGAAGCAGGCAGGGAGTATGTCATCATGGCAAATGAGGTGTTTGTCGATGAGTAAGGTTGATTTTGAGATAGAGGGAATGAAAGAGCTTGAGGATATGATCAAGCGATTAGGTGATTTTCCACCCACGCTGGTGACGGCTGCCGCTAAAGCTGGGGCGACCGTTGCATTAAAGGCTGCCAAAAGAAACGCACCTGAAGATAGTGGGGACCTTAAAAAAGGTCTGAAATTAGCAGGAGAGCGTAAAAAAGGTCATAAAAAAGTTTACCAAGTCGGGTTAGACCCTAAGATGAACGATGTCTTTGTAACGATGTCTAAAAGTGGAAAAAGAGGCTACTACCCAGCCGCTATCGAGTACGGTTACATCCGGAAAGACGGGAAGAAGGTAGCTGGGGCTTATTATCTGAAAAGAGCGCTAACGGAAAACAAAGAGCGAGTAGAATTAGCTACACTTGAAGGCCTCATTGCTAAAGTAGACAAAGAATTAAAGAAAAAGTGGTGATGTGAATGAATTTTGAAGAAGCATTAAAAGTGGAACTGGAAAGTGTAACAGGACTGAATACAAGAGTTTTTCCTATTAACGCCCCAGAGGGTTTCGCATCGCCTTATTGCATCTATGAGACAAGCGGAAAAGCAGAGGACAAGACATATGAGGGCTACCTAGACACGGGAAGGCTGGTTTGCACGGTGGATGTTATTGCGGATACCTACGCCAGCATGAAAAGCTATGGTGATCTCGTCCAAGCTAAAATCAAAACGTTTCAGAGCAGAATCATAGGATCCACAGGCCCTTATATTCAAAATCTGACATTTGACGAGTTAAATCCTGAGCTATTTGAGACACAAATAGACAAATACAGGAAATCAATTGGCTTCACAGTTTACTATTAAAAATTCAGAAAAGGAAGTGATTTAATGAAAACAGCGGCAGGAATGGGAACACTCCTAAAGGTTGGCGCCAATAGCATTACAAAATTGACATCAATCGGCGGCGTTGAGATATCAAGAGATACCATTGAGGTCACCACGTTTGACAGTAACGGATACAGGGAATTTATTCCAGGCTTAAAAGATGCAGGAGAACTAGCAATAGCGGGATTCTTCAACCCATCTGATACTACCGGACAAATGGCTCTCCATGCAGCAATGGATTCAGACGAACTGCTTGATTTCACGGTCGTATTACCGTCAACATTAGGAGCTGACTGGTCGTTTAAGGGATTTTTGACCATGTTCAAGGTTGGAGACATCGAGATGGAGGATGGTATACCTTTCGAGGCATCTATCAAGATATCCGGTAAACCTAATCTAGGCACAACAGCATCAACAGGATTATCAGCATTGTCATTGACAGGCACAGGCGGAACATTGGCACCGGCGTTCGACAATGGGATATATTACTACTCATTCGCAGGTGTAACAGCAGCATCAATCACCGTTACAGCCACAGCAGCATCTCACGCATTAGCACTATATGTCGATGGCGTGTTTACGGAAGACCTGACATCAGCAGAGGCGTCATCAGCAATCGCAATGGCAGTGGGAAGTAAGAAATTGACAATCCTCGCATACGAGGCAGGCAAAACAATCAAGACATACGAGATAGTAGTCGAAAAAGCAAGTTAATAGAGAGGGTTAATCCCTCTCTTACTTTTTATAGGAGGCAATATGTATACACCGATCGAATTGGATAAAACAAGGAATCTTAGATACGGTTTCAAGGCATTATCTTTAATAGAAAAAAGATTAGGAAAGAATTTGGCGAAGATTGATTTTGACAACATCACTATCGAACAGTTGATGACAATCGTTTGGGCGGGATTGGTTCACGAGGACAACACACTAACAGTCGACAAGCTGATTGACATCGTAGACGACAAAAACATCAAATTTGATACCATTACCACAGCTATGACGGAAGCGATCAGCGAGGCGTTTGGAAACCCCAAGCAAGCAGTAGCAGATCAGGAGAGTCTGACGGAATAGACATCCGAGAATACCTCAAGATTGCTGCTGCGATAGGACTTAATATTTTATATTTTTGGGAGCTGACACCATACGAATTCAGCTTGAAAATAGACGGATTTGAGAGGGAAGAAGAACGCAAAATCACAACAGCCTACATGAACGCATATTGGACAGCAGTTTGGATGTCAGGCAAGAAACCCGAATCACTGGACAAGATACTGAATAGAAAGAAAATACCTGACAAGAAATCGATGTCAGATGAACAGATATTGGGACAGATTAAAATACTCCACAAGATATTTGGAGGTGAGTAAATGGCCGTAATTAAAAATTTAATTGTAAGAGCAGGAGCTGATTTCTCGGAACTTGAAAAGGAACTGGCATCCGCGTCTAAAAAAATAAGCAAAGCAGGAAAGGAATTAGGTAAAGTCGGCAAATCTATGACTATGGCAGTCACACTCCCGATTGTGGGAATAGGCATAGCGATGGGTAAATCCGCAATGGATTTGGAAGCAACCGAAGCGAAATACAACACTGTTTTCGGTGAAATGACCAAGGATGCCGATGATTTTATCAAGAAATTTCAAGAACTGACCCCAGCCACAACCGCATCAGCTCGCTCGATGGCGTCAGGCATTCAAGATTTACTCGTGCCGATGGGATTTGCAAGAGATGAAGCCACAAAAATGACAGGCGAAACCATGCACCTTGTAGGTGCTTTGACCAACTTCAACAGTGCCACCCACTCAGCCGAGGATGTCGCTAATGCGTTCCAATCGGCATTAACCGGTTCTTATGAGCCATTGAAAAGATTAGGAATCCAGGTTAGCAAAGAACAGGTTACGAACAAGGCTTATGAGATGGGGTTAGTCGAAGTCGGCGGAGAAGTCACTAAAGCGATGGAAGCACAGGCGTTAATGGCTTTGGCGTACGAACAATCAGGTGATGCTTTAGCAGGATACACAGAGGCTAATCTTGATGCTAAAACGAAAATGGGATTGATGAAGGCAGAACTGACAGATGTCGCTGCTTCGTTTGGTCAACACCTGCTGCCAATCATCAACAATGTTATCGATGCTTTAAGACGTGCATCAGAGTGGTTTGGTGGATTGACAGAAGAACAGCAAAAAACTATATTGGTTGTCGGTGCGGTTGTTGCTGCGATAGGACCATTATTGATAATAGCAGGAAAAATGATGACTGGTTTAAGCGCAATCATAACAGTCGGTAAATCATTAGGTGTTGTATTAACTGGACTAAAAGCAGCGTTTGCCGTTATGACAGGCCCAATCGGGTTGGTCATTATCGCCATTGCAGCTGCCATTGCGATCGGCGTTCTGCTATACAAAAATTGGGACACCATCAAAGAGTATGCCCAAAGATTATGGGTTTGGATTAAAGAAAAATTTACAGCTGTTAAAGATGCGATCATGAATCCAATTCAAGAGGCAATGGATTTTATTAGCAATATCAATTTATTTGATGCCGGGAAGAAGATAATAAATGGTTTAGTTGATGGAATCAAAAACGCTGGTAACAGTGTTAAAGAAGCTGCATCCAATGTTGCAGGCAAGATTAGGGATTTTTTCCCGTTCTCACCAGCTAAAGAAGGTCCGCTTAAAGATTTGAATAAATTAAACTTTGGCGGAGTAATATCGCACAGTATTGAGGCGGATACAAGTATGGTGCAGAAAAGCTTGAGTAATATGCTTGAATTACCGAGTAGCCAACGTGAATCAAATGCAGGTCAATCCGGTAATGTCGTAATCAATATGTATAACACTGTTCGAAGCGACTCAGATATACAAAAAATAAGCTATGAACTAAACAAAGAAATGAACAAATATGGTAGAGCGATAGGGGTGAGTGTATGATTGCAGGAGTTTTAAGCAGAAGAAGAGGGTTCACGTTCAAAGATTTGACAGTCGATAATTTCGACACAAGCAAAACATTCTTGCAGAGTGTCACTTCGAATTCGCTCCCTAATTTGCAATACTTTGAATTTGAAGCACCAAAAAGAAATGGGAGCATTTACTATGACAACAAATATGACAATAGAATTATAAATGTGGTTGTCATTTTTTACGCCAGCACAGAAGCGCTTAGAGTAGCTACTAAAAATGATATTCTATCAAAGATCACAGGAGATGAGGGATATCTTTCGTTTCTCGACGAACCCGACAAGAAATACAAAGCGAAGGTATTCAATGCGGTTATAAGAGAAGATGAGGATGTATTCACAAGCCTGGATATTACTTTTCATGCCTCTTGGTGCATGTTTGGAGATGAAAAAGTCGTCCCGCTTCCGCCTGTCGGTTCTGTTAGCAATGACGGAAACCTTGAATCAGAAACAATTGTCAAAGTCACAGCCAACACCGCTTGCGATTTAGTGACGGTCAGTGATGGGTCTAATAGTTTTACATTAACAGGATTGACACTCGGAGAAGTCATATATGTTGATAGTGAAAAGATGATTGTCTACTCATTAGATGGCACAACAAAGGTTTCAAAGATGTTAAAGCATTCAGGCTCGTTTATCAAGGTGCCTGTTGGTGAATTAAATATAACAGTCACAGGCACAAACTATGATGTTGATGTTGAGGTCAGTTTTAGAAACACATATCTCTATTAGGAGGTGGTTGAAATCATAACAATCATAAATCAAGATGAAAAGATTCTTGCTTATCTTAACAACATTCAAGATGGCAAGATGATCAGCGAAATCAACGGAGAATTTACACTTAATTTCACCGCCTTAATAGACCCTATCAAAACAGATTTTCTGTATGACAACGACAACCTGCTCAATTATGACAATGATTATTTCAGAGTTGCACAACTTGAAGAAATTCATAACGAAAACAACATGCTATTAGTTAGTGTGTATGCAGAGCATGTCAGTTACGACCTGATTAAAAACACAACACCTAGCTTTATATATGATGACAAGGCAGCCATCTATGTAATGAACGAGGCTTTGACAGGAACTGATTTTCTTTTCACAGGAACGGATGTATTGACTACCGCAAGCATCGAATTAACAGAAGGCGAACCTAATGACTTAAATATTAAAAAGATACTCCACAATATAGCGCTTGTATGGGGCGGAGAACTTGAGTATTTCAGATGGAATGTAGGTCTAAAACAATCGCTAGGCATTAACAGAGGTGTTGATTTTAGATTTGGCAAGAACATCAAAAACATCAAGAGAATCATTAACTATATAGAAAATGAAATCGCTTACGATGTATCGGTTGTTCAAGGTTCTGAGTATGAGGATTTAGGTTATTACGTTATAGGCGACACAGTCAAGATTATTGATGATGCGCTTAACATCGAACTTAACGCCAAAATAGTCAAAGTTGAAAAAGATATCGTTGCGGACTTGAATAATCGGGTGATATTGGGTTATGCCATAAAAGACCTGTCATCGGGATTGCAAGGGACATTAAACAGAACAAGAAAGACAGTGGCTGAAATAAATGGAAAAGTAAGCGATGTTATCGACATCAATGGAAACCTAATAGCCGAAAAACTAACAGGAACCATCAACTCATCAGTTGCTAATGTCACCAATTCAACAGGACATGTCAGTTTTGATGCAAGAGGCATTATTGTACATAACCAGCCTTTAGAGTCGAATAGCACATGGGCAGTATTGATATCAAGTGGCGGAATATTGCTATCTAACGCTAGGGATGGATTAGGCGAATGGATATGGCGAACAGCAATAACAGGAGACGCAATCAGCGCTGATGAAATCACAACAGGCACTCTGACAGCTATCAATATCAATGGTGTTCACATTACATCGAGCAAGATAGATTCTAACTTGATAATCGTTGAGAGCGGACTAGAAAAAACACTTGCGGAATACACAGAAGAAGTCGTTGCTGATTCAGGCGCGGTCATGCAGGGAACACCTTACAATTCGGTTGTTATTGATCCGATTGATGGCGTCAAGGCATCCCATGCTGATGGAAGTTTTACTCAATTGTCTGGTGCCGGACTTTTGAGAAATCTAACACTTCCTGTCTATACCAAATCAGCAACAGGCGTAGCAAATAGCGAGAATTTCAATACAAAAACAAAAGCGCAACTAGAGGCTGACGGATGGTTTTTCTATCAAGCGGTTTCTGTTGTTAGTGGAGAATTGCGATTAGGCTCAACTGATATAGGTTTGGCAAGAAAACTTGTTTATATCACCGATGATAATGTGTCTATGAGTTTTAAATATCGGGTGGTTTCTACCGCTTCTAATGTTGGTTATAGATTTTTTGTTGATGACACGACATATACATTAGCAAAAAACACAACTCAAACAACATACACAGTGACAGTTAATAAAGGGTGGCATTTATTCGCTTGGGATTGCACTTTAGCGGTGTCTTCTCCTTTTGAAACACCAATGATATTCCTTGATGATGTTGTTTTTGAACCCGACATGCAAACATACACACAGACAAGCACTTACGAAGATGAGAGGCAATACTCATTTGTCAGTTATGTTGGACAAATAACAGTTCCGGGTTCGGTTAATCTAAACCAGGAAACATACATTGCGGATTTAATTATAGAACTACCTGATGAGTTTAAAGGCAAAGATTTTAAGATAATACTAAGTGTCGCAAGCACACCGATCATGTCAAGTTATTCATTAGCGGGGATAAAAACAGAAGTGCTTGATATCGACTATGTGAATGCAACATTTCTACTAAGAGGAAAGGCGAAATGGATAAGCGGTTCAAATACGATATGGACAGGATTAACGGTAAATTATTTAGCGACTTACTAAAAAACCACGCATTTAAATCGATTCTAAGCCTTTAAAATCAACGTCTTAGGGGTTTAGTATCAATAAATGTTTTTACAGAAATCAATAAAAAGGAAGGTGGCGGGATGGATATAATCAAAGACAAAATCAATGAACACGAAGTCAAAATCAGTAGGCTTGAAGGGGAGACATCGAGGATTGTGGCGGATATCAAGGATCTAAAAAGCGATCGCAAACAGTTTGTCGAAATCTTGAAAAAGGTTGAGGATGCTTTGACGACTTTGGCACATACGGTTGAAAAGCTAGATATCAGATTGCAATGCGAGGAAGATTACACGAAAGAAAATAAGCAGAGCAAAAAGAATGTAAGTGACAAGTTAAAAAACGCTTTGCTGGATGGTGGTATAAAAGCAATCTTTTTTATTCTGATGCTTGGACTGGTGTCATGGATCGTCGGATTACCGAGCCTTGCCGAACTGTTTAGGTGATGAGATGAAAAGAGATTTTTCTAAGTTAATTGTATCGCTTGTTGTACTGTTGAACGTTTTATTTACATTAGGCGTTTTATTTGTCTTTCTTAGGGTCGGAAGCGAACCGGCGACGCTGATCGTATCGTGGTTTGCTTTTACAACAAGTGAATTATGGATGCTATCAAGTATCAAAAAAACAAAGGTTAAAAGGGAGGATATTGAAAATGGAAAAGATTGATTGGAAACAAAAATTGACTAGTAGAAAATTCTGGACAGCGGTTGTCGGATTCGTGACAGCTATCATGATGGCATTAAATATAGACAGCCTGACAATCGAGCAGGTGACAGCAATCATATCAGCATCTGCAATCCTAATTGCTTATATCTTAGGCGAAGGCATGGTCGATGCTGCGAGAATAAAAGATAAGGGTGATCAGTGATGCAAGTCCTTAAAAGATTGGTTCCTGTTTTTAAGCATAACATCAAATGCCCTTATCCTATGGATCCTGAGTTTTATGTGGTCCACAACACATACAATGACGCGACCGCCTTAAACGAAATAGCCTACATGACAAATAATGACAAACAGACATCGTTCCATTACGCAATCGACAACAATCATATCGTGCAGGGGATAGAAGAAAATAGAAACGGATGGCACGCAGGCGATGGTGCGAACGGAGTTGGAAACAGAAAAGGGATAGGCGTTGAAATTTGTTATTCGAAATCAGGTGGAGCGAGGTTTGTCGAGGCTGAAAGATTGGCTGCTAAATTTATCGCAAAAGGATTATCTGACAAAGGATGGGGAATCGACAAGGTTAAAAAGCATCAGGACTTCTCCGGCAAATATTGTCCCCACAGAACGTTAGGCATGGGCTGGGATAGGTTTTTGAAAATGATTGAAGCTGAGATGGAGCCTGAATATGTTAAAATCCTAAAAGCCAAAACCGATTCACCTAAAGTGTGGATTGATTTTATCCAGGCTAATAAAAATCATCCGGTCGGCAAATGGCTGCCTGATCTAATAGTTAAACTAAGTCAAAAATAGGAGGTGATCGCATTTGATAACAGCAAACATGACCACCAAACTCGAACTCAGACTAACCGACAAACACTTCTCCGTTGAAAATGGCATCTTAACACTAGAAATAAATGTCGGCACATATTCCCTAACCGGTAAAACCATCACTGCAGCGTTTAATCCAACAGGCTTTGAAACCGCACCTTTATCGTCAGCGGTTGTTGATGGGAATAACGTTGTTAGTATTCCAATATTTGCATCCTATATCCAAGAGGGTGTAAACTATATCCAGCTATATTTCAGATGGGATACAACAAAATTAGAAACCTCTGGCGTGATGATGTGGATTATTGACGAACCGATTGTAGCCACCGAAGCCACCGCCGAGCAACAAGATTTGATGTCATACTACATCGAGCAATTAGGCGATGCGGTGACTGGACTTGATGGCAAAGTTGACAAGGTGACAGGCAAGCAATTATCGACAGAGGATTATACAACCATTGAAAAAACCAAACTTGGCACGATTGAGGATGGGGCGGAAGTCAACAATATATCAGACATAAACGCAACAGACCTAACGGATGGTGGAGAAACCACTTTACATATACACGATGGGCGATACTACACAGAAACAGAAGTCAATGCAATCACAGGCACTCTCTCCACCCTCACCACCACAGAAAAAACATCATTGGTGGGTGCGGTGAATGAGGTGGATGGAAAGATAAACACAGCAAATTCCCAACGAACAATCATTGGTGGTGGTGCTATTATCAATGGAAACTTTGACATAAATCAAAGAGCGGTAAGCGGAACAGTAACTTTATCAGCAGGACAATACGGTCACGATAGATTTAGAGGTGGTGCTAGTGGTTGTACTTATACCTTTGCAACTTCCTTAAACGTAACAACCCTTACAATATCGGCAGGTAGTTTGCAACAAGAGATTGAAGGTGTTAATTTAGAAAGTGGAACTTATGTGCTTTCGTGGAGTGGAACTTCACAAGGCAAAATAGGTGCGGGTTCATTAGGTGCAAGTGGGATAATTGGAACCGTAACAGGTGGCACTAATTTAGTAATAGAATTCGGAACAGGTACATTGTCTAAAGTTAAATTAGAAAAAGGAAGTGTTGCCACAGCGTATATCCTAAAATCATACGCAGATGAATTAAGAGATTGTCATAGATATTTTATAGATTTAAATGACCAAAACAACGCATATCAATTTTACGGTATAGGTCAAGCATATTTAACAACTGCATTTTCTATTGTAACTTATCTTCCTGTTAAAATGAGGGTTAAGCCTACAGCTATAGCAGTTATTAGTTTTGCTGGGGCTATGGGTGCTTCAGGTCAACTAGGTGTAACGCAACAAGTTACAGATATAACTTGTGATTACTACAACCAAAATAGTGCAAATTTAGTATGTACTACCTCTAATATTACTGTACAGTATTTTTACAAATTGTTAAATGTGAATAGTGCTACTAGTAAGATAACTTTAGATGCAGAGTTGTAAAGGAGGAAACCGTGAATAATAAACATTACGAAAGGTTGGATAATAAAGGGTTTGTTGTAAAGACTTTTTCAGATGCCTTTGAAAAACCACTTGCAACAGATATGTTTATTGGATGTGGTGGTAGGCATTACAACCCTATTATACGCAGACTAGACGGATTGCCATTATACAAATATATCGATGGCATAAAAACAGAAACAAGTGATTTGGATTTTGTTGATGAACTTAATCCCGCAAACATAGCACCCACACTAGAAGAAGTTGTTGATGATTTAATCCAATTACTGTTAGACAAAGAGGTGATACTATGAGCAAGTATCAAAATCTAGACAGGTTTTTAGAAAAGAAAGGCTTAAAACTGAAAGCAGAAGAAAACAAGGCAACTAAGGAAATGGTTATCGCAGAATATAAGGAAAAAGAGAAAGTTAAGAAGTTGACACAGGAAGAAAGGTTGACAAGGATTGAGAAGATTTTGGGACTGTAACTTCCCATTAGTCCTTGTCGGTGACATGCAAATGACTTGCAATATGACCTACAACCGTTGCAATCAGTAGGTGAGTGCTTGACTGGGGGTCAAGGGGTCAAAGACCAGGAACACTATAAATCCCTGGTCCTTGTTGCCTATTTGTTGCCCAAATTAATTTAACTCAATAGGTTTGGCTATATGATATTTACATTAAAAGCCTGAAAACCCTAAACAGTTGCATGGTATAATACGATATTTACACCTGTTCATCAAGCCAGGTATGATGTAATATCAGTTGTAATTAGAAAGGATGGCCAAATTGGCCATCCTTTTTCAATTGATTGCTTCATGTCCGGATTCACCTGTTCTGATACGATAAATATTGTCAATCCGATAAATGAATATTTTCCCATCACCAATCTCTCCGGTTCTACAAATAGCTTGAGCCGTTTCTACCACTAGTTCCACAGCTGTTTTGCATACAACAACCTCAACTTTTATTTTTGGAAGCAGCAAAGCTGTGTAATCTGCACCTCTGTATTTTGTGGTGTGGCCCTTTTGTTTACCGGAACCGAGCACATTTGAAA
>JAHRFV010000030.1 GCA_019084435.1 Dethiosulfatibacter sp.
TATTTCCAGTCCTTCATCATCTATTTCATCAACTAGTGTCCTTTCAGAATATATTTTGTATTCACTACTCTCAATATCAATTTCAACTTTAACGTTTCCTGCTTTAATCTCCTGCTATAAGAAAAACTACGGAAAAGCAGGCAACGTTAAAGTTGAAATTGATATTGAGAGTGGTGAATACAAAATATATTCTGAAAGGACAGTCGTTGATGAAATAGATGATGAAGGACTGGAAATAAGCCTGGAAGAAGCTAGAAAAATTGATCAAAAATTCGAAATAGGTGATACTGTAAAGATACAAGTAAGACCTAAGGAAGAATTTGGAAGAATAGCAGCGCAGACATCAAGGCAAGTTATATTGCAAAAAATCAGAGAAGCAGAAAGAGAGAATATCTACGAGGAATTTCATGGTAGAGAGAGTGAGATTGTGACTGGAGTAGTGCAGAGAATCAGCAAGAATAACATCTTTGTCAATCTGGGCAAAATCGAGGGAATTTTGACTGAAGGAGAATTGATTCCAGGTGAGACTTACAGACAAGGTGATCGGATAAAAGCGGTTATTCTTGATGTAAAAAACACAAGCAAGGGTGCAAGTATAACCCTTTCAAGGACGCATCCCAACCTTGTAAAAAGGTTATTTGAATTGGAAGTGCCTGAGATTTATGATGGTGTCATCGATATATTCAACATTTCGAGAGAAGCAGGCTCCAGGTCAAAATTAGCAGTTATTTCCAATGATGAGAACGTTGATCCGGTTGGCTCTTGTGTTGGTAACAAAGGAACAAGGGTTAAAGCTGTAGTTGATGAGATAGATGGCGAAAAAATAGACATCGTAGTCTACGACAAGGATCCTGCGAAGTTTATAGCAAATAGCTTAAGTCCAGCTACCGCTGTCAAGGTTGTGGTCAATGAAAAAGCCAAAAGTGCACTTGTTGTTGTACCTGATTATCAATTATCCCTTGCTATCGGTAAAGAAGGACAAAACGCCAGGTTGGCTGCAAAGCTTACCGGTTGGAAAATAGACATCAAGAGTGAGACTCAATATGCAGAACTGAAAAAAGGTGATTAGTATGATTAAAAAGAAGATACCCATGCGAAAATGTCTGGGTTGTGGTGAGATATTTCCCAAGAAAGAGCTTATAAGGGTAGTCCGCAATAAAGAGGGAGATACTTTTATCGACCTTAAAGGCAAAGCTAACGGTAGAGGCGCTTACATCTGTAAAAATATTGACTGCTATGAGAAAGCATTCAAGTCAAAGAGATTGAATAAAGCATTTGAATGTGAAATATCTGAAGAAATCTATAAAGATATGCTGAAGGTGTTAGAGGATGACAGATAAAATATATGGCATGATTGGTTTATCTCGAAAAAGCGGCAACCTGGTTTTGGGTTTTGATTTGGTCGAAGAACAAATTAAGAAAAAAAAGCTGCATTTGGTAATCTATACCAGTGATTCTTCAGAAAAAGGCAGAAGCAATTTGATTCAATTGTGTGATGAGTATGGTGTAAACTATCTTGAACATGGCTCGAAATATGAGCTAGGAAAGATTTTAAATAAATTGGAAGTCAGTTTTGTCGGAATCAAGGATAAAAACATGGCGGCGTATATAATAAAACATGATTAGCTGGAGGTGTCAGTATGAGAATATATGAACTATCAAAACTACTAAAAGTAACGAGTAAAGAAATAATGGATGCTGCAGAAAAAGAATTAGGAATAGAAGGCATCAAAAATCATATGAGTTCTGTCAGAGAGCTGGATGCAGCGAGAATTCAAAAGCTGTTTCTGAAAACACGTGAAGAGGCAGGCAAGAAGGAAGCGTCCAACAAGACGGCAGTTCAGGAAAAGGACAAAAAACCAAAAGGAAAAGACGATAAGAAGTCAACACATGAAGAGATTGCTAAAGCTCTGGAAGAAAAGAAAAAGGCTCGTCCTAGAAGGAGTCTGCAGAAAAAAGAGAAGGGCAAGAAACAACAGTACAGAAAAACCAAAGACACTGACGAAGAAAAAGAGTATTTAGTGGGTGAAACAATCGTCGTTAAAGATTTCGCCGAATTGCTTGATATACCTGTTAATGTCCTAATCACAAAGCTTATATCCAATGGTGTAATGGCAAACCTAAATCAGGAGATAGATTTTGACATTGCTTTTCTGATTGCGGAAGAAATGGAAATAAACATTCAGCGTATGGAAGATGATGAAGAGGATGAAATCGAATTATTACAGGAAGAATTTGACTCAGAGGACGATGAGCAGGATTTAGAACCAAGACCACCTATTGTAACCGTTATGGGACACGTAGATCATGGTAAGACTTCCTTGCTGGATGCTATTAGAAATACTAACATGACTGTAAGCGAAGCCGGTGGTATTACGCAGCATATAGGTGCTTCTGTAATAGAAATAAACGGTAAAAAAATAACTTTTCTTGATACCCCTGGCCATGAAGCCTTTACAGCTATGAGATCTAGAGGTGCCAAGGTTACTGATATTGCTATATTGGTTGTAGCGGCTGATGATGGTATCATGCCACAGACAATAGAAGCAATCAACCATGCAAAGGCTGCAGAGGTTCCTATTATTGTGGCCATAAACAAGATTGATAAGCCCAATATCAATATAGATCGCGTAAAACAGGAATTGGCAGAGCATAAATTATTGACTGAAGAATGGGGTGGAGACACCATATGTGTTGAAGTATCAGCACTTAAAAGAATTGGAATAGATGAATTGCTTGAGATGGTTTTACTGGTTGCAGAGGTTGAAGAACTAAAGGCAAACCCAAACAGACTTGCAAAAGGAACTATAATAGAAGCCAATCTTGATAAAGGTAGAGGACCTGTAGCAACAGTTCTAATTGACAAAGGAACCTTGCATAAGGGTGATTTTATTATTACCGGTACATCATACGGAAAAGTAAGGGTAATGATCAACAGCAGAGGAAGAAGGATCATTTCTGCAGGACCTTCAACACCTGTAGAGGTTACTGGTTTGTCAGAGGTTCCCGAGGCAGGGGATATCATGTATGCGGTTAAGGATGAGAAACTTGCCAAGTCCATGGTAGAGACTAAAAAGAAAAAAACAAAAGCGGATTCAGGGAAATCAAACCCCAAAGTTTCTCTGGATGATTTATTCAGCAGAATACAGGCGGGTGAAATCAAGGATCTAAACCTTATTGTCAAAGCCGATGTTAAGGGTTCTATTGAAGCAATAAAGCAATCTCTAGAAAAGCTTAGCATTGAGGAAGTAAAGGTCAATACAATACATGGTGGAGTAGGCGGAATCAATGAGACAGATATCATGTTGGCATCGGCTTCAAATGCCATTGTCATCGGATTCAATGTCAGACCGACAAGTAGTGCTTCCGAGCTCGCAAAGCGAGAAAATGTAGACGTAAGAACTTACCGAGTCATATACAATGCAATTGATGACATAGAGGCTGCAGTTAAAGGCATGTTGGATCCTGAATTCAAGGAGACAGTTCTTGGCAGAGCAGAGGTTAGAGCTACATTTAAAACGCCAAATGCAGGAACAATAGCAGGCAGTTATGTTACTAATGGTAAGATCACAAGAAAATCAAAGATAAGATTGTTGAGAAATGATATAGTGATACATGAAGGCGATATATCATCGCTGAGAAGATTTAAAGACGATGCTTCTGAGGTTGCCACAGGATATGAATGTGGAATCAGTTTGGATAAGTTCAATGACTTGAAAGAAGGAGACATAATAGAAGCATACATTATGGAAGAAATAAAAAGGTGATACTATGAACATTAAAAAAAGAAGAAGATTGGAAGAGGATATCAAAAGATTCCTAAGCCAGATTATACACAGCAGTGTTAAGGATCCTAGAATCAATGATCTCCTGACCATCACAGAAGTGAGTATAACCGATGATATGAAATACGCAAAGGCTTATGTATCTGTCATCGGAACCGAACAAGAAAGAAAATCAACCATTGAGGTCCTGGCTAAAGCTAAGGGTTTTATCCGCAAGGAGCTAAGTGGCAGCCTCAGCACGAGATATACGCCGGATCTTACCTTCCTTTTGGATGAAGGCACAGAAAACACTATAAGAATCAATCAACTTCTGCGCGGTTTAGAGCAGGAAAAAAGCGAGTAAGCTAATGAATTTACAAAATATAAATTATGTAAACAAATTAAAAGATTTATTAAATGCAGCAGAGTCGATAGCGCTCATATCCCACAAAGACCCTGATGGTGACTGTCTTGGGTCTTTGTTGGGGTTTGGTCATATTTTACATGCAAACGGAAAATCGGTAAAATTGTATTTGGAAGGAGAAATTCCTTTCAATCTGAGATTTCTCCCTGATATATCAAAAATATCCAATAGGCCAGACAGTGATATACATTATCTCGTTATTGTTTTAGATTGTAGTGATGATCTATACAAACACTCACCTTCGAATGGTTAAAAACTTCAACCATAGACCCTATTCGACTCACATCACTACAATCTAAAACAATAACGAGATCATGTATATCA
>JAHRFV010000081.1 GCA_019084435.1 Dethiosulfatibacter sp.
CGGATGATTCAGAAGCTTCATAAGAATAATCCTCCTTAATTACAAAATACTTCGCATATCAGGATAGTCATCATCTGGATATCCTCCCAATATAGGGCTCAATCCCGAATCTATATAACCACCTCTTATAATTGAATATTTGCCATATTTTTCTCTGATATGGTCTATGGCACAATCCAGTTTCTCCATTTTTGCACTGTATTGGTTTTGAAAAAAATTCAACTGTTTTACTTTTGTTTTCTCCAAATCGGTAAAGCTGACATTCATATGCCTGATGGGTTGCCGATCCCAGGCTTCATCAAAAAGATTCTGAACCGCTTCATATAAATCATATGTGCAGTTTGTGAAATAAGAAAGTTTCTTCTGATGTGACAGGTATCCGAATGACTTATCCTTAATCCCCACTGCAACAACGCGACAACTTAGATCTTCATCCCTCAATCTTTTGGATGCTGTTTCTACCAGACTCAGCAGTATTTTATGGGCAGTCAAGCTATCCTCAACGTCAAATGGTATAGTGCTGCCATTACCGACCCCTTTGAACGGTATGGATTCTTCCGTCGAGAATGTTGAACAGTCAATGCCTCTTGCATAATCATATATCAATCTGCCATGGGATTTCAAAAGACTGGACAGCATATTCCTGTCGGCATTTGCCAGTTGTCCAATGGTATTTATGCCAATATTGTTGAGTTTGACTTCTGTCCTCCTACCGACCATAAAAAGCTCTCCTACCGGCAATGGCCAGAGTTTGCTCTTTAACTCCTCCACATATAGAGTATGGACCTTATCAGGTTTTTCAAATTCACTCGCCTGCTTGGCCAAGAGTTTGTTTTCTGAAATACCGATATTGACGGTATATCCAAATTCCGTTTTGATTCTTTCCTTAATCTGATAGGCAAGAAGAATTGCATCCCCGTTAATCAATTCGGTTCCCGTCAGATCCATAAAACATTCATCTATACTAAACACGTCAACTTTCGGTGTATATTCCTGCAACATGTCCCTCAGTTTTCTGCTGGCTCTCACATATATGTCATATCTTGGCGATATTATCTTGAGATCAGGGCACTGAAGCCTGGCTTCCATCAGTGATTGTCCCGTTTTAATACCAAGTTTTTTGGCAGGAATGGATTTAGCCAATACAATGCCATGACGCTTCTTTTCATTTCCCCCTATAACACATGGTTTGTTCATAATGTCTTCTTCTATCCCTATTTGTTGGTTGTAAGCCGCATGCCAGGATAGAAAAGCTGAATTTACATCTATGTGCATAACAACCTTTTTCTTAATCATAAAAAAACCCTCTTTCAAAACAATGTCCGTGTACTTGATTATATCATCGAACATATGTTTTGTGAAGGGTTTTTAAATTTCTTTATTGTTATTTTTTTAAAAAGGTTCAAAACCTTGTTCTGTCCACCAGTCTTCCATATTCAACTGATAAGCTTTGAAGAACTGTTCGAGATGCACTTTTTCCCATTTAATCAAAATATCATAAAGTTTTTTTGCCTCGGGATGGTTGCTTTCTTCTTTAGCGTTCTGATAGAATTCAACGGCTGCTTTTTCCAAATTGACCGCTGTTCCATAAATCGAAACTGCAATTGATGCCTTGGGAAATTTGTACTTGTTCCAATCATAAATCTTAGGAGAAGGTGGATCTGCCAAAAATGCTAGTGAAAATGCTTCTTCGTCTGAATCCTTTATTTTGTCAAACAGCTCCTTCAGATATTTGGAGTGAGTTAATTCCTCTTCAGCAAGAGTATCCAAAGCCAACTTGGTTTCTTCTGAATCAGCTTGTTTTTCTGCCATTTTATAGAATTCATATCCCTCTATCTCGTTAATGATAGCCTGTTTTATAATTAATAATTCGTCCAGTTTCATCTTTTCTCCTCTTTAAAATTATTTACAATCAAATATTATCACTTGGCTCTGACGGTGTCAAACTCTAATCTCCATCAATCCTTGCCTGTTCGAGTTCCCTTAATTGCAAAACTAAATTCCACGCCAAAAAAAGATAAAGTGGAAATAACTTTGGCAAACAAGCATATGGAAATTAGTTTGACAAACAGTTAAGATAGAATGGATGATGCCTCCCCGATGGAGGACACTATGAACAAAC
>JAHRFV010000320.1 GCA_019084435.1 Dethiosulfatibacter sp.
ACAGAGCCTTTTGGTAAGGCGTGCAAACCTTATGTCAAACCAGGTCAGAAATATGTTATTTGTCCTAGTTCATGTGCAGGAAGTATTGTATACTGCAATTTTTGCATCCGCCACAATTCTAACGGCATAAGGCAGTGTTGATGTTTCAGATATAATAACAGACTCGTCCTTAAAATCAAGTCCCAATGCCTTTTTAAAAACAATACTTCCTGCACATGAACTAGGACAAATAACATATTTCTGACCTGGTTTGACATAAGGTTTGCACGCCTTACCAAAAGGCTCTGTACTATAAGCAGGTCCAACCACCATTATTAAATCTGCATCTGTTACCACTTTAGCAATATCATGCCCCGCATATGCTATTTTTTGAAAGCCTTCCATATCTCCTTCTGAAGTAATACCACCCGCCTCACTGATTGCAGTAATACCCTTTGTAAACTCCTTAAAGTCAAACATGTATATATCATGTCCTGCTCTCGCCCATTCAAAGGCTACTGCATGACCTCCGTTTCCGGACCCTAAAACTCCTATTTTCATTTATGCTTACCTCCAATAAATTATTAAATATTTGCAGATTGATTGAGTTTTTTTGAAACACTATCTCACTTGAGGAAGCTTAAAAATATATCACTACATCCAAGATTAATGTCTTCCCCGATAGCACGAACACCTGCTTCTATATCTTTGTTTTTAATAGCATCCAACATTTTTGTGTGAGTTATGAGTGATCCTGAATTATCTCTTGATTCGTCATAAAATATTAAACAAATATAAGCTTTATTATAGATTTCATTCAGATATCTTTCATAATAATCATTATTTGACGCACGTACTATTTCTTCATGGAAAGCACGATTTAAAACAGCATATTCGGTAATCAAAAAATTCTCTTTCATTGCCTTTTGTGTATCTATTGCCTGTTCCAGCCTTTGAATGATAGCATTCGTCATATTTGGTATTGCAAGACTCATAGCCCCCATCTCAAGATATCTTCTTGCATGGTATATATTTATAAAATCTTCTTTAGTGGGTTTAAATACATAAGTCCCTTTATTGGGAACAATAGAAACAAACCCTTCATTTTGAAGTCTCGAAAATGCAGATCTAACAGAAGTTCTGCTAATGCCCAGTTCTTTTGTAATATCCTCCTCGATTATTCGATGTCCGGGGAAAATAATTTTTGTTTCAATTTTTTTTCTAACATACTGATATACATTGTTGACTGGATTAGTTGTAGTCATAAGTGTGTTCCTCCGATTTTTGTAATCATGAGTATTATACTATCCAAAATTCTAATTTCGCAATTAATAAATCTCATAGGTTAATTGCAGAAAAGCTCTATCATGCAGTTGGAAAGTTGATTAGGTCAGAGTAATACCTGCATCTTATCTGAGAAATCAAACTTAGATGCGGTGTCTCTTACGACACCGCTTCCAGCCTTTTTAAAATTAGATTAATTCCAACTCCATTCGTAAACAAAGAATGGGAACATGCCAGAGTCATGAGCTCGTGCATTTAAGTCCTTGTTCCATACATAGATTTCTTGTTTGTGAAAAACAGGAATTCCAGGAGCGTAGTCTACAAGATACTCAATTAATTCTTTATAAATCACTTGTCTTTTAGCAGGATCACTCTCAGCTGCACCTTTGTCAAACATTTCATCTACATATGGTATGCTCATCTGTGAGTAATTGTTTCCACCAATGCCGACTGTACCATAATTACATTCATTGTATGAAAAGTCAACTCGGTATGTTGCGCCTTGGTTCATAATGCCAAAATTACCACTTTCAACGTCTTCATCAGGAGTCTGAGTGCTTTGGAGCTCAACTTTCACGCCTATGTCGGCAAGATTGTTTTGGAAGACTTGCCCAACCTTTTCATGAAAAGTGCCTGGAATTGTTAGCATCTTAACGCCAAAATCCTTTGTTAGGTCCATTCCATCAGGATAACCTGCTTCTGCTAATAACGCTTTGGCTTTTTCAGGATTATATGAAAAATCCTGCACATCCGATAAATCAACGCCAAATGAATTGGTATACGCTTGAAGCTTTGCCTCAGTACCATATCCTTCATAGGCTATAGTTATTATACTCTGCTTATCTGCTGCATAAGAAAACGCCTGACGGATTAACTTATTATCAAAAGGTTCAACCTTAGTGTTCATAGCTATAACAGCAGTATAAAACGGTAAAGTTCTCTGGGTTTTATAACCATCTTTATCCATAAAAGAACTTGCCATGATAGGCGGTACTGACATGAAGTGAATCTCTCCTGATTCAAGAGCTACTACTGCTGAAGAACCATCACTAACATATCGTAGTTCTACATCCTTGATTGCGGCAGTGCCTAGTCGGTAATTCTCATTAGCTGTAAGCATTACTTTGACAGCTGGATCATACGTCACAATTGTGTATGGACCAGTGCCGCATGCTAACTTTGAAATATCTCCACCCTGTTCAGTAACAAATTTTTCATTGACGATTGGCATCTGTTGTGTGTATCCCAGAAAAAGCGGGCTAGGTTTTTCTAATGTGAATTTTACAGTAAACTCATCAATTACTTCAACTTTTTCAACCATCGAATAAAATGCGTTTTTCGCGGGATAATCTCTGGCATAAGTATAAGTAAAAACCACGTCAGATGCTTTTAAAGTCTCGCCGTTTTCAAACACTGCGTCTTCAACAAGCTTAATCGTATACGTCAGTGCATCGGGGCTGACCTCCCATGATTCTGCTAGAGCAGGAGTAGGATTACCTTGATCATCCACTGTAGCAATCGTCTCATAGACTTGATTGAATACATAAGAGTCTGAAAAGGCACCTGTGCTAAATGGATTTAATGTATTGAAAATATCAGGTACGTAAACTACTACAGTTTTCTGTCCACCGTCTGCGTCGACAGGGGGTTTTGCCCCACAGCCTGTAGCTACAGACATTACCAATGAGATGCATAGTAAAATAGTTAAAACGCGTTTGGTTCTGTTCTTGATTTTCATACTGTTTATCCTCCTTAAAATATGCAAAACACTTTTGTGTTGCATGGCGTTAGTTGTGTAGCGATTGCGCTGTATATGGGCACGCTACATAATGCTTCGGCGATACTTCAATCAGTTCTAAATTTTCTCCACTACAAAGTGAAGTACGGTATACACATCTCGGTGCAAAACGACATCCAGGTTCAGGATCAATAGGACTAGTCAATTCACCTCGTACCACTTCAATTTTTTTTGTTCGTGATGAAATATCAGCAAATGGTATCGCGGAGAGTAAGGCTCGTGTATAAGGATGCATTGGGTTCTTAAACAGTTCTTTTGATGGTGCTTTTTCAACGCATTGTCCCAAGTACATAACCATTATTTCATCTGATATGTGCTTCACAACTGACAAATCATGAGTGATAAACATATAAGTTAATCCCATTTCATCTTGTAGGTCCATTAAAAGGTTCAGTATTTGCGCTTGAATAGAAACATCTAAAGCTGAAACAGGTTCATCGCAAACAATCAATTTTGGTTTCAACACGAGTGCCCGTGCTATACAGATCCGCTGTCGTCGACCTCCATCCAACTCATGAGGATAAGAATTCTCTAACCTAGTGGCCAAACCACACGTGTCCATTATTCCTTTGATTCTTTTTTCCATATCCTTTTTATCATTGAATACCTTATTGACAATCAGCGGTGTGGCAATGGACTCATATACGGATTTTCTTGGGTTCAAACTTGAATAGGGATCCTGAAAAATAATCTGCATAGACTGTCTATACTGTTTCATTTGCCTAGGTCTCAAATGCGCTATATTAACGCCTTCAAATAATATCTCTCCATCAGTCGGCTCAATCAACTTCAATATTGTTCGTCCGAGTGTGGTTTTCCCACATCCAGATTCACCTACGACTCCCAATGTCTTGCCAAAATCAATACTAGCATTGATATCATCAACGGCATGCAGTTTTTTTGTTTTACCAACATCATAGTACTTTTTGAGATGCTTCATTTCTATAATGGGTATTGATTGATTAATTTCGCTCACTATTTTCTCCCCCTTTACATCTGCTTGTTGATAAACAAATTACAGGAAATGGTATGTGTTCCATTTATATACACTGCTGGTTTTTCGTTAATGCAAATCTCCATACACTGTGGACAACGATCTTGAAAAACACAGCCTTTTGGCAGCCGAGAAGGATCTGGCATTAATCCTGCTATTGGAGAAAGTCGCTTTGAATCTGCTTTTAAATCAGGAATCGCACCAAAAAGACCAATGGTATAAGGATGGTGATTTTCATTGACAAAAAGGTCTTCTAAGGTTCCTGATTCTATTAGCTCCCCAGCATACATAACTGCAACTTTATCACAAATCTGAGCAACGACACCTAGGTCATGGGTTATTAAGATCATAGCAGTGCCAAGGCGATCTCGAAGCTCTCCCATCATTTCCAATACCTGAGCTTGAATCGTCACATCTAATGCAGTTGTTGGCTCATCGGCAATCAATAGTACGGGTTCGCAAGATAATGCAATAGCTATTACTACCCTTTGCTTCATTCCTCCTGAAAATTGATGTGGATATTCACCCTTTCTTGAGGCAGGAATTCCTACCATTTCCAGAACTTTATCCACACGATTTCCAATTTCGATAGCATTTATTTTTTCAGAATGATAATAGATGGCTTCTGCTATCTGATCACCTACTGTCATTACTGGGTTAAGGGCTGTCATCGGATCTTGGAATATCATTGCTATGCGCTCACCGCGTATTTCTCTACGCATCTTATCGTCTGATAATTCTAAAAGATTATGATCTTCAAATGTTATACTGCCTGTTAGAACTTTACCAGTTCTCTCTGGGAGCAATCTCATTATAGCCAAAGCCGTAGTTGTTTTCCCAGCACCTGTCTCTCCTACCAGTCCCAGCGTTTCGCCTTTTTTTAACGAAAAGCTAATTCCATTGACCGCCTGTACAGTTTCCTGTGATGTTTTATAAATCACTTCAAGGTTTTCTACTTTGAGCAAGTTATCATTCATATCTATGTCTCCTTCATCTTACTTTAATTATCAATCCTTAAGTCTAGGATCCAGTGCATCTCTTAAACCATCACCCATCAGGTTAAAAGCAAGCGCAGTCATTACGATGACAAGGCCTGGAAGAATACACATATAAGGCGCTATCCTAAGAAATTCCCTCGCTTCAAAAATGATAGCACCCCATTCTGGTGTGGGTGGCTGGATTCCAACGCCTAGATAACTTAAACTAGAAGCTGTTAACATTATGCTTGCTATGCCCTGTGTAGAAACGACAATAATAGGACCTAAAGTATTAGGAATTATCTCTGTTGCTATTATTCTCAAGTTACTCATACCACATGCTCGTGCAGCCTCCACATATTCTGTATCCACAATACTCATTACTGTTGCTCGTACGAGCCGGCTTCTATTTGGTATAACAGCGATACTCAGTGCAGCAATCACGCTTGTTGGAGTAGCACCCATAGCAGCTACAACGACCATGGCTAATAATTGTTCTGGAATAGACAAAAAAACGTCGGTTACTCTCATTATAATATCATCAAGGAGTCCTCCATAATATGCTGCAAAAGAACCTAATACGCCACCGATAAAGGTTGATATTATTACGGTTACTATTCCTATACTCAAAGATACCCGCGATCCATAGACAACTCTGGCAAACAGATCACGTCCATAAAGATCCGTTCCAAACCAATGTTGCAATGATGGTGGTTGAATTCGTGCTGTTACATCTTGTGCAGTAACCAGGCTTTCATCAATTAAAAAATTAGCAAATATTGCTACAAAAAATAGGAGACAAATGAAAATGAAGCTGGCCATGCTACTTTTATCTCTCATCATTCTCTTCCAGATATCTTTTCCACGGCTTCTGCTTGGTTCAATTATTGTGTCTGGAACGATTTCAACTTGCTTGTTGTTTAAACGCATCGGTTTCATATATATCCTCCTATTTTATGCTTTTGAATACTTTGCTTTGATCCGAGGATCAACGAATGCGTATATCAAATCGACGAAAAGCATAATGATTGCAAAGAAAAAGGCAATTAATAAAACACACGCAATTACCGTTGGTGTGTCTTTTGATCTTATACCTAGAATGACTAACGATCCAATTCCAGGTAGAGAAAATACGGTTTCAGCTACAACTGATCCCCCTAATATTGCTCCAAAATTTTGTCCAATAGTCGTAACGACTGGTAGCAATGCATTCTTCAATGCATGCTTATATGTAATAATATTATCAGGTACTCCTTTTGCCCTTGCAGTTCTAACATAATCTTGCCTAATTTCTTCAAGCATAGTTGAACGAGTGATTCTGAGAATTGCACACCCATAAGGCCCGCCACATGTTATCACCGGTAAAATATAGCTCTTCCAAGAAGCCGCACCTCCTGATGGTAGCCAGGCAAGATAAGAAGCAAAAGCTAAAATCAAGAGCATTGCCAGCCAGAAAGTTGGAACTGCAACTAAAATTGTAGAAACAACTCTTAAAATATTATCGCTGGTAGAGTATTGTTTTACCGCAGATAAAACACCTAGAATTACACCGAATAGTGTAGCAAATATAATACTTAGAAATGCTAGTGTAAGGCTAACAGGCACTCTGGGAAAAACATCTTGAAATACTGGATTTTTTGTTCTCCAAGACATACCAAAATCTAACTGCGTGACAATCTTGAAAATGTAATCAAAAAACCGTACTGGATAAGATCTGTTCAACCCCAGTTGTTCTCTCAACTGCTCTAGTGCTTCTGGTGGAGCTTCGATGCCTAAGATTCTTATGGCCGGATCTCCAGGAGTAAATTCCATGATAGTAAAAATAATAAATGCTACACCGAATAATATCGGGATAAGTAAAACTAGTCTTTTAGTGATATACCTGATCATGAAGACTGCACCTCCGAGGTTTAATTATCCATTCGAGAACCTAACGAAAATTGTATACTTTATTGTATACAATCAAGTATACAATGTCAACAGATTTATGAAAACATTACCACCGTTCACAAACTATTTGTGTAAACGCTTTCTTTAATCACAATAAAAAAACCTGTCCGCTAAAATACTCAGGTTTTTTCAATATTCCTTTGCTTTTTTCACCATCTATTTCTAATCCTCTTCAAAAGCCTTTTTATATTCCAAAGTAGCTTCATATAGCATATAGCCATCCAACCCACCAAGTAATAGTTTGAAACCCATGTCTCGGTATTTTTTTAAATGAGCTTTGCCTGCAAATATGCCTGGAATGATGGATTTTTCTTCACAAGCCTTAAACACCTTTTGTATGGCAACCTCTATGTCCTGGTGCTGTACCTGGCCAGGAATACCCATTGAGACCGATAAATCATAAGGACCAATAAAAGCCACGTCTATTCCCTGAACAAATAGAAGAGATTCTTTCTGTTCAGGGAATAGACGTGGCTTTTATTGGTCCTTATGATTTATCGG
>JAHRFV010000254.1 GCA_019084435.1 Dethiosulfatibacter sp.
GAAGCGTTTGAGTTGAGGCATCAAGGATCTTGAAGGAGTCCATGGAGATTTTTTAGGATTTGTCTAGTCACTTCCCTTGACCTTTTTTTTCATACGTTACTTTACACTACCATTTTTTCACGTGTCTAATTTGATATTATAGCGAATTATCAAATAAAAAACAATCCTAAAAAATCTCCATGGACTCCTTCAAGATCCTTGATGCCTCAACTCAAACGCTTCATCAGATAGACACTATAACAGAATGCCGCGCTTGCCCCGATAACCGGTATGATCGCCACAGGCAGTATATTTATCAGCAATCCGGAGGTAATAAGGGCTACAGGCAATATAACTTTAACCAGGCTCATGATTAGGCTCAATACCCTTCCAAGAAGCATCCGGGGAACCTCTTTCTGCAATATGGTCATAATCGGCACGTCCACAAAGGCGATAGCGATACCAATCAGCATATAGATCGTCGCGTAAAAAAGAAGATTTATGGTATTGTTCAAATTCAGGATGACAGGAAGCCCGATCAATCCTGCCAATATGGCAATGAAAGCATTCATCGAAATCAGAAGCCTTCGAAACTCAACCCTTTTCATAATCCTCTCTACGGCAAGTGTTCCTATAATCAAACCAACAGGGAACATGCCGTTGATGATGCCAAAAGAGCTGGAAGGCATCCTCAGCAACTGATTGATGATATAGGGCCCAGGTACGTTCACAGAGAATCCGAGGAGAAAATTCAGGGATACAAATACAAAGAATAGCTCTAATATGGAGCGATTATGAGAGAAAAAACGCCATCCCTCCTTTAGATCCCTTGTAAAACTATTTGCCTTATCGCCGGTTGTTTTGGCTACTTCCATTTCATCCTGATTCAGGTGGTAATCGATAAACCACTCCGTTATGGCGGAAAAAACAAATGAAATCGCATTGAACAGTATAAAGGCACGTATATCAATCAGCGCAAACACCACTCCTCCTATAACCGGTCCCAGTATCGATGCCGATGAATCAATCAGCTTGCTAAGGGAATTGAGCCTGATCAATCTATCTGACGTGACCAGCGAAGGTTTGGCCGCCTCCATGCCTATTCCAAAGAAGGTTGTGAAAACATTGAGCAATACTGTGGTGACATAGATGATAGTCAGATCCAAAGTCCTTGCAGTGGCATAAAAATAAAGCACGGTAAACAATAATCCATTTGCCAAATCCATCCCGACGACCAGCCACTTCTTGGGTATTCTGTCTGCTATGACCCCTGCTATAGGGCTGATGATAATCATTGGAACGACACTCAGCATCAGCGTTGTCGCATAATTGAGTGCCGACCCGGTCAACTTCAATACATATAGACCGATGGCAAAGGTATAGATTGATGAGCCCAGTATTGACACCGCTTTTCCTGAAGTGAACAAATACAGGTTGTTTCTCTCATTTTTGCTTGACTTTGTACCTATATTTTCTATATTCCTGATTTCCATTTGATACGCCTCCTTGATTTATTTCAAGTATACATCGTTGGGTCGAGGCGACTTCAAGAGGTTATTTTCAGAAAAATACAGCTATTTTTCGACAAAAAAATAAAACCATCGGGTCAGCCCAATGGTTTTATCGATTTTACACCGCTATATGCATATGTAAACACCCGCTCGCCTTCTACAAAGTAGTCCTCAAGGGGACCGCCCTTGTCCACGGGTTCAGAGACAAGATCATCCACACAAGCAAACTGCAAGGCCTTCAGATGTGATTTGATATGCTGAATCTGGAATCCTTTCCGCAATGAAAGCGGTACTTTAGATTGTGCAACAAAATTATCAAACAAGATATAATAGCCAAGCATGCGGGCGTTCTTTTTCAACAGATGGTCAACTTCATATAGCAGGAATTCAGGGTGTTCAAATGAATAATTGCTAGAGCCCGATATATCCAGTAGCATATCGATGGATCCTTGCTTCAATGGCAGCTTTTTAAAGTCTGCACAAACAAATATGACCTTGCAACTTGGATGGCTTCTTTCAATTATTTTCTTCAGCCACATGATTTTGACTGGATTATGATCCACTGCAATATAGGTACTGCTTTCTGGAAAACGGTCCAGCATATGGCGCATATAATACCCATGCCCGCTGCCAAGCTCCAACACGATTGAGTTATCCAAAGGGATAGATGAAATATGCCTTGTTGCCCATTGCAGCCCTGAGTGAAGCTTTTGCAGGTAATCAATATGTGTGGTGTTGATATACTCATCAATATAGCTTTCGCTGTACTGGTTTAAATCATCATTTTTCACATTCTCATACTCATCGATCAGGTCCGGTGTGAAGACAATGCCATCGACAATTCTGATCCGGTAATCACAGGAGCATGCCAAGGAGGCGTCAATCAAAATACCATGTTGAATGTTTCCTTCAATAATCTCAAAGGATCCATGGCAAATCGGGCAGGCAAATAGTTCCAATGAGTTTAAGGCTAAGCCAATTGTTTCATTGTTTGAAGCCTCATCCCCATCTTGTTTGACTCGCATCTCTTCCAATTCTCTATTCAGGTTGCGCTTCATTTCATTGAGTTTTTCTATTTCCAAATCGATAAGTTCTTTCTTCTTTTCAAAGAAAGTGGTGTAAGTCATGCGCCTATCATATTCAGTCAATTTGCCGATCCGTCTGTAAAGTATCAGCTGTTGGATTTCAGACAATGAAAAACCAATCTTCTTGAGCTCAACAATTTCTAGAAGATCTTCAGTGCAATTCTCATCAAACTCATATTGGGCGTTACGCTTTTCCGGAACCAGTAACCCCAGTGACATATAGTGCCTGATGGTATCAATGCTGGTGTTGTTTTGGGTTGCAAATTGACCTATTCTCATATGCTTCTCCAAAAAAGTAGTGGCTGTTTGTTATTTATAACTTTATACCATATTTTATGGATTGTAAATGAATAATCGTCTCTTTTTTTCCGTTTATACTCGAATAACTATTGATATTTTGTACTTATTCGGTTATACTCTTATAAAGAGGTGTTGTCATGAAAAATCGAGATCTTTATCTGAATAAACTAGTCCAGTTTAGGGATAAGCCATTAATAAAAGTAATTACAGGTTTGAGACGCTGTGGTAAATCAACCCTGCTTTCATTATTTGAAAATCATTTATTTGCAAGTGGAGTTGAAAAGGACCACATCATCCGCATGAACTTTGAATCCTTTAAATTCGATGAAATCACAAATCACAAGGAACTTCACGCATATATAGAAGATCGACTTATTAGCAAAAGCAAAAAACACTATGTTCTTCTTGATGAAGTACAACAGGTATCATCATGGGAAAAAGCAATTAATTCATTTCTCGTAGATGCCAATGTCGATATCTATATAACTGGGTCCAATGCATATCTGTTATCTTCAGAACTCTCCACTTTATTGTCAGGGAGGTATGTTGAAATTAAGATGCAGCCGTTATCGTTCAAAGAGTATTTAGATTTCATTGAACCGGATGAAACAACTAATATTCAAGAAAAATTCAATCAATATCTTAGGTTTGGAGGACTTCCCACTGTAATTGAACTATTGGATACTCCAGATTTGATTGGTCCTTTCCTTGAAGGCATTTACAATACAGTTTTGATAAAAGATGTAATTGAAAGAAACGCCGTTAGAGATGCAGCACTTCTCGAAAGCATTCTGAAATATATAGCTTCCAATATCGGCAGTATCGTCTCATCAAAGAAAATCAGCGATTATTTAACTAGTAACGGTAGAAAAACGACAAGTGACACGATCGATAATTATCTTAAAATGCTTGAAAATGCATTTATCATCTACAAAGCAAACCGTTATGATCTGAAAGGCAAGATGTTTCTTAAAACCCTCGAAAAGTACTATATTGTAGACATGGGTATCCGTAATCAACTGACGGGTTTGAGGGATACTGACTATGGCCACGTTCTAGAGAATATTATTTTTCTAGAGCTATTACGGCGTGGTTACGAAGTCACAATTGGAAAAGTCGGAACATTGGAGGTTGATTTCGTCGCTACCAACACTAATGAAAAAATCTACTATCAGGTCTCAGCTACAATTCTAGATGATAAAACCAGAGAAAGAGAGTTACGCCCTCTTAAGTCGATTTCTGATAATTATCCAAAATATATACTAACAATGGATCAAACCGCCTTCGATGACTATGCTGGAATCAGGATAAAAAACATTATTGACTTTTTACTTGAGTAGTTAGTATTAGATATATTTCAATAATTCTACCGCAAATATAATATTTGCGGTTATTTATTATGTATCAATTTTATTGAGATCGGGTTCAGCTTTTTAAGCGTAACTCCAGCTGACAATCGTAAGGCTCCTGTGCAACTAATGTTTCATTATACTCCTTGGCTTCTACACATCCCAGCTCATGATAAAAAGCCATCGTTTCTTCTGATGAATGTGCGGATATGTATAATTTCTCAGCTCCCATTTCGATTGCTCTTTCGCAGGCTTCAAGAAATAATTGTCTGCCGATTCCTTCTCCTCTTGATTCTCTTGAAACATGGATACTGGATAGCTGGAGATATTGGTTACGACTTCCGAAAAATACGTTTTCTAATGAAGCAAAACCTACTAGTTTCTCATCCTTAAATACACCCCATACAGTACCGCCTGTATCAATTGTATTTACCAGATATTTAACTAATTCCTCATACTGATCATCACTCCAGTGTTCAGTAAAAGAAATATCTCTAAGTACCCACTCGCCTTCTACCTTTCTCCAGCATTTAGTTACTTCCTGATATCGATTGAAGTTCGAGAATAACGCTGTATTAATTTCTGTCCTAGTTATTCTTCTTATTTTCGTACTCAATTATGTCCTCCTTTCCAAGGTTGGATAGTTGACAATTTATATTGTAAGGCATATACTAAATGTAAGGAAGCTTTGTTTCCTTACATTTATTTTTTTATGAAAGGAGCATGTACTTATGTTAGCATCAAATTCAAATATGAAAAATAAGCATATGGAAAGAAGACGAATAAACATCTCCAGTAAACGTCAAATTACAATTCCAGCAAGATTTTTCAAAGCTTTAGATTTAGATAAAGAGCTGGAATGCATATATACTAATGGTATGTTAATTCTTACACCTGTAAAAAAAGAAGATTCTGCATTATCTGAAGAAATCCTAGAAGACCTTATTCTTCAAGGTTATTCAGGCGAAAAGCTATTAGCTGAGTTTAAGAAAATGAATCGGAAAATTAGACCAGCTATTGAAAAACTTATTGAAGAAGCAGATAAAATCGCAGAAGCAGCATCTACAAACTATATTGATCCAACGGATGATATCTTTGGTGACGAAGAAAGCGAGGTCTAGGATGCTTCCAGTAATTTATATGCCCGTTGCAGAAAAGTACTTTAAAAAACTCAAAGAAAAGAAGCTCAAAGACACTTTTAAAGAAGCTATCATGAGCATCCGTAAAAACCCTGATATCGGATATGCTAAATCTGGTGACTTGAGCGGCATCTACTGTCTGGATATTTATTACAACCAGACTAACTATGAGTTAGCTTACAGGATTTCTCATCTTGAAAATGGTGATATGGTTGTGATTATCATGGCTGGGACTCGAGAATCTCATAATATCACCGCCTTTTTATTTCTCTTTAGTTTTCGGATATCCTTATTTAGCAATACATAGCCCATTCGAACATCTAATGCTACCTATCCTACTGTACTATCACACCCCTTTTCAACGATTTCATCAACTCAGACATTTACTTTCTTAATACTGTTAATCTCGTGTATATTTTATCGTGCTAATTATCAATCCGCTAAATAGTTGGTAAGTTGACCGTTGTTGATCCAGCTTTTTACTTTTCCCTTTGCATCAAAGGTGACTGATGATAGGGCATATTTCCAGACATTTGGGCTTTGACTTGTAATGCTGGATGGAGATCCCAGCAAGTCTCTTACCTCTTCCTTTGTTAGCCCTATTTCCAGCTTCTTTGCGCCTTCTTTCGGTGTATAGACGCCTATGTTTAATTGCCCATTATTGACCCAGCCTGCCACTCTTCCCTCTGAATCAAAGGTGACCGATGACAGGACATACTTCCAATCATTTGGATTATGGCTCGTAATACTATTTGGCGATCCCAGCAAATCTCTTACCTCTTCCTTTGTCAGTCCTATTTCCAGTTTCTTCGCGCCTTCTTTCGGTGTATAGACGCCTATGTTCAATTGTCCGTTATTCACCCAACCCGACACTCTTCCCTCTGAATCAAAGGTGACTGATGACAGAACATACTGCCAGTCATTTGGATTTTCTTTTGATGGACTCCCAAATAATTGAATTACTAATTCCTTTGACGCACCTATATCAAGCTTTAAATCTATATTCTTTGGCATGCTAATGTCAGAGTCAGAATGGCTATCTGTTTGGCCAAGCGTTTTAGTGCTCTCACTATTAACGCTAGAATTCATCTCTATTGGTATTGAATTGACAGGTTTTTTCAAGTTACTGGCAGCATTATAAGACCAAACAATTAATAGTAAGACAATCAATCCGATAATCTTAGATTTTTGTCTGTTAGTTTGTCTACTCTGATACTTATAATTCTTACTGTAATAGCTTCTATCAGTATTCCTAATCTGAGGCATAGGTGTCGAAACTTCTTTTTTTTCAACAAAGTCTAATTTGTTTCCTGATATTGAAGATACGAAGTCAATATGATCAGACCGCTCCTCATCTGATGTGATATTGTTTTTTCTGAGCAACTCATTTATATCTTTAAGTATATCCGGAGGTAATAATAACTGTGGATACAATGAAACCTCATGGCTTATTTGTTCTTTTTTTATTACACGGACCGAACTTTCGACCTTATTTATACTAGCAGCATCTCCAAAGACTACTAGATTGTGGATGGGTAAATTTATATTATTCTCCCTCAATAAACTGGTAAGTGTCTTAATATGATTTTCGTTTTGCTTAACCGGGTTCCTCATCTTAGCACTACTTCCATCCCTATAGAATACGGTCCATTCTTTATTAAACTCATTGCCATAAATTGCACCGGAATAACCCTTATATTCTATTACAAAAATTCCTCTATCTGTCAGTAAGATCAGGTCAAATTGATTTGTTCCTTCTCCGCTTCTTTCGAGCATCAAATTAGGAAGCAAAATACAATTTTCATTCTCGAAGCTTCTACAATAATTGTATAGCTGCAGCTCAGCCTCTGTCATACCCTTGAAATATTTATCCATCTCACTCTCCACATTTCCACAAAAAAACCCTAGTTCAAAGAACCAGGGTCTCATCAACAGGGTTCTTGGTTTTAGGTGGCGTTTCAAATGCGCCATCTTAACCTTAGAAACCGTTATCCAGGGACTCTACAGTGCTTATCTTCAACTCATAGAAGTGGGAGTCTTAGCACTGTTAGTCATCGGACAAATCCCGTTACATTATGTCATTATCTATCCAGCATACACCGATTTACTTAACCCCTTAAATTAAATACCCCTTAATTATACAATGTATTGAATGTTGGTTCAACTTAAAAATTTTAGGTTAACTCTTAAATTTTGCAACATGCATTAAGCTTACTAAATAAATCTTTTGTATAGTCTTTGATGTCCATTACATTCAACATCTTATATTTCTCTTTAACATTTTTGAAATACCTACCTATGTCCTGTTTTTCGATGATTCTCTCAGATCTTTCATCATCCCCTAAACCGCGTCTAGCTACTCGCCAAGGTTCTTCTGAATGCGTCATGTTTTCAAGGATTTTACCACTATAGCAGCCAAAGTATAAAACAATATAGTCCAGAAGCTCTTTTTCATCATCTGTCAAATTGATATTCTCGTAAGATAAATGTCCTTCTTCGATTGGGTTATACCCATAACCTCTATATTTATAATATACATCTCGATAAACAGGCCCATGTGCCCAAGCTTCACAGTCTTCCTCAAACATAAAAGCATCCACAAAAGCTTTTTTAAATCCCTGACCAAAGTACAACAATTTTTGCAATGCAAGCGGTGTAATCTCTGATGTCTGCATTAACAAGTATTTTACCGCTGATTCAAGTTTGCTTATTTCATTCTCCTCTACCTCTCTAATTTTTTCAGTAGTTGTCATGCTTTTACGGTAAGCTACTGTAGAAATACGTTCCTTATTCTGTTCCAATAACTCTCGATAAAACTCCTCATCTACAAGAACTCGCTTCATGATATCAGAGTAAGGTTTCGAGGGAGTATCACCATCTACGTATCTGGTTAGTGTACCTTCCCCCCATCCAAGTAGCAATGATAATGGTCTTTTTCCAATATCATACTTCTCTAAAACTCTCTCAATATCTGCCACTTTAATCAAGTCTTCTTCTTCTCTGTATGCATCATCAAGCTGCATTAAATTATAGTCCCTGATTTCGCCCACAAATATTTCTTCTTTACATTCCTCGCAGTAAGCTTCTTTTCCGACATAGCGGATTGTCTTTCCTTTAATCGTTTTTTCCTTATTTACCATTTTAACACTGTAATCAACAATATCGCGACAATTCTCGCAGAATCCCTTCATTTTGACTTCCTCCTTTTATGGCGGTCATTTACACGCCATGATCTATCTAAATAAATACGTGATTTTAAAATTTTTTTTATGAAATGAAACAATAAACGCTCTAGGATCTCCGTTTCTCATTGCAATCATATTCACTTTAATATATATGTCAACATTTTCTAAATCTCCCCAAAAATCCAGTATATGTTGCTTGCAAAAAACAAATAACATCTCATGAGCGTATTCAATCTTTTCATTCTCAACAGCATAGCAAAAATCATCAAACTGTAAGCCCAGTAATATTTCAAGCTCTTTCTTCGTATTAATCTTATAATCCTCAATAAAATCCATATTTTCTTGCCTGTTCTCATTTTTGGCAATCGAATATCTGCCTTCTAAAACACATTTTCTAAGTTTATCTAAATAGTTCTTTATGTCATCTTGGGAGAAGTTAACAAATTTTTGAGGGTTAGCATTTTTCGAACTCAAATGACCACTCCTTATCTGTAGTATAACCATATTATACGTCAATTAAACTTATTTTACAATATATATTGTATCAATTAATACATTAATTGCAATGTAAGTATATAATCTTGTTTTTCTTAAAAGTGTGTAGAAAAAAAGTAAGCGAACAATAATAGATGTGATATAAATTTTATGGAGATGACATTGTCATCTCCATTCCTTTATCTATTTACAGGTTTTCTGGACCAAGGAGTCCCATGGCATCATCAAATCCAAAGTTCCTGGATTGTCTCTGAAATTTGTGCCAGGCAGTCTTGTAAGAAGAAATTCCAGATATTTAAACGGATTCAGTCCATTGGCTTTAGCTGTCTCGACCAACGAATAGACACAGGCACTTGCGGCAGCTCCTTGAGGCGTGCCACAGAAGAGCCAGTTCTTTCTGCCTACAGTAAAGGGTTTGATGCTGGATTCAGCGATGTTGTTTGATAGGACACAATGGC
>JAHRFV010000264.1 GCA_019084435.1 Dethiosulfatibacter sp.
TCCCATCTTTGACAGTTGTAAGGTGTAAAAAGCTTGGAAACCCTTTAAAACAGGTCGCTCCAAGCTTTTGTTGTTTTAAAAAAAGTGCGTACTTTTTTCTATTTTTTGGTGTCTCTGAAAATTTTTTTCATCATTTTGTTGCTGACAATCTGGTAATCCGTCCTGAATCCAAATGCCTCGTGCAAAGCATCCGTGAAATCGGTCCTAGTGTAGGTTGGGATATAGCCCTCAGAAGGAACCGAGCAAAAATTCATATCCCTTAATCCGGTGACAATGTCATCGGTGGTGAACCTTTCGTCCAATCTCTTTTCAAGATAGCGGTACAGGGTAAGTGCCAGGAAACACGTTGTGAAATGGGCTTTTATCCGATCATCGCGACTGAGATAAACCGGCCTTGCCTTGAACTCGCTCTTCATGATCCTGAAACACTCTTCGATTTCCCAACGTCTATGATTGATTTTGATGATGTCTGAGGCCTCATCCTCCAGGTTGGTGCACACGGCGTAAAAGCCGTCATATTGCGCCTCGTCAGTCACGGCATCCTGATCGATGCGATACAGCGTCTTGTCAGCGACCTCACCCTCTTTTGTGACATTGGAAGAGGCGATGAAGCGCTTGAAATCATTCTGGCCTTTTCTGCTGATGGTGGCTGGGTTTTTAGCCACCAGTCTGGCGGCACGTTCCAACTGCCTGTTTCTGATTGTTCTTTGATACTCCCTGTATTTAAGGGAGTAGGTGAGCACAAGCTTCTGCTCCAGGCCATCCTCATTAATCCAGCGCTGTTTGTAAAAGGTTTCGTCCCTGTATTGTTCACAGGCCTGCTCATCCTGTTCGAACAGGGCGATATCATAGGTCTTGTCGCTGCCGGCAAGTCGCCAGCCTTTTGTGTCAAGGGCCCAATCCTTGAGATGTTTTTTCAGCTTCTTGACAGACTGGGTGGTGATGAAGGCCCGGTCTTTTTTTGTGTTGAAGAGGCGGTTCTGCGTTGAGGACAGTCCCGCATCCGTGCAGACGACAAATTGTGACAGTTCAAAGTCCTTCAGGATCTTTTCCTCCAAAGGCCTGAGGGTTGTCTGCTCATTGGTGTTGCCACTATGGATGCCAAAGGCCAGGGGAATGCCATCCCCATCCATAAACAAACCCATCTGAACGATCGGATTGGGTTTATGGTCCTTGCTGTAGCCATACTGCTTGAGTCCGCTTTCCTCCTCGATCTCGAAAAAGTAGTTGGTGCAGTCGTAGTAGAGAACGCGGTCATTGCGTTTGGAGACAGACAGGCTGTTCTTGTAGAGCTCAGCCTGTATGAAATCCGTCTCCTTGGCAATGACTTCCAAGGCCCTGTAGACATGCTGCAACTTAAAGGCAGGCTGCTCCAGCAACCGCCTTGATGCCTGAAATGTGTTCAGCTTTGAGGATGGAAAAAGGATACGGCCATAAATCAGTCTGGAAAGAATCCCATCCAGATCAAAGGTGAACTGATACCGACCGGAAATCTCACGGCAGATCCTGTGCAGCCCCAACTGGTGGTAGAGCTGCTGCAGGAACAGATACCCGCCATTGAAAGAGACCTGCACATCCTTTTTGATTTGCTCCGATTGGTTGAAGCGCACCAGCACATCCCTTGTCTGCTCTTTCTCCTTTTCATTCAACTCGGCAATATATGCTTTTGCCCATTCATAAGGATCCTGACCATTCAACTTTTCCCTGAGTTCGGCTTCGGTACCGAGCTTTTCGACAATTACTGAAGAATTAGATTGTGTCTTACTGTTGTAAACAGATTTAATAACATATAGTGACGCTGCATTTTTAGATTTACTGACTTTAAGTCGCACAATAGATCGCCTCCCTCATAACTACTTATATTATAACACAGTGCGATAAAGCGCGCTACTATTATTTATTAAATTTGACAAAAAAATAAAGCCTTTTCAATGGCTTCAGCGATTTTTTTACTTACAAAGTGTCAAAGACCCGTGGTATCTGTCCAATCAGGTAAATTATCAAATAAAAAGAGAGTGAAAGCTCTCTTTTTTGCTTTTTGTTGACAAAAGCCTGTTCATGTTAGTGTAAAATAAGTGTTGGACAGAAAAACAAAAAAATATAGAGAATTACTCTCCGTTTGATATAATGTAATTGGACACCACAAAAACCAAAGGAGGAATTCTCTATGAATAATATTATACAACTAATCATGCAAAAA
>JAHRFV010000047.1 GCA_019084435.1 Dethiosulfatibacter sp.
GTGAAGTCTTTTTCTGTAGGAAACTGGATGGCTTTATCCTCAATACACTGATATGCTTTCTCACTAATAGAATCAAAATCACCAAGAACTAGATCAATTCTAATGCCATAATCCAAAGCTGTTTCCGCACATTTATCGACGCAAATCACAAAGGTGTCTGAATCAATTTGGGCTATTAGCCTTTCTTTCCTGATGACATCTCCCCCTGTGATGATTAAGCATTTGTTACTCATTGATCAACCTCTTCATTTGCTGAAGTTTTTTTTCTGGAAACTCAGCCTTGAAAATTTCTGACCCAGCAACAATTATGTCAACTCCAAGGTCGGTTATCTCTCTTATATTAGATTCTTTTATACCGCCATCCACTTCAATAAGAAGGTTTGGATTTCGAGCTAGCTTCAGTTCTACCAATTCTGCTATTTTTCTTTTAGTGTTCTGTATAAAGGACTGTCCTCCGAAACCTGGATTAACGGACATCAAAAGTACCATATCCAGATCAGCAATCACATCCTTCAACAGACAAACAGGTGTTGAGGGATTCAGTGACACGCCTGCCATTATTCCTTTTGATTTGATATATTGAACGGTTCTATCCAGATGCATGGATGCCTCATAATGAACGGTGATGATGTCAGCACCGGCTTCGACAAATTCATCAATGTATCTTTCCGGTTTTTCTATCATAAGATGAACGTCGAAAACTAAAGACGTGACCTTTCTTAGTGATTTGATAACTGGAGGCCCAAAGGTTATATTTGGCACAAACATACCGTCCATAACATCTATGTGTATCCAATCAGCTCCGGCATTCTCTACCATTTTTATATCTCGTCCCATATTGCTGAAGTCGGCAGACAATATAGAAGGTGCTATTTTTTTCATATTTTCCCCCCACTTAATAAAATTTCATAGAGTTCTAGATAACTGGCATATCTTTCGGGACTGATCGCTTGTGTATTAACCATTTCTTTCACCTGACATCCGGGCTCGCGATAATGATGGCAATCGCTGAATCTGCAATCATCATAAAGATTAAATTCAATAAAGTAATCCTTCAAGTTGGATTTGGTAACATTTTCAAGATCCAAAGAGCTAAAGCCCGCTGTATCAACTACCCAACCACCTATTGAAAGTTTAAACAACTCCACATGCCTGGTTGTGTGTTTGCCTCTGTTTAACTTCTCACTGATTTCACCGGTTTTCAGAGACAGGCTTTTTTCTATTAAATTGAGTAGCGTTGACTTGCCAACACCGGAAGGACCGGCAAATGCAGAAATCTTATTGATAAGCTTGTCTTTCAGAATTGAAAGTGAATCAATTTCAGCTGATGATGTCAAAACGACTTCGTAACCAGCCTTTTCATAAATCGACTTGAGTCTTTCCCCCTCTTCCCAATCCAAATCCATTTTGTTGATGCAAATAATAGAATTAACACCATAGTATTCATTTTGAATTAAGAACTTATCGATGAGTCTGACGTTCGGCTTTGGATTTTTGCTGGAAAAAACGATTATGATTTGGTCCACATTTGCGACTGGTGGTCTTAGAAGCTCGTTTTTTCTTGGAAGTATCTCTTCAATGTAACCAACTGTAGAGTCTTCCTTAGTGATTCTTACCTTGCAATAATCGCCCACCAGAGGTGTTATCTGGTTTTTTCTGAATAATCCTCTAGCCCTGCATTCCAACGTTTCATCATCGCTAGTCACATAATAGAATCCACCCAGTATTTTAATAATCAATCCTGTCCTATTATCAGTTTCCAAAATCAATCTCCTGAGCGCCATAGTATTCGCTATTGATAAAAACCTCAAATTTCTGGACTCCGAAACCCTCTAGTATGATTTTCAACGGACTATCGTCCTTGGTATGTGCCTGCTGATAGACAACCTGTCTCTGTTCTTCCAAAACTCTTTCAACTGCAACACTAAGCATACCTTCTTGATCGGGTAGTTCAATCGTCAATTGGGCACGTCCTGAAATTGGGCTTCCATTCTCGCCTGGTTGTGTAGTTGGTTCTAGCACATCTTCCGGGCCTGTACTGACAATAATGCTCACGGCTGTTCCTTTTTCAACTTCTGTTCCCACTGGATAGCTTTGATAAGATACAGTATCTTCAGCATATTCATTGGAGCTTCTGAAACTGATATCTCCAACAGAAAAACCCTTAGCCAAAAGAATCCTTTCAGCTTCTGTGACAGTCTCCCCAATTACACTAGGCATCAATGCGTACTCAATCTCTTGCCCTTTGCTAAGAACGTATGTTACAACATCGCCCTCCTTGACCAAAATGTTCGGTTCAGGATTCTGTCTGATAACCAGACCCCATGGTATGGTTTCACTAAACTCATAAATAATCTCTCCACTCTGAAGACCGCTCTCATTCAAGAGAACCAGGGCTTCGTTTGAGTATTTATGAACCAGATCAGGTACTTTGATCATTTTTTCACCCATACTGACGATAACCTCAATTGGAAATCCTTCTTTAAGCTTTTCTCCAGCTCTGATGTTTTGGCTCATAATCTGACCCTCTTCGAACTCTGAACTATGAATTCTATCTTTCACAACAAAATCAAGACCCAAGTTTTCTATTGTATCTTGGGCTATTATTTCATCAACTCCACTTAAATCAGGCACTTCAACCTCTGCGACCGTTAAATAGTCTTTGATGAATGAAATGGCTGCAAAAGCCAACACAAGGGTTAAAACCAATGCCGCTACAATTGCAAGAATAGAATATTTCAGCTTACTCTTATCCTTCTCAATTTCGTAATCATCTTCATCATTAATCTCATCTTCAACTTCATTATTGTTATGGATTTTCATTTCTTTGATTCTACCGTTCCCGGATTTACTTTTGCCATTTTTGTTGGCTCCGGTATTTAGTATTGTTTTGTCCATAGAATTGATTGCAGAAGTTTCCAATAAAAATCTGTTCAAAGCTTCAATTTTTTCTTCATCAATTTTATGATTATTGGATTCAGCCAAAAATACTTCTTTGTTTGCCTTGAATTTCATCAGATCAGAAATAATTGCATTTGCACTATTATACCTCAACGTCTGTTTCTTATTGGTGCATTTTAAAACTATTTCATCTAAAAAATCAGGGATTTCTTTGTTTATACTGGTCGGTTTCGGTATCTGTTCATTTACATGTTTCAATGCTATGGTTATCGCTGAATCTCCTTTGAATGGAACCTCTCCAGTCAATTATTTCTCACCAGAGCAGGCAACAGGCGGATACATAGATGAAAAATCTGATATCTATTCATTAGGCATCGTCTTGTTCGAAATGTTGACTGGAGAGGTTCCATTCAAAGGATATTCAGCGATACCCA
>JAHRFV010000088.1 GCA_019084435.1 Dethiosulfatibacter sp.
AGAAAGCTCCTTCTGTTAGATTTTGTTTGCAAACTCATCATAACACGAAAGAGACTTTCTTTTTATATTTTTTTCCTACAATAACTTTACGCTAAGCAAAGTTCAAGTTCGCTATTTATTTTAGAATGGAATTTAGCGGTCATCATAAGATGAGATGAAATTAGATTAAATTGTGATTAAAATATTTAATAAGCTTGAATTACTTGTGAAATAAAATTATAATTAAACCTTAAGTAATATTACTGAGTATCTACAGGAGGCAACAAATGGCAATAAACGTTTTTGTATTATGTGGGGGAAAGTCTGTTGAGCATGACGTATCATTAATCAGTGCTATGGGTATCATCAACTCATTGGATCGAAAGAAATATATAGTGACACCAATATATATAGACAAAATGGGAAGTTGGATAAGCTTGGGAGTGATAGAAAGAGAAATAACTTCAAAGGATGATTTGATTGCAAGTGAAGATAAAAATCACACATCCGCTCTCAATATATTACTCGACATAGAAAGAACTAAAGATAAAACTGTTGTTTTTCCGGCTTTGCATGGTACATTTGGTGAAGATGGAACCGTCCAGGGGTTACTAGAAATGCTTAACATACCATATGTCGGTAACGGGGTCATGTCTTCAGCTATAGCAATGGATAAAGCAATAGCGAAAGATTTGTTCACATTTAATGGCATTCCTCAATGTGATTATATTGTATTCAATAAAAGGGATTGGAATGAGAAACAAAATGATGTTATTGTTAGGATTGAAGATTATCTCAGATATCCATGTTTTGTGAAACCAGCTAGACTGGGCTCAAGTGTAGGTATTAACAGGGCAGCTGATCCTAAAGAGCTTGTGAGTGCAGTAGCAGAAGCCTTTTTGTTTGATGATAAAATTGTTGTAGAGAAAGAAGTGATCGGCCGAGAAATGCAAATATCTGTCATTGGTAATGATTATCCCAAATCATCAGTGGTGGGTGAGTTTATACAAGAGCGACAATTCATGGATTACAAAGCCAAATATCTGGATGGCAAACTAATACAGGTGATAGAAGCCAATATAACAAGTTCTACAAGTGAAAAAATGAGAGAGACAGCTTTGAGAGCATACGAAGTACTGAATTGCAATGGTTTGGCGAGAATAGATTTTTTTGTATGTGAAGAAGAGGAATTTCTAGTCAATGAAGTCAATACTATGCCTGGATTCACTAAGCTCAGTATGACACCTGCTCTTTGGAAGAAGACAGATGGCACTACCTACAGCGAACTGGTGGACAAGTTGATTGATTATGCCTTTGAACGATTTGATAAAAAGAATACTTTAAAATACGACAGGAGTTAGAATAATGATTCGCAGAAACTTAATTGAAATACAAAAAATGGTACAAGGGAAAGGACTCGCTGAAAATTTCCAGAATGAAATAATAGTGGGTATCTCTACAGATTCGAGAGAAATCCTACCAGATCAGCTGTTCATTCCAATTAAAGGCGAGACATTTGATGGACATGATTTCATCAATGATGCCATAAAGAATGGTGCAAAGGCTGTGCTATGGAATGAAAGCAAGTTAAAACCTAAGATTGATATTCCTGTTATAATGGTAACTGATACCTTGCAGGCTTTACAAAATCTTGCAAAAGAATACGCGAATCAACTACAAGTAAAAATAGTAGGCATCACCGGTAGCAATGGCAAAACATCCACAAAAGATATTCTGCATGGCATTTTGAAAACGAAGTACAAAACACATAAAACACTTGGTAATTTCAACAACGAACTGGGTGTGCCGCTGACATTGTTATCAATGGATGAGGATACAGAAATTGCCGTGATAGAAATGGGGATGTCCGCTTTGGGGGATATAGCACTATTGTGTTCTATTGCAAGGCCTGATATTGCCATTATTACAAATTCTACAGATGTTCACATAAATGATTTGGGAAGTGTTGAGAATATTCTGAGAGCAAAGCTGGAAATCGCAGAAGGATTGAAGGAAAATGGGTTGCTTGTTCATTACGGTGACAGTGAACATTTAAAAAAAGGAGTAGAAGGGTTGGAAAGAAAAATCATTAAGCAATCATTCGGAGAGAATGAAGATAACTATTTTGTTATCAAGCTGATTTCTTCAGGGGATGATGGAGTTTATTTCAGTGTTGTGGAAGACGAGAGCAATGTATACCACCTGCCAATGCTAGGAAAGCACCAAATGTTTAATGGCACAGCAGCAATTGCTGTTAGCAGATATCTGCAGATTTCTACCAACGAAATCCAGAAAGCGATGTTCGAGTTAAGCATGACCGGGATGAGAAATGAAATTGTTCATGCTGATGGGTTTGATATTTTAAACGATTCATACAAATCAAATCCGACTAGTGTTAGAGCCGCCCTTGAAACCCTATATTCGCTTAAAAACTATTCGCAAAAAATTCTTGTCTTGGGAGATATGTTTGGTACCGGAGAAAATGAAATTGAGAATCACCTCAGGATAGGTGAGGAGATTAATCCTTATCAGGTGAATTATATATTTACATTAGGATCTCTAGGGGAGTACTTTGGCAAAGGGGCTGCAAATCATTTCAGTGAAGAAGCAATAGTAGCCTGCCACTCCAAGGAAGAACTATTTGACGGTTTGAAGAAAGTCATAAAAAAGGACGGTATTATTCTTGTTAAGGGGTCTAGAATAGTTAAGCTTGAGGAAGTGGTTGAAAAACTCCTGACTCTACACATCGAGTGAATTATTATGAAGGGTTGTGTTCCATATTATGTGGAACACAACCTATTAATTTGGGAACCTTTTGCTAATGGATTACGACTAACTATTTGATAAGGTTTACTAAAGGTAATAAAAATCCATATCTGATATAATGTGAGAAGATAATGAATTGAGGGAGGAAAGAATATTGAGAAAGATAAAAATAATCGTTTTTGCTAGTGCCTTATTATTCATAATGGCATTATCATCAGGCAATATTGGTATGGATGCAGAGGCTACAACTATTAAACTTTTGGTTGATGGCAACGACATAACATCTTTATCCAGTCCTTTGATTGTCAATGACAGAACACTGGTCCCAATTAGATTCGTTACTGAAGAAATTGGTGCTGAGGTTATGTGGGATGGCATTAATAGAACAGTTAGTGTTGTTAAAGGAAATAAAAGTGTATTTTTGAGAATTGACAGCTATCTGGTGGAATATAACAATGGCGAACTGCATCAACTCAGTGACGTTGCGCCATTAATCATCAATGATAGGACCTATGTGCCATTGAGGCTTATAAGTAATGCATTTGGTATTGGAATAGAGTGGGATGAGGCTTCAAGGACTGTTATGGTTGACTCGAGAAAGACATCTGTTATGGAAAGCTTTCATGATGTCAATATAACCTCATTGACCTCTAATCAGATAATTGATGGTAAGACTACAATAACCGTCAGTATTGGAGATAAGTACAAGGGGATTGCAAAGGAAGTCAAATTGCTTCTTCTAGATAAAGAATCAGCTACCGGTTTTGTCGTGTCTGGCGAAAAACAATTGACCAGTTCACTTGTTTACATTCCTTCTATAGAAGAAAATGGCGCAAAGATAATGGCTGTTGCCCTATATGACGAAAATGGAAGATTTGTTGCAGGTGATACTAGTGAGGTAAGGATAGATGTTAAACCACAATTGACGATTAGTGGAATTAGTGATTATGGTATTTATAATGACTCCGTCACATTTTCACCAGAAGTCAATTTTGTACCAACATATGTTGACTATGAACTGACAAAGCTTGACAACAATCGTGTGACAAACATAAGAGAAAGAGATCCCTTTGGATCATATACTTGGACGCCGGGTAAGGAGTCGGAAGGCAATTACAATCTCAGGATGATAGCATATGATAAATCAGGCAAAGCTTATGAAAGCAAAACATACACATTTACCATTTTGGTGGAGCGATATCTTTCTTTAAGAGGTGTCACTAAGGATATGGTGATTGATAGGCCTGTTACACTGATAGGATCCAGAAATTTTGACGTGACAGCGACACAGTACATTATCAAGGATTTGAACACAGAAGTGGAGAGCGTGTTGACCACAATTCCATATGGTGGATATACATGGTTTCCAGGGGAAGAGCACTCAGGCAATAAAGCCTTGATGGTCCGAGTTAAGGATATTTATGGTGTAACACGAGACAGCAGTTTTATTCCTGTAAATATTGATGGGTCTCCAAGAGTTCAACTCAGAGGAGTAGGACCTAATCAGGTTTTGACAGGCGAAGCCAAACTTAGCAACAATGCCAACGCAGATTTTGAAAGTGTTAATTATATTTTGACCAACAATAGTACAGGGACAAAAAGAATTATCTCGCAGGGAGCAAATCCCAAAGATGAGATTATCTACAAACCAATGACAACCGACGGTCAAAATGTTTCAATCATTGCGGAAGCTCTATATAACGGTAATAAAATTTATTCAGAAAGCATTTCATTCAGAGTATTTATGGGCGAACTGTATGGACCAAAAGCGATAATTGAAAAGGATAAGTTCCTTGATTTCGCATCGGATATGGCAAAAAAATCATTTGAGAAAACAGGAATGTCTGCCGCATTGCAAACGGCACAGGCTATATTGGAAACAGGTTGGGGACAGAGCTTACCTGTTGATAAATACACTGGCAAATTCTCATACAATTTGTTTGGAATAAAGGGTTCATCAACCAATGGATCCGTGACATCCAATACTTGGGAAGTATACAATGGCATAACCTATAGAGTTGATGCAGGTTTTAGAGCATACAACAATGTACAGGAAAGCTGGGACGACCATAAAGGTATACTGTTGAATCTTGACAGATATAAACCTTTCAGGGATGTCATGTACCATAGTAGCCTCGGTGCTTGGGCAGTAAGACGAGCCGGTTATGCGACAGATCCTCAATATCCATTGAAGCTGATGAGGATTATAGAGCTGTATGATTTAAAAGAACTAGATAGAATAAAAATATAAGTATTGAACTTAATTTTTGAATAGAAAAACGAGCTGTGGGAATATATCACAGCTCGTTTTGGTTTAATATCTTATTTATTCTTATAAATCATTCTCAGATAGGATTTTTCAAAACCCATCTTTTCATATAATTTAATGGCACGATTATTATTTCTTTCCACATGGAGTGAAATCTTACCATTTGAAGTTTCAATTGCTTTAGTCAGTAGCTGTGTAGCAATGCCTCTCCCTTTGATAGATCTTTTGGTTGCGATATAACCCAGGTGGTAAGTGGGAATAAACACTTCAAATCCTGTGTGAATGACGACAGTAATCCCAGCAAGCTCATTGTTGAAGAATGCCATGATAACAAATCCATCTTGGAAAGCTGATTGAATAGCTTCTTTAATTTCGTAACGGGGATCTGTGTATTCCATCATCCACTCATCTAAAGTGTCTATCAACTCATCTATAGACATATCTAGTTCGTTTATGTCGACTTTACGTACATTTAGGTCTACCCGGCCATCATTTAAGATTATGACATGATTTCCGTTGGTTATATTACCTTTTTCAACTTCTTTCATGAAACCTGCTATGGCGTATCCTTGCTCCGTGCTGAACTTCACTTTTTCAAGTTCTTTAAACTTAGCTGTGTATCTGATTAGTTCTTCTTCACTAATTCCTGTTATAGTACCATTAGCATCATAAATCGATTCCAGAGCGTCTTGAGCGATCGTACTGTCAAAGTTAAGAAGATGTTTATTATTTTTATTGAGTTTTATTGTTGACTCTTTTAATGGTATGATTTTAGAGCTTTTTCTTTTGAAGGATTCGTAGATAACATTACCATCGTTGATTGTACAGCTATATAATTTGGGGAGCTTTTCGATTATATCGTTGTTCCATAAGGATCTGAAACCTAAACTAATTCCTGATGTGCTAAATCCATAGCTCATTAGTGAAAAAACAGAGTCTATATCATCTGTTATCTGATTGTTGAGTTCGGTTGAGATAGCAGACAATGCAGTCATATTCAAAATATTGTTGTCAATACCTAAAGTAGCATTGTACCAACCTTTTTCATTGCAAATCTTTTCACTATATTTAATTCCTTCGGCCTGATTCTTACCATAGTGAATAATTTCTATATTGTCAGGCTCATATTTAGCGCTTCTTCTTGATCTCGTCTTAACGGGATAAATCAGAACAACCTTTAAATCCTTATAATATTGACTCAGTACAGCTAGCGATCTTGAAAGACTTCCGTATCCAGCTACACAAATTGTTCTTTTGTTGATTGCGAGGGCATCCTTTATCAATAAGTGAGCAACCCTGTCTATTCTATTACCTGATGGATTATTTCCCTCAAGTTTAAGATAAATTTTCGAAATACCTAAATATTTTTCTAGCTTTTCAGCCCTAAGAATGGGCGTTTTTCCTACCATGTTTATGATTGTGCTTTTGTTCATAAGTGCCTCCTTTATTTGGTTCTAACCTTAATAATATCGTATTTTTGAGCATTTGTAAAATTTCTGTCCTTGAACAAAAGAATTTATACTGATTTTTGTGGGAAATGCGCTATAATAAAATTGAACAAAAAATGGAGATTAATCTAGAGGTGGATAGGGATGAAGACAAAAGGCAAGTTGTTGATATTATTGATTCTGTTAGCCCTCATTATAATTTTTTCGGCTGGATGCATGAGTAAGGAAGAGAAAGAGGAAATCAATAGGATGATTGCAGAAATTGATAACATAGGCATGGTTACTCTTGAAAGCGATAATAAGATCATTGGCATAGAAACTGATTATGAGAATTTAAACGAGAAACAGAAAAGAGAAATAACTAATCACAGCAACTTGGTCAGTGCCAGAAATGAACTGGAGAGATTAAAAGAACTGGAAAACCAGCGTTTAGAAGCAGAAAGGTTACGCCTCGAAGAAGAAAGACTAAGATTGGAAGCGGCAATAAATGCATGCGTTCGTGTTGCGGAGTTGATTTCAGAAGGCGATTTCGAATCAGCAATAAGTCAATTTAGTGCCTTGGATGATGAAACCCTAAAGGCTGGCAAAGATAGAATTGACGAAGCATTTAATATAGTAGTCGATATGAATAAGATAAATAGCAGTTTTGATAAGGTATTGGGAATATTGGATGTATTTCATGAGTTGGAATATCTGGGACAAGCCTTATCGATCGATGAAAGTAGCGAGCACTATAAATCGTTACAGTATGTTAAAGATGTGCTGGATTTTGAAGAAAAATATAGCCCTTATAAAGCGGCTATTGATTTGTACTTGTCGGATGACGTTAGTATTCTGACAGGAAGCATACTTAACGCATCTAGGTATTTGGAACCTGATAAGTGGGGAGAAGCGTTGCCTTTTCTTGAGCAAACTATTGCTATAATGAACAAAATAGATTTTGCAAAATACGGACTTGAAAACTACGGAATCCAAGAAGCCGAAGATGTGAAGAAAGAGTACACAGAAGCCTTGAGTCATATACTGTCATCAGTCCAAGCAATGGACCTTGCAGGTGTGGAAACTGGCATCAACCTTTTTCATGAGGTTTCTGTAAAAGTCATGGCATTTAATGATGAATTAATTGCCATCATAGATGACATGAAAAATGATTTAAAACTAATGCAATGAAATGTTGTTGCGGCCTGTTTTTTTAGCCTTGTATAAGGACAGGTCGCTTTTTTCAATCAACTGTTCAGGTGTGGAACCAACCTCTGGAATCATAGTTGCACAACCGATGGAGGTAGTCAGGTGTCGTGATAAACATGATCCTTCATGTACAATCGCTGCATCCCTTATTGCTGACAGTAAAGAATCTGCAACTTGCATAGCACCAAGACGATCAGTATTACTCAGCAATACTAAAAATTCATCTCCTCCAAAACGAACCACGAGGTCACAGCTTCGTTTGACATTCTTTTCTAATAGGTTAGCGATTGTTTTTAACGCCTCATCACCAGCAAGGTGACCGTATAAATCATTATATTCCTTAAAGTAATCGATATCGACCATCAGGACCGACAAAGGCTCCTGATTTCTCATGGAATAAGACCAGAACTGAGTGATGATTTCATTGAAATGTCTTTTGTTAAAAACGCCAGTCAATCCATCTTTTTTTGATAGTAGAGACAGCTCATTATTGAGAGATCTCATTTCCTCAGCATTTTTTGCATTGCTTATAGCGATAGAAAGATAAGAAGATAAGGTTCCTAAAGTAGATAAGGTATTGTCGTTATACACATTTTCGATTTTGCTTTGAACTGTTAAGACACCAATGGTATTTCCGCTTAGGATTAGGGGTTGAAACATAAAAGCGGGCATAGCCTTGCCAAAACTGGAGCTTCTTCCATCAGTATATTTTGAGGTATCTTCGTTAATTGAATTGACGAGGAATGACTCTGTATTTTTAAAGCAATAGACAGCAAAACTTGTTTTTTGGTCTAATGGTAAAGAAGTTGATTCTAGTAAAGTATCATCCTCCACCAAGTATTGGTATTCAAGGGTATTGTTGGTTGAATCATAAATCGCAATACCAAAAACATCACAGTGCATCAACTTTTTAACATGCTGATTGATTGATCTGTAAATCGTAGGTAAGTCTAGCGTTGATGTCAATTGTTTGCCAATATCACTAACAGCTTCCATGGTAGTGTAAGCTTCCCGAAGATGTTTGGTTTGCAGTTCAAGCTCTGCGTTCAAAATACGATAAGATTCCTTTTCCATTTCTGTTAAAGCGGCTTCTTTTCGAAATTTGATATTTCTAAGTTTCTGTTGTTTTTCTTCATCATCTATTATTTTTTTTGTCGTTAAGGCCTTATGTGAAAAATGCAATGTCTGTTCGATATCTCCTATAGCCCGATTCACTTCAGACAATTGATGAAAAACAATGTATTGAAGGGATTTGGCATCCATGGTTTCTGCCATAGCTAAAGACTTTTGGAGATACTCTTTGGCGGTGATGTATTGTTTTTTTTCAAAATAGACCTTGCTAAACTCTACATAGATTTCAGCAATATGGAATTTTTCCTTTGTTTCCTCATAGATTACCAGGCTATCATTGAGGTAAGCAAGAGCCTTATCATATTGACCTCTCTTCTTTTCTATGAGCCCTAAATAACTCTTACATATGGATTGTATCATCTTGTCATTATCTTTTTGAGCAATTATCAAAGATTTATTGGCATAAAGTGTCGCCTTGTCTAAATCATCCAATTCCAAGTATGTCGCACATAGATTGGACATAGGAATAGATAAAAACCTGAAATCTTCAATATTTTGCTGCGTCTCTAAGGCTCGTTGATAATAAGATAATGCTGAATCAAAATCACCCAGTGTCCTAAAAACCTCGCCAATATTGTTCAAAACTCTTGATTCGACGGTTCTATTATTTGTCTTTATTGCATGATTAAGGCTTCTCTGATAAAAATCAAAGGACTTATCAAATATTTCAAGATACAGATATACACTACCCAAAGCATTGAAAATTTCCGATTCCAAATCAAGATCGGACTTGTTTTCTTCCATTGCGTTCAGTAATAGCTTTTCAGAATCCTGGATATTTCCGAGTCGAAGAAGAGCTCGACCTTGTAGAAAAAGGCTTTTAGCGATGCCTTTTTGATAATTAAGCGAGAGAGCCAGTTCATATGCTTCTTTAGCAATATAGAGCATCTGTTGAGGGATGCTCTTTTCTATAGATTCCGCTTCCAAATTCAATCGATCAACAATTTTATAAGTCTCCATTTTCCCCCCAATGGTTGTTCGCGTTCCCTATTAAGAATACCGTAAAAAGTGTCTTTTTACAATTCTTTTTTCAAAATGATAACTGATAAGATTGATTGTTATTAAGACTGTTTGACACCTGTCAGACTGTCATATAATATGGAAATATAAAAATACTCAACGGGAGGATAAGACAGATGGATTTGTGTGACAAAGGTTGTAATACATGTCTTCAAAAATTATGCGTCCATAAAGTACCCATATTTTCATCTCTCAATTATGAGCATTTGAGACAAATAGTTCAATTGATAGAGCATAAGACTTATAAAAAGGGAGATATGCTTTTAAGAGAGAATGATTTGGGGGATTCTATAACTATAATCAACGAAGGATCAGCCAAAGCATTGAGATATTCTCAGGATGGAAGAGAACAGATCCTCCATGTTCTGACGGAAGGAGATTTTTTTGGTGAACAATTCTTATTCAGTAATCAGAGGGCGTCCTATTCGGTGGAAGCCTTGGATGACATTGCTATATGTCTTCTTACAAAAACAGAGTTTAAGAAACTACTGAATTCAAATCCTGATATAGCCATGAAGGTTATTGAAGAGCTAGGTAATAGACTTGTGCGCTTGGAGAACTCAATGAAGCGAATTGGGGTAAAAAGCATAGACTCCCGAATTGGACAACTCCTTATTGATTTTTCGCATAAATATGGAAAGGAAACAGAGATAGGTGTAGAAATTCACTTGCCTTTAAGCAGGGAAGGCATGTCTAATTACCTTGGCATAGCAAGGGAGACTATGAGTAGAAAGCTGAGCCAGTTGGAAGCTGATAAGGTAATCAAATCTGAGGGAAATAAGATTATTGTTGTTTTAGACGAAGAAAAGCTTATAGAATTGTCTGAAATGTAAAACATGATTTGAATCACATAATTCCAGATTTCTTTGGTGTAGAATAGTGTTAAAGAAAACATCAATCAAGGAGGTTAAACAAATGAATACAATTAATAAGAATATAACAGTAGGAGACGTCGCTGTTTTGATTCCAAATGCTACCGAGGTTTTTGCTAAGTATGATATTGATTTCTGTTGTGGCGGCAATCGGATACTAGCTGATGTCATCAAAGAAAGTGGATTGAATGAAAATCAAGTATTTGAAGAACTGGAAGAACTATTGGCAAAAAGGAGGGTGGAACTTGAAGCGATAGGAGATGATTTTGCTGCGATGAAGTCTGCTGAGTTATCATTGTATATTGAAAACACACACCACACCTATCTGAAAGAGACACTGCCAGTTATAAGTGATTTATTGAATCAAATTTTAAAGGTGCATGGTAAAAATCACAATGAATTGTACGATATTCATAAAAATTTTGGTCTACTTAAGACAGATTTAGACCAACATCTTATCAAAGAAGAAACAATTTTGTTTCCTCTATTAAGAGAAGGTACAAATAAAGCAGAAATCAGCAGGTATATAAATGAAATTCTACAGGAGCATGAAGTTGTCGGAGATGCATTACGAAAAATCAGAAAGGCATCCAATAAGTACACAGTTCCTGAAGATGGGTGCGATACTTATAGACAAACATACAAAATGCTTGAAGAATTACAAAATGATCTTCATCAGCATGTACATCTAGAGAATAATATTTTGTTGAATCAGTTTGATAAGGAAATCTAACAAGTAAAAAGATATTGGTTTCCGCTATTACGATGAAATACTAAGAAAAGTTGACGCCATCAATTGATGGTGTCAACTTTTTTGAATCTGTTTGTACTCATTTCAACAATACTGTTGATCAAGCTTCATAAAAAGCTTTATAGCCCTTGTAGGTCATATAGATATCAGCTTTGCTAGCTATTTCATAGGGACCATGCACACTTAACAGCGAGACTCCGCAATCCACTACTTCCATACCGTAACCCGCCAATATGTATGCGATGGTACCACCACCACCCTGATCCACTTTCCCGAGTTCACCCATTTGCCAAACGACTTGATTATCGTCAAATATTCTTCTGATTTTGTTCATATACTCTGCATTGGCATCATTGCTGCCACCTTTACCTCTGGACCCCGTGTATTTCACTAGTGTGATACCTCTACCGATATAAGGTGTGTTGCGCTTATCCATCACTTCAGGGTAATTAGGATCGAATCCAGCCAAAGTATCTCCAGATAAGACAGAGGAGTTGCTCAGTGCTCTTCTTAATACTAAATCAGAGTACTTTTTTTCAGTAATATTTATTAATTCAGCAACAGTATTTTCGAAAAACTTTGATGCCATACTTGTATTGCCAACACTTCCAATTTCTTCCTTGTCCACAAATAGAGCGACAGCGGTTCTTTGAGGCTTATCAATGTCAAGTATCGCTTGCAATGATGTAAATGCACAAGCTCTATCATCCTGACCGTAACCACCGACCATACTTCTATCAATACCGACATCTCTAGATTTACCTGCAGGTACTATTTCAATCTCAGCAGTCGTGAAGTCTCCTTCTGTGATGCCATAGCGATCATGCAATATTTTCAAAATATTAAGTTTCACCTTATCGCTGACTTCATCGTCTTTATATGGGATGCTGCCGAACAGTATGTTCAAGCCTTCACCCGTGATGCCATCACCCATTTTTTTGTCCATTTGATCTTTAGCAAGATGTGGCAGTAAATCAGTGATAAAGAAAACAGGATCCATTTCATCCTCACCGATAACAATTGATATTTTATCACCGTTTGGCTTTATAATTACGCCGTGTAATGCAAGTGGCAAGGTAACCCACTGGTATTTTTTGATGCCACCGTAATAATGGGTTTTTAGTAGAGCCAGTTCGGAGTCTTCATAAAGCGGGAATTGTTTTAGATCGATGCGAGGTGCATCGAGATGAGATCCTATGATGTTCATGCCATCTTCAAGTTTCTCCTTGCCAATGACAAAAAGGACCACGCCCTTCCCCTTATTGTTTGCATATAGCTTTGTTCCTTGCTCTAGGGATTCATTGTTTTCAATAAAATAATTCAATGGTTTGAAACCATTCTCTTCAGCAATACGAATTATTTCATCGTTGGCTTCTCTTTCAGTTTTGCCTATGTCCAAAAATGATTTGTAGCTCTCGCTGACAGCAAGGGTTTTATCTAGTTCTTTATCGTCCAGTTTATCCCATACATTATTCCATTCATGTGTAAGTGATTTCTGCAGTTTTTTACCTTTTGATTCAGTTTTCATGACTGACTCCTTTCGTTAATCGACAGACCAATACTTGATTTCGCCGTCAGTATTGGTGGATTTTACTTTCCCTTCATCTTCCAAATAATCCAGATGTGCAGAAGCCTCGCCAGTTGCGAACCACTTCTGAACAACGGGAAATGCTTTCCAATCCTTAGCTCTGATAGACCAGGTCATTTTTGCTGCTATATCATAGGGTGACAGACCTGGATGTTGTTTAACTATACTAAATGCTTCTGCTATTCTTATTTCATGGTGATTTAACAATTCATCAATTCTCTCGTTGCAGTTACCCATGGGATTCCTGTGGGATGAGAAGGTCAACTCAACAGGCATATTCTTGATTAGATTAAGACTCTTTATGTATTGACCTAGAGAATTATGGAATCCTCTCCATTTTGTGATGTTAGGTGTGATGTCAAATATTACATGGTCACCACTAAACAGCAATTTTTCATTTTCAATGTATAGACACAAATGACCTGGCGTATGACCTGGTGTTAAGACAGCTTTTATTTCTCGATTCCCTAAATCTAAAACGTATCCATCTTCGACCTCAGTATATTCTGTATCAATTGGTGGTGCATATTTGACTATTGGACTGCTTTTTATATTATCTGCAAATTCCTCTTTTGAGAAACCAAGAGCATAAAAAATTGTTTCAAGATTTTCAAAATAGTTAATGTTAAAAAATTTCTTAATGTGTTGAGAATCGACTCTGCTCATAAAGATTTTAGAAGTTGGAGAAGCGATTCTTGCACACAATCCCGCATGGTCACTATGTAGATGAGTCAGAAATATATCAGTTTTGTTTATGTCGATCCCAATCTCCTTAATCCCATCTGATAATGCATCATAACAGATCTGAGTGTTAAAACCGGTATCTATTAATAGATTTCTGGTAGTTCCTTTAATCAGATAACTGTTGAGATTTTTAAGCGGGTTTTCAGGTAATGGTACTTTTATCATATAAATGTCTTTTGCAATTTTGTTTATCATCTTATCTCCTAAATGTGGATATTTGCTCACTCGCATTATCATATTATAGAATAAATGTTAAGAACTTTCAAGATGAAGGACATTGATGTGGATGAGTTGCATCAAAAAACCCCACAATCATTGGATGTGGGGTCAAATTCAAGTTAATAGTTCAATTTTCTTGGAAGTGTTCCTGCTTCTTCAACCCATTTTTCCACTTGTTTAAGAGAAGGTGGTTTTCTCACCAGTTTTTTCTCTTCATTCACTTCCAACATTTTATTATAGAGATTTTCCGCTTTCCTTTTTGAAAGCTCAGGAACTGTATCAACACCAGCAGCTTCAAGCAATTCTGAATACTCGCCCCCGATTCCTTTAATCCTCATCAGGTCGGCATGATTTGCCCATTTTAAAATTAATTTTTCTGTAATCCCTGATTTTTCCGCAAGATTTGTTCTGCCTTTTTTTGTAGTGCATTCTTCAAGATAAGCTTCGATAGAGTTAATACCTACTTCTTTCAATTTAGCTTCGTAAGATTCGCCTATGCCTTCTACAACTGTTAATCTGGCCATTTGTATCCCCTTTCAAAAATATGGTTTTATTAGTGGTGTTATCATAGTGTGATGTATCATACCCTGTGACAGATCACTAATATAGTAATATTATACCTATAGAAAACGTAAAATACAATAATATTATCTGAATATTCATTCATAAACTTTACTTGACAATAAAATCATCAATAAAAATCTATATAATGAGACAATTGTTTTGATTTATTATATAATTATAAGGAAATCTAAAGATATTCGGATTATTGAGCTGTGAAAAGCTGGGGGATAACATGTTTCAGAGAAAAAAATGTATTAGTCAAGCAATACTTCTACTATGTCTTGTAGCAATATTCCTATTGTTATCCATTACAACCGTTGAAGCAATTTCAGACAGTAAGCCTCTGCTGATTATCGGTGATGATATTGACTACCCACCATATAGTTTTATTGATGAAGACGGTAATCCAGCTGGTTTCAATGTAGAGCTGGCAAAAGCAGTTGGAGAGGCTATGGGCTATCAAGTTGAGATAAGACTGGATGAGTGGAGCAAAACCAGAGAGGCATTGGAATCAGGTAGCATTGATGCTATAGCTGGTATGTTCCACACAGCAGAGAGAGAAGAAATTTACAGCTTCTCTATAGTACATAATATAACGAATGGCGATATAATAACCACAAAAAATATAAAAATGAAAAGCCTAGAGGAATTAAAAAACCAAACTGTTGTTATACAGAAGGGTGATATAGTAGGTGAGTATTTAAAAGGACAGGATTACGACATTCACTATGTCGAAGTCGCCACCTATCAAGATATAGTCAATCTTATATCGAGCGGTCAATATGATTATGCAGGTGTTTTAAAGTTGCCGGCTATGTATTCCATAAGAAATGGGAATCACACCAATATTGCATTACAGGGCTTTATTCTTAATCAGAACCCTTATAGCATGGCGGTTTTAAAAGGAAATGAAACGCTTTTATTGACATTGAATGGTGGACTTCAATTGCTTAAAGCAACCGGTGAGTATGATGAGATTTATGATAAATGGTTGGGAATCTATGAGGAAGTGACACTTCAAACTATCTTTTTTGATTATTTATGGTTTTTTCTGATAGTGATATTAATATTCGTTTTTTTCTTCATTTCAACCTTTTTACTAAAGAAATTAGTCAATGTTAAAACCAAGCAACTAAAGGAAATAAATCTAGATTTGCAGGCTAGGACAGAAAGCTTGATAATAAGTGAAAAAAAGAATGAAGCAATATTATCAGCTTTGCCAGATCTTGTGTTTGTATTAAATAAGAGTGGTATTTTTCTTGATTACCGATACAATAATGGTAAAAATCTGCTCGTAAGTGAAGAAAACTATACGGGTAAAAGGATTGAGGAAATTTTACCTCAATCAATAGCTAAACTTGCTCACGAAAATATTGAGCGTGCTTTTCAAACTGAAGAACTACAGGTTTTTGAGTACGATCTAGATCTTAACGATAGTCAAGAGAGCTATGAGGTCAGAATGGTGAAAACCAGCGAAACAGAAGTCATAGCTATCATCAGAAATATCACTTCAGCAAAGAATTACCGGGAGAAAATTGAATATTTAAGCTATCGCGATGGTTTGACAGGCTTGTATAATCGAAGGTTTTTTGAAGAGGAGCTAAATCGCCTAGACAAGGATAGAAATCTACCACTATGTATTATCATGGCGGATTTAAACGGATTAAAGCTAGTCAATGATTCCTTCGGACACTTGGTAGGGGATGAGATGCTAATCAAAGTCGCGGATGTTTTGAAAAAAACATGCAGAGCTGATGAAATTATAGCCAGAATAGGAGGCGATGAGTTCGTCATTATTGTAACTGATATGGGAGAGGATCAGGTTGTTAATCTTGTAAAGAGGATTGAATCAAATCTGGTCGAAGAGAGAGTGGGGGACCTAGAGATTTCGGTATCCATTGGATGGAGTGTAAAACATGACAACACAGAAATCATTCACGACATTTTCAGAAAAGCTGAAAACATGATGTACAAAAAAAAGCTTTATGAAAGTCCCAAAATGAGAAATCAGACTATTAATGCTATAATACAATCTTTGTATGAAAAAAGTAAAAGGGAAGCCAGCCATGCAGAAAGAGTTTCGGATTTCAGTCTAGATTTGGCAAAAGCTTTGAAACTACCGGATAATGAAATAGAAGCGATTAGAATCCTCGGTTTGTTTCATGATGTAGGAAAAATAACCATTGATGACGGTATAATTAATAAGACAGGAATATTATCCACTGAGGAATTTGAGGAAATAAAAAACCATTCAGAAATGGGTTACAGAATCCTGAATTCTGTAGGTGAGTTCACAGGGATTGCTGACGATGTGCTGTATCATCACGAGAGGTGGGATGGGACAGGATATCCTAGAGGCCTCAAAGGAGATGAAATACCTTTGCAGGCGAGGATTATAGCAATAGCTGAGGCCTATGATGTGATGGTTGGAGAGAGAAGCTATAAACGCACCAAATCAATGGATGAGGCGATAGAAGAATTGGAAAGAAATGCAGGCACCCAGTTCGATCCAGAGATGGTCAGAATTTTTATAGATAAAGTGTTGCGACAATGATTAAATGAGAGAGGAATTTATTTATGGCAGAATTGATATTGGTGACTGGTGGTGCAAGAAGTGGTAAAAGCACTATTGCAGAAAAGATTTTTGATAATTATGAAACGGTGTTATACATCGCTACCTCTGTGCCATTTGATGAAGAAATGAAAGATCGGATAATGAAACATAGAGAAAGAAGAGACGAGAAGTGGAGAACTATTGAGATCTATCAAAATTTTAAACAACTTGAAAATAATCACGATTTTATTGCTTGCGAAGGTATTCTGTTGGACTGCATAACTGTTATGTTATCTAACAGGTTCTACTACAACGAGATTAATGAAACTACTTCTCTAGAAGAATATGAGGAGTTGGAACACAGTATTATTGAAGATATTTCAAGAATGATAGATTTAGCTAAATCATACGGCAAGAAAATGGTTATTGTGACGAATGAGTTGGGCATGGGTATAGTCCCTGTCGATAGGATGACAAGGATGTATCGTGATATAGCAGGACGCCTCAATCAGTACATTGCTAAGGAAGCCGATAAGGTTATACTAGCGGTATCTGGCATAGGTGTTGATTTGAAAAAAATTCAGGCGGGGTGATATTGTGAGAGATATTATAGCTCAGACTATGAAAAGCATGGCGATGATGATGCTATTTTTTACTAGAATTCCAATTAGGCATCACTATGAGTTTGATGACCGGGATTATCAACTTGGAATAATTTTATTTCCTTTGATTGGATTATTAATTGGATTAGGTTTACTTATTTTAAAGCATGCTACTTTTTTTGTGAATCCATACGTTTCATCTCTCATTCTGGTTTTTTTCTATGTATGGATTACCGGGGGGATTCACATTGATGGGCTTTCAGATACTGCAGATGGTATATTTAGTGGTAGAGACAAGGCAAAAATGTTGGATATAATGAAAGACAGCAGGGTTGGATCATTTGGATCTTTGTCTATTGGCCTGCTGATTGTTAGTTATGTGACACTTTTTGCGGATAACCTGGGAGGTACCATTTTTGTTATGGCTATAATGGGAAAAGCATCGATACTTGCTGCTGCCTCTATTTCTGATTATGCTAAAGATGAGGATGGATTAGGAGCTGTTTTTATTAAGAGCTGCACCGATAGAGAGAGAAATATTGGATTTGCGTTCACAGCTTTAATAGCTTTGTTTATTAATTACAGACTGATTGTGCCTGTTGTAGCGACATTCATAATATCAGGATTGATTACAAAATTCATTATCAAAAAAATAGGAGGTATGACAGGGGATACTTTGGGATTTGTTCACGAGATATCGCAAATAGTGTTTTTGATAATCTCGTCTCTTGTCTTATAGAATATGACAAAAGGATATGTTCACTTATACACTGGAAATGGCAAAGGAAAAACAACAGCGGCCTTTGGTTTGGCTATCAGAGCCGCGATGGCAGGCAAGAGGGTCTATATTGGACAATTTGTCAAAGATATGAAATACAGTGAAACCAAGATTCAAGAAATCGTCAAAAACATTACAATTGAACAATTAGGAAGGGGATGCTTTATTTTTGAATTCCCTGAACAGAAGGATATAGAGGCTGCGATGGAAGGACTTGAAAAATGTCGTCAGGTTTTAGCGTCAGGCGAGTTTGATGTTGTCATTTTGGATGAGATTACTATCGGTCTCCATTTCAATCTTTTCACGGTTGAAGATGTTGTTAATATGATAAGAAGCAGAGACAAGAAAGTTGAGGTTGTAATGACGGGCAGATATGCTCCTGATGAGTTGTATGAGATTTCAGATCTGGTTACAGAAATGAAGGAGGTCAAGCACTATTATGAAACAGAGGGTGTTTTGTCAAGAGAGGGAATAGACAAATAAACCTTACTTGATAAGCGTTTTCTTGATGTTATCTGCAAATCGCTCGATTCTTGATTCAATGTCATCTAATTTCAGGACATCACCGGGATCATTTGCTGTTTCCATCATTGTGAAATTTGACGGAAGTCTGAAAGTTTTGTTGATATTCAAAGCGCTAATCAACTGCTCCGCTAGCAGATCACTGCCAGAGTGGCCTGAAACGATTATAGAAAATAAGTATTTATCATAAAACTGGGTTTTTCTGAACAAGGCAGTCAATCTGTTGATAACTGCTGAAAGATTTGCTGAAATGGAATCGTTGTAGTTGGGACAGAGTAAAAGCAAGGCATCACAGCTTAAAACGGCAGGGTAGACCTCAGTCACCATAATACCGCCATAATAACATCGTTCTTGTTGTCCATAATGCTTGCAGGTTTTATATGGACAGCCGATGCAGTCCCTGACTGATCCGTTTTCAATGTGTATTTCCTTGATTTTCACGCCATTCAATAAAGGCTTAACACTCGACCAAAGCATTAAAGTATTGGATGTTTCCCAGTTGCTGGAGTATAGTACCAGTAACTCAGGGGTTTCTTTTTTTGGGGGATTATCTACCATCAGTCTATTGACTAAATCTTTAGACAGTTCAAGTGCAGTATCCCTAACCATCAGGTTTTTTGACATAGCAATATGTGCTAGGTTCTTCATTGATCCGGTTGTTTCAACCAAAGGTCTTCCAATAAACGACGCACCAGCTTGGTTTAGATACAAAATAATCTTTCTGGCCATGGCTTTGGTATAGAGTTCACTATCGCCAGACACAAATAAAACAATAGAGGAACCTTCAAAAAAATTCTGACCAAATCTAGAGATCTTTTTTAGCATTCTCATCATCTCAATATTGATACCAGTTGAGTCAACATAAACAGAAAAGAGTATCTTACCATTTTTAATAGGTTGAAGGTTGTCTGTCACATTTATCTCTAAATAATCATAGTCTGATAAAGCCAGTTCATTCATTTCCTTTTGCAATGGAGAAATGACTCCAGGACATATTAAACTAATTCTGCTTTTCATTAAAATCCCTCAACTTCTCATAGGTTTTTTGTATTCTACTTTCCAGTTGATTATCCATTTTTATTCTTTCAAGCTCAATACCACTTCTATGATGTTTGTTTTTGCTTCCCATAAACGCACCACCAATGAAATTTGCACTATAATGCCATTCTCTGGTTATAGTTTTGATTATCGACAAAGCACCAGAGGATAGAGCAGGTGCTATATAAGGTTTGTAACCTAGGCTACGGACCTCTAGATTTGCTGAAATAGCATTATTTGTTAAAGTAAGTGAGTTTTCTTGATTATAGCGTTTGATGCTGTCTGCTATCACTAAATCACTGCCATGTGGACCGAAAGCTCTGCCTTCATTTTCATAATGTGACAAAGATACATTTTTTTTAGAAAAATAAATGGCTCTTGCATGCATTACACCTAAACCATAGCCCTTAATCTGCTCAGGTGATAAACCTTTGTAATCCCAGTTTCCATGTTCATCTGTGTTGCTTTCTTTGAAGACCGTATAACACAATTGGTCGACAGGGTCTGATACTACAGAAAAAATACCTTTAAAACCTGTGTTACGGGCCATTTTCGCATAAGTTGTAATTATTTTTGCATTCTCTTCGAATTGAATCATTCTCACATCTCTAACGTCGGATCCTACGGATGGAACGCCTTTGGATGCGCAAAAGACAAACATATGACAATCAAATAGCTGTTCATGAGGAATAATCTTCACAAATGGCAGGTTATTGTGGAATGGATGGCTTATCTGATTGGTTTCAATTTCCCATCGTTTGAGATTGGATTCGTTTCTATCATAAATCCCTATACCGTCTATCGCATCACCTCCCAAGAGCTTCAATCCTATTAGCAGGGTGCTGCCAACATCACCCAATGCCAATAGATTGACAGTCCATTTTTCAGGCAGTTGGTCAGTTAATTTGTGCCGCCAAAGGGGATATTCTGTGTTGATGTACATTATTTGTCTTTTTTTGATTTTTTCAACGATGCAATCCGGCAAGTTTAGACTATCGGATGGTTTTTTAAGAAGAGAAACATCTTCAGAGTTCAGTTTAAAATCAACTGCATCGCAAACGCTGAAACTACCCCTTGATTTTCTCAAGGGCAGCTTGCCCAAATAGTAGATAATCTCATCATTATCAAAAAAATCAATATGATTTGCTCTATCAAACTCAGTATAATTCAGTCGAGAAAAAGCCTTTCTGCCATCAATTATATATTGGTTAAATTCCATCTTACTCCCTCTGGTCTACAATATCTTTTATACGTATCAATTCATCAATATCGTTTTTGATATAAACAGATGGTTTAACGTTGAAGTTATATTTCAAGTCATTTCCCTTGTCGGGATATCTGGCTGATATTGTTATTTCGCTGAGTCTTCCCAGAGTCAGTGTTCGTTCATATATCTTCTGGTATTCACGCTCAATGGCAACCATAATATCTCTAGCGTTTTCTAGACAGACCAGTGAGAGGTCAAATATTGCTTTCCTATCAGTTTCTTTTATAAAAGAGGGTGCTACATAGGGTAGAATAAGGTTGACTGACTGGATCAGACTTAGTTTTTCGCTGGAGCTTCTCAAAATGGTATCTCCTCCTAGGAAAGGATACATAAGATTTTCATTGAACCACAGCCTGAGATTAGGTATAAAATATGCGCCATCAACGTCTCTACCTTTAACATCCATAATTTCTTTACCTCGACCGGATAGAATCCCGACGATAGTTTTTTGGATGATAATATTTTCTTTTCTAAACAAAGGCTCGATTGCCTTAATTCTATATCCCTTGTGAAGAAGATCATCAACTAAAATAACAGACCGGTCAAAAGATTTAATGGTTTTTATCTGATCAATTAAAGTGGGGTAGTTTGGATACTCTCCTATCTTAAAGCCTGACAGATCAGGGTAAAACATTTTTTCTGTATGAAGAGATTTAGTCACTGTGTTTGGTACAATCTTACCCTGTAAGAAGTTTCCAAATGGGACGCACATCAATTCTCCCAGTTCTTTCTTATCATATGGCACATTGGATACACCATTGGCTTCACAGATTTTTTTTGTTAACTTATGGTGAAGCATTGCATTATTGAATGTCAAAACAAGCGAGCCTGGATACAAGGTAGTAAGTGACTTTTGAAGCCTTTTTCGGGTATCGTTAGCAACACTCATTATTCGATCATTCTCATTGAAGGGCTCTTTAAGAAAGCTCTTTACATTGAGCATCAGTGAAACAGTTTTTCGCATATCGACTCCATAAACATCATGTCCTTGATTATCTACAGGGAGCTTAATAAATCCCTGAAGATCCAGAATTTCATATATCTGTTTCGAATCAACGTTTGTCAGGATATTATGATATACCGCATAGGTTAGATCTTCTTCCAAGCCATGAGCAAGAGTTTCAGTAATAATTATCTGCTCAAGATCAGAATGGGTATTCTCCTGATTGATATAGATACCATCAATTATCAATATTTTTCCTGATGCTACTTCTCTAATGTGCTCTGTTACCTGGGTGTTTTTAAACTCTCGGTATAGTTCTGTCAGTTTGATAAAGTGGAATGCTGAAAACCCTAAGATTTTTCCTTTTGTACTAGCATCTCGGATGATTAAAAATTTGATGTTTTTCTCATTGATATCTTCACCAGCATTTTTGTATAAATCTGTGTGTACAAAAATATGATGTCCAATCTCGTCTCGAATCTGACTTGTAAGATTCGAGATGATATCTATCTCTAAAGATTTGGTCTGAATCAATGTTTTATACTGTGGTTCTCTTAGATAGAGATTATACTCGTATATAAACTTTTGCGCCATAGGATCGACCAGTTTTGATATGTCCCTGTTTTCATCGATATGTTCTCGAATCAGTGATGAACTGATATCTTCCATGTGTATCGGTAATTTAAGCTGAATGACATCGCCCTTGATCTTATTTGATATCTCTTCAGTTTTGGCCTCTTCTTTCTCACTCGAGATTGAGGAAGAACGCTTGAATATAATATGATTTAATGAGTGTATCGAAGATTTGGTGACTCTTTTGTTATAAGCACTTGCATTTATTATGACATCACTTCCTACCACTAAATATATGTCTTTGTTTGCAAACAAGCTTTTCAGTGCTGCAATATCATTGTTGTTTGCGATATTGATAGGAATATCATCCGGAAAAAGATAAACATTTAGTTCGTCAGCTATAGAAAGATTGGCTATTTGTCTTCTGTAGAGACGCGGTTGGGTCTTTTTAGACCATGAAAACTCATCCAGTGCAAGATAAACCTCAAATCCCAAGCTTTTTATTTCTTTGACGATTTGTTTGTGTCCTACTGAAAACGGATCAAAAGTGCCCGGGAAGAAAGCCGCCTTTGTTTTGTCGACATATTTCATTTCACCGTTAAAAAATGTATAATCGCTGATGAAACGGTAGATATGGTTCAATGAAGCGGAATTGCTTATAAAGAAAACATCTGTCAAATCTTTTTCAGATAACAGTGTTAAAAGCTTCTTGTTTATTTTCTTGAAAATATAATGTTTCTCTTCAAGAGATAAAACCTCGGAATTAAAGATGTTCTTACCGATAAAATAAAATGCTTCCTGTCGAATGCTTTCATCGTAATTTGACAACCCGGCCATCAATATCCCTATCATCTTTTCCAATCTGGCATCATAAACTTTTTTGCTTTCTGGAAATCTTTGTGGGTAGCTATTATAGTGTTCAATAATAAACGCCACAGTATTAAGCATAAGTGGAATGGTTCTCGAACTCCTGTCTTTGGCATAAATCTCATAATCATCAATGGACTCATCCAGTTCCTTTGGGTGCAAATAAAGCATTAGTTCTCCCAAGTATCGGGGGATGTATTTTGAAAACTCGTAGCCCTCTATGTCAAGTCCTCTTAGAAGCTCTATAGCAACATCGTTTCTCTGGTCTATAGACAGCAAAGGAGCCAGGCTTAACAATGCTCTGCCTGCTTGGTTCCTGACATATTCCACAGCACTGACTTTCACAAGATTGCATAGATGCGTTGCGGTATGGAGTCTAGAAATGGGAGAAATATCATGGATAAACTCCTCGACATATTTGACGTTTGTTGATTTAACAATCCAAGGAACAGCAGATTTTAGATTCATCAGGAAAATCTCAGAAAGATCATCTGAGTAATCATGTAGCTTGTTCTTGTAAAATTCTGTGATAGTACTCTCTAATTTTAGATATTGTGATATTTTGTACTTGAGGTAGTATACAGCTAATTCTTCGTCGTTTTTAAGATCGCTGAGAAAATTAATTATTTTCTCGAAATATGGTGTGTCGCAACCCAACAAAAAAGTGATTCTTTCGGTTGTATCCAAAGCTATAACAGTTGTTTCCAAGTCGGCTTCAAAAAAGTTTGATACATAATCAATTATCTTTTCTATCTGATGTTTGGACATATCAGGATAGGGTAAACGCCACAAGGCATCCAATATGATGAAAATCTTATCCCTATTGGTTTCTTCTGGAGATATGTGCTTTAAGAATGTATCAATATAATTATTGTAATATTTTTTGTTAGACTTGTTGATAAGTGTGCCGACTACAGTTTTTAACGAATATCCTATCCAGATTTTGTGCTGGTCAATAACCTTATGATCTGGGTTTAGAATCATATTCAGATATTTGTCCCATAGCCTTATGCTGTCCATATCAGGTTGCT
>JAHRFV010000200.1 GCA_019084435.1 Dethiosulfatibacter sp.
AGGCTCTGTAAACTAAATATGAAAGATTAGCACAATGTTTTAATAGAATAGCTTAAAATTGCTTCCGATTTCGCCATGAGGATGGTAAAGGATCATCCCCGTCCTAGTCAAGGATAAAATGAACACGCTAACGCGCGTCCTTGACAAGACCAGGGACGCTCCTTTGAAACACATGTAGGCGAAATAGAATCAGATTAAGCGATTAGAAGATACTTTCTCTTCTGCTTCTTAGTCAGATTCAACCCGGCAACTTGAGCTGGAGTCAATCCATTAAGAGAGGAATGGGGCCTGACAAAGTTGTAGAAAAAGACAAACATGCTGATCAAATTGTTAGCTGAGTCAAAAGAATGGAAACCTTGCTTGGTTTTGTACCAAGCCTTGAACTGATGATGGTAAGACTCAATCAGATTGTTGGAAATATCATCTTTAAAGCTTTCCACCCTGATATGCTTCACATCCGAGCCCAGAACGGACTTGACAGGCACCTTGTAAGCGCTGTAACGGTCGCTGACAAGGGCAGAGAACTTGCCTAAATCCTTGACAGCATTGAAAACAGTAAAGGCTTGAGGAGAGTCCCTGTGACGCGAGAGGTGGAAACCCAGAACGAATCGGGTTTCAGAATCAACAACAAACCATATGTAATACTTTTTGCCGGAAATCTTAACGACTGTCTCATCAGCATGCCATTCGTCAGAATCGAAATTCATCATGGGCATAAGCTCCAGGGCAAGATTGTTGAATAAGGGAGCAAATTTTCGACACCAGTTGCCGATGGTGGTATGAGAAACCGTTACATGATGGACAACACGAAGGATCAAAGCGATGTTTCTGAAAGAATCCTTTCCAAGGTAAAACATGGCAAGGGCTGTCATAATGATGTGAACAGGATATCGCATGCGTTTAAAGTCGTTTTTACCAGTGAGCTTTGAGGCAGAAGCCGGTAAAACAGCAGACGGTTTGACGACAAAGAAAGAGTGGTTGCACTTTTTATCACAGCACCTGAAATTGGAATAGTGCTCATAATCATGGTGAAGAAAAGTAGCCTTGGAGCACATAGGGCAGCTAGGATAGTGACGTTCAGTTAAAGTATTGCTGGAAGGATTATCAGGTGCAAATTGATGGTTACAATTACGGCAAAGATATTTTTGATAACCATGCCTATCTTTACCGTAACGATAAAAAGAATGATAATTGTTGCACTTTGG
>JAHRFV010000093.1 GCA_019084435.1 Dethiosulfatibacter sp.
CTTTAGGAACATCAATGTTTTGCCTTGAAACAAGGGCATCAATATCTCTATCATAGACCTCTTTTTTCTTGTCTGCTATATCCTTGAACTTCCTAAAGGCCTCATCCAGTTGTTCTTTTGTTAAATGATAGCCCATTGTAACTATTTTGTCGTTGAAAGCATGTCTCCCAGAGTGTTTGCCTAGGACAAGCTTGTTCTTTGTCAAGCCCACCGATTCTGGTGTCATAATTTCATAGGTTTCCTTATTGGTCAGCATGCCATGCTGGTGAATACCCGCTTCATGTGCAAAAGCGTTGGCACCTACTATCGCCTTGTTAGGCTGGACTTTTACGCCTGTGATGCTTGTCAGCAGCTCGCTTGATCTCATGATTTGAGTGGTATCGATATTGAATCGATAATCATATCTATCTTTTCTTGTATTGACTGCCATTACAATCTCTTCCAAAGCAGCATTGCCCGCTCTTTCTCCAATGCCATTGATCGTACACTCAATCTGGGTTGCTCCAGCTCTCATAGCAGCAAGTGAATTTGCCACCCCCAGTCCCAGATCATTATGGCAATGGACAGAAATGGCAACACGATCCAAAGCTGGACATTTCTTTCTCAATTCCATCAGAAATTCATAATACTCATCTGGTGTTGTGTAACCTACAGTATCCGGTATGTTTATTGTAGTTGCTCCGGCTTTTATAGCTCTTGTAAATATTTGGGCAAGAAAGTCTGTTTCACTTCTGGTTGCATCCTCTGCTGAGAATTCTATATTTGAGACAAATTTCTTAGCATACTTGACCATTGCTTCTGCCTGGTCCATAACCTGTTCGGGTTTCATCTGCAGCTTGTATTCCATATGGATGGGTGAGGTTGCAATAAAAGTGTGAATTCTTGGATCGACTGCATGTTTTATGCTTTCCCAGGCCTTATCGATATCTTCTTTTTCAGCTCTTGCAAGGCTGGCAACAGTTACATTTGTTATCTCCGAAGCTATTTCTCTGATGGCATTCATATCTCCTGGAGACGCCGCTGCAAATCCAGCTTCTATAATGTCCACCTTTAGTCTTTCCAATTGTTTTGCCATCTGTATCTTTTCTTTTAAATTCATGGAGCATCCGGGTGATTGCTCCCCGTCTCTCAAGGTAGTGTCGAAAATCTTAATCAGTTTACTCATTTCATTCTCCTTTAGTGTTTTTTGAAATCAAAAAATCCCGCCTCTGACTAATGTCAGAGACGGGATATGTCCCGCGGTACCACTCTGTTTATTCCGATATGCAAAGCACACTGAAATCTCTCAATTCAAGTTCTGATAAACTCTAAGCCTGTAACGGGGCTACACGAATCCTCCTACATTTTCAGAAGATCTGCTCTGGAGCGAGTGTATTTTCATGGCAGTATCGACTTCCACCCTCGTCGACTCTCTATAACTTGCCTTTAGAAAACTTTTTTCTCCATCACTGCATTTGATTTCTTAATTAGTAGTGATTTTAGCACAATAATTCACGTAATGTCAACAATATTTTTCGCCCATTTAGAATTTTTATTCAGATAAACGATATATATCGCTGTAAAGATGCTCTAACGTTCGTTTTTCTCCATCTTTTTCCAGAATAGCTTGTTTTTTACCCGCCAATGCCACGCTTCCATCTTTCAGAAAGAATAAATCAGTACAGATACTTTCCAACTCACTCATGTGATGGCTAGTAAAAATGATGGTCATGCCATCGTCGTTTAGTTCTCTAACCAAGTTTATAATGTCTGTTCTAGCACCCATGTCTATGCCGACAGTTGATTCGTCCATTATTAAAACCCTCGGGTCTTTCAACAGCTCAACGCCTATATTTATGCGTCTTTTCATTCCACCTGAGAGGTTCTTAATTTTAATCCGGTGTAGATCCTTCAGTGCCATAATATCGTATATGTAGGCCATGCGTTCCTTGGCTTTCTCCTTATTCAGTCCATAGACACCTGAAAAAAACCTGAAATTATCCTTCACTGACAAGTCCTGATACAAAGCAATTTCCTGAGGGACATAACCTATAAGGCTTTTGAAATCAGCAGCAGGTCTGTCCTCAAAAAAGACCTCTCCTGAATCAGGCATGACAAGCCCGCTCATAATATTCAGTAGGGTTGTTTTGCCGACGCTATTTGGTCCAACAATACCTGATATTGAGCCTTGTTCGATCTGAATGTTCAGATCACTTAGAACCATGGTCTTTTTATATTTTTTATTGATATGACTCATTTCAATTAACATTTTTATTGTACCCCGATTTTCCTTTTAGATAAATAAGACAAAACAAGACAAATTGAAAACCTATTTCCATCATAATATTTTCTCTTCTGATATTCTGCCCCACATTAGTAAACTGATTTATGAGGTCATCCTTTATCATCATTCCCGGTATGCGCCCCAAATATTGCAACATGCCTGTATTAATAACAGTCTCGCTGTATATCCATCCACCAAAAATCCAAATTGCAATCATGAGATATGGAATAGCAGTCTGAAAGTCAGACCCTTTCTTTAATACTGCCATTATTGCTACGGACAATAATGATATTGATAGAGCGTATATGGCCAACCCCAATATCACCTTCGCAAAATCCAAATGATAAAAGAGCATGTTCTTCAATAACAGCATCTGCAGTACTGAGATGATGAAGACAATCATTGCGATACCCAGTATATTGCCCAGGACATACTGGTAGTATGGACATTGGGACAGCTTTATCCTACTGATAATCCCGTGCTCTTTATCTACATTGACTTGTATCGCCTGATAAAATCCGGTTATTATCAAAAATATAAGTATTACACTTAAAAAATATCTGATGATGATTTCTTTGGATGTACTAAATATAGGTTTTTCAGCATCTGAATCAATTGAATTTAAAATAACTTGAAGCTCCAAATCCTCTGAGTCTTCATACATAACTGTATATTCAAGAAACAGCTCTCTGAACTTTTCACCCAGTTCTGGATTGTCAGTAAACACTGCTTTATTTACAGTTAGCATAGTCTGTTCTTTTAAAATGTCCATCAAAAAATGCGGTGTAATCAGGTCAGTGATTCCTGGTGCGGTATAGTTATCTGCCAGATACCTTACCTCAATGATTCTTTGTGTTTTGCCTGTCTTAATGGCCTGGGAAAAACCTTCCTTGATGATGTATAATCCAATAATATCTTCTTTGATTAAAGCTTCTTGACCTGAGTTTTCATCAAAGGCAAAAACCATCAAAGAACTGTCACTTCTCAATCTTTCTATAACATTTTCAGAAAAGTCTGTTTGATCCGAATCTACGACACCAATCGTTGTTTTAATCTCAAAATCGTCCGCCTTCAGATAATTGAGTGCAATAAACGAGAACAGCAATGGAAAGACGACAAATAGCAGCAGCATTATTTTTTTCGATAAAAACATTCTGATCCTTAGAATTATTATATGGATCATCTGAACTCTCCTTTTCTAGCCATAAAGGTTGAAGCTACTATAATAACTATCCCGAAGACAACACTTGCAATCACCATGTATAGTTGATTAGACTTGTTAATATTGTTGTACATAAGATTGATGATATTTTTCGTTATAATAAGATTAGGACTAAAGGCCGTCAAACGACTCACAGAATATGGCAACAATGAAACAGGAAAAAAAGTCCCTCCTAGAAATGCAAATGAAACTATAAATAGAGATGTAAAACTTAAAAATCCTTCCTTGTCTTTAATGATTTCGGACATACCAATATAAAAAGCATTCAATAAGAAACTAATGGCAGAAATTGTCAGGGTAACTAAGAGAAAATCAATCTTTACTTTGAATATCTGCTGATATCCCACCATTACGCCACACATCCAAATAGTGGTAAGCGCTGTATAAGCCAAGATCTTCATCATATAAAACGAGAAAACACCTGTGACTGACAATCTGATCCGTGTTAGGACCCTTGATTTTTTTTCTTCTATAATATCTAAGGCACAAAGCGTACTGATATAAAACATAATCAGCACAAAAATAGATGTTCCATGATAAATCATTGAAGAAACCGAAGGAAACTGAAAGATAGGTTGGCTGTCAAACAGTATTTTTCTGCCCAAAGTGTCCATAATAAGCTTGAATGACACAGAATCATTGATTTTCATGGCATCTTCAGCTGGAAACCCCATATCAATCAGAGCATAATACTCTGAGGCGGTACATATTTCAACATAATTCACATATTTTGAAAAACTCTCCACTGTTTTATAAATAATGAAAAACTCGATTGAATTGTTGCCATCATAAACAATATTGATAGGAGGATTCTCCATATTAAGCAGTCCTGTGGAAAAATCCTCTGGAATAATAATAAATGCAGTAATATCACCTGACTTTAGAGTAGATTCAGCTTCTTTCAAACTAAGCATATAAAAGTTCAATAGGTTAGACACAGTATCTTCTTCAGTTATGTTGGAGATAAGCATTCTGCTGATGTTAGTTTGCTCCAAATCAACAATCCCAATCCCGATTTTCTCTGTTGGGCTGTCTATCCTGTTATCCTTGTTAAACATCATCAGTACCACAAAGAGAATCACTAATGGTAGTAAGAATAACAAGAACATTTTTTTATAATCTGTGAGAAGACTTTTGATGTTGAACCAAAAAAGAAAACCGACCCTCTTTATCATCGACTAATAAACTCCCGTCTCCGCCATTATGTCCCTAAACAAAGGATTGAGTGACATCTTTTGCATAACAGATCCATAGAGCTGCATGAGTACCATTTGAGTCTCTGTCGCATCAGGATTCTCAAAAAGCGAAACCAAATCAATTCCTTCCTCTGCAACATTGGAATAATCGGTGAAGTTTAGACTCTTATTATATGAGTTAGTAACGGATTGTGTTTTTATAGTCACTGTATCAACTGATGGGTTCACTGATTCAAGATTGACCAAGATTGCCATATCCCAGAATATAATCATCCCTGAATCATCCAGGCCTATCTTGTTGCTGACACTAAACCCTTTGCCGGTATTAATCTCTTTAAAATCATTTAAAGCTTTAATAATCTCGTCAATGCGGATATCATAATTTTCATCCAAATCATCAATTCCTTCATAAATTTCCGCATACGGATCCTCAACACCCATTGCTTCGTAATCGATACTGTATAGAGTATTGACAAATGTCATATATTGCTCCGCTTTAGCGATAATGATATTCTTTAGAGCATCATCGGTTTTTGCCTCTTCTAGCATGGGTAGCATCAAATCAATCAATTGTGTTTCGTTGAAATCCAGTTGCATCCCACTACTCTTCACTGTCTTCTGTTGATCGTTATCCAATATCTCGACATCGAAGGATTCTATTTCAAACAAAAGACCCTCAAGCCCCACTTCCAGCATGCTTCTGTATTTTTCGCCATCGAAATTCTCTGCGCCTTCAATACCCTCGAGTGAATAAAAATCCTTCTGGAATTCCATGGACTGTTTCATGATTTCCTGGATATCCATTGATATAGCAGGCATTTGTTGATCTTCACCATATGAGGCAATCAAGTCATTCATGTACCGCTCATAATCCTCGAAATTCATATAGAATGCCTGGCTTATAAGATCGCTTGAGCTTAAAATCATCTTTTCGGCGTCCATATAAAAACCTAGATTGAAAGCCGGCTCCTGCTGATAGTTTAGAGATAGCAGACCCTCTATCAATGGGTTTTCAATGTTGTTTATGTTTTGTTTAATGCTGTAATTGAAATCCACCTGTTGTAATATGTCAGCCATTCTTGTCATAGATGGATCAGATGTATCAATGTCAATATTAAAACTGACCATCATGTCGGCTTCTTTTACTTCTCTTAGTTTGGACAATGAAGCCTCAAACTTATCAAATGTGCTCATTTCTGTGAAAGAATCTTCTTGATCTGAAAACATATAAATGCCAGTTCCAACCAAAGCCAACACTACTATAACTATAATTCCAATTTTCATTTTGCTCATGCTATACAGCCTCCTTAAAATTCTGTCTTTCATCCTTGAGATTTTATCCATTTCATTCTATAACATTAATAATGCTTTATCAACAGGGTTCTAAATCAATACTTCCAATATAAACAGATTGTTGTTGCTGCTTACTTTATAATATCCATTGTATTTTTCAACAGTTGTTTTGATATTTTCCAGGCCTCTTCCATGGAGGATATCACTTTGCTTTGAAGTCTCAATTTGATTGTCTATTATTTTCAATCCACCGTCAAATGCATTTGTTATCTTTATTTTTAGCTTATTAAGCTCATAGTTCATATATAGTTCGATATATCTGTCTGACGGAATCCTTTCGCATGCTTCTATGGCGTTGTTTAAAGCGTTGGTGACAATAATCGTCAAGTCGATATCTGCAATTGGCAGCTCTTCAGGTATATTGACATAATGTTCAAATCTGATATCCAGCGTATTGATGGTTCTCTCCTTATAATTCAGAATTGCACGTATCAGTTTATTGTCTGTGCGAATCTTAGTGCCGATATGTTGTTCTTCAGTCAATAGTTGATTCGCGTATAGTTCAGAGGCAGTGAAATCTTTGTTTTTCAGCAAAGCCCCTAAGGTCTCCAGATGTCCTATATAATCATGTCTATTGGCACTCATCACTTTTAATACCCTGTTAATCTCATCCATATGCTTCAATTGATTCTCATATTCTTTTTTCATGCTATTCCATTGTAATTCCTTTCTTTCCTGCTGAATCACCTTAAAAGCAAGATTGACCACTAAAATACTAGATATTGTTATAATCAACAAAGCTACAATGGCATAAAAAAATTCGGAACTGTTTTGCAATTCCGCGTCGAGATAAAGATTTATACTTAAAAATGTCAATAAAACATTGATAAAAACTACTATAACGGTAACAATCGAGAAATAAGATACCCTAATTTCCGAATATGATAAAAACTTCCCTATCAAATATGCTGGTAAAATCACCAACAGTTTGCTTATAATCTTATAAATAACCCGATGATACCCAGGCAACATCAATACATTTGCATTTACATCAATGATATAAGAATAAAAAACCACTGATACATTGGCAATTATTATAATCATCAATGTAGCCAATCCAAAACTGATCAGCAAATTAAAGGATCTTATATCATAAAATGCCTTTATAGTAAAATAGAGACCAATAGCTGGCATCAATGTAGCAACTATGTCATACTGACCAATGGCATTACTCAATATGGTTGCTACAAGACCGATGGCAATAACTATACTCAACAAGAAATAGAAATTGTCATTTTTTTTCGAAATATTACGAGTGCTTATATAAAAGACTATAAAGAGATCAAATAATCTGGCTGCAAATTCAAAAAAGAATAATCCCACATGTAGCTCGCTCATATACAATCCTTTCAATTTAAATATATAACTGAGTTTGATTATATAACAAAAAATTTCAACCGACAACCAATAAGCATTTTGGGGTTGCGTTACTTTACTGTAGGAAAAAGAAGAATAGACTGCTCCCTCTTGTTAAGATAGATTTACTGATTTTCATTTTAGCATATTTTAACGAGAAAGTGTGACGGTTTTTCCAGCACCCTGCGTTTGTCATTGACAACGA
>JAHRFV010000140.1 GCA_019084435.1 Dethiosulfatibacter sp.
AGAAACACCTGCAGCGGCGAATGATGCCAAAGCGACAGGTGGTGTTAAATTGGCATACCGGCCATAGCAGCACACATGTTTGTATTCTATTATGCTATGTTTGCCAATTTAACACCACCTGTCGCTTTGGCATCATTCGCCGCTGCAGGTGTTTCTGGAGGCGATCCAATGAAGACCGGGGTCCAATCGGTCAAGCTTGCTTTAGCAGGGTTCATTGTACCTTATATGTTTGTTTACAACACAGCCCTATTATCTATTGATACGACTGCTGCTATAACAATTAGGGTTATCATTACCTCAATGATTGGTGTATTTATGATTGGTGTTGCAACAGAAGGCTTCTTCATAAAAAAGGTGAATTTCTTTTTGAGGATAATAGTATTCGCTGCAGCATTGTTAATGATATCTGCAAATGTTTACCAGGATTTTATGGGTCTTGCCGTACTAGCAGCTTTGATCATAGTTCAAAGAATAAAAAAACCTGTAACAACAGTATAAATCAAACATACATTTTACTAAGAGCGCAATTCATCTTGTTCTGACACAAGATATCTGCGCTCTTTTTGATTAAAATTGTTAGAGTAATATTTGAATAGAAGTCCAATCATGACATATCCGATGACTAACAGTGCTAAGACTCCCACTTCTATAAGTGGGAGATAAGCACTGTAGAGTCCCTGGATAACGGTTTCTAAGGTTCAGATGGTGTTTCAAACACAATCTGAACCCAAGAACCTGTTGATATGATATAATCAAATAACAACTTTAAATCGGAGGAACTGATGGATACATTTAGAATCAAATTGGATAATCAGTTTGAAGCTGAGCTTTACACAAACATTTTGGATGAGGAGAAGATACCCCATGTCCTGATTTCCAACAATAGCCTAGCCTACAATGGTATTTTCGAGTTGACCATGGTTGGGGATATGTTGATATACCCATAGAACATGAAAAAAAGGCCCTGATGCTATACAAGGCCTTAAAAAGTTCATTTGATGAAGAAGAAATTTAGTCCAATGCAGCAACAGCATCCATTGGCTCAAGTCTTTTGGTGTAATCACTGTTGAGGTAAGCTAGCTTAATGACGCCATCAGTGTTAACGACATATGTAGCGGGTATCGGCAGCTCGCTATTTTCGTTTTCTTGAGATTTTACGAGGTCTATTCCCATTTTTTTGTATAAGGCGACTAGTTTGTCCTCCAAATGAAAAACAAGTCCAAATTGCTTGGCAACCGCATTATCAGTGTCACTTAGTATTTCGAATTCGAGGGCATGCTTTTCCTTTAATGTCATTGTGATGTCTGGAACTTCCGGTGATATGGCTACGAGCTGTGCGCCTCTTTTTTTTATTTCGGGTAGAATTTCCTGGTATGCAGCAATTTCAAGGTTGCAATATGGACACCAGGCACCTCTGTAGAAATTAATAATGATCGGCCCATTTGACAATACATCATAAATTTTGATTGTTTTACCAACTGCATTTTTCAATTGGAATTCAGGGATTTTGTCACCCTCATTAAGGGCATTCTTTTCTATTTCAAGCCTCTTGAGATTTTCTGCTGTTTCAAGCATTGTTGTCTTATCTTCTTCAGTTTTTTTGCTGAGAGACTCTTCTCTATATGATTGTAATTTTTGACTTAAGTTCATTTCAATCCACCTTTCTTATATTATTCTTAATCATACTATATTCATTTTTGAGCCTAGTGTCAACAAAGTAGAAATAATGTCAATCTAATAATCTGTTAAGCTTATTTAATTATTATTTAAAAGTAAGTGTTGTTTTTTAGCCCGAATTTTGGTATTATTTCAAGGTGGATATATTTCAGATGAAATTATCCAATAGTGCGAGATTAACTCAGTGGGAGAGTGTTTGCTTGACGTGCAAAAAGTCGTGGGTTCGAATCCCTCATCTCGCACCATTTTATTGTATTCTTCTGGGGATATGGCGAAGTTGGGATCGCGCTTGAATGGCATTCAAGAGGCCAGGGGTTCGAATCCCCTTATCTCCACCAAATACCAATACAAATTATGATACAAAGAAATTCCTAGGACTCGTTGAGTTTTAGTTTTTTTTAATGAAAGAATATGCCAATAATTAAGAGATCTAATAACTCTATATTTTTCAAGTATGAGTTGCTAAAAATTTCGGATTGCTTTACAAATCCGAACTATAGAAGATTGAAGAAGTATATTAGGAGATTAACATGTTTAAGGTCGGAATCATTACATCTAGCGATAAAGGTGCAACTGGTGAAAGAGAAGATGTTTCAGGAGCAATTATAAAGGAAATGGTCCAAGAGAAGGGATATAAGGTCATAAGACAGGTAATTCTACCTGATGAAAAGGATCTTCTCGAGGAAGAAATGAAGAACATGGCTGATAACCTTGCGGTTGATTTAATTCTCACAACTGGAGGGACGGGATTCAGCAAACGTGATATAACTCCTGAGGCAACCATTCAGGTCTGTGATAGGATGGCACCAGGAATAACCGAGGCCATAAGATACTTCAGCCTAAAAATTACGCCCCGTGCAATGCTTTCAAGGGCAGTTGCAGGAATAAGAAACGACAGCCTAATAATAAATTTACCTGGTAGCCCCAAGGCTGTTAAGGAATCATTGGAATTCTGCTTGGATAGCGTCCATCATGGTCTGGAAATACTCACTGGCAGCGATTCAGAGTGCGCAAGAAAATTAAGTGAGTTATAGTAATACACCCTGGTAATGTGTTACAATTAAAGAGATTTGAACATGAGTTTTTTTAATGACACATGAAGAAATAAAATTAATATTTATAAGAGTTTTCCGAGCATTGAGTTCTAAAGCAAATGCCATGAAACAATGCCGATGGGTAAAGGAGAAATCCCCACACCTCCCGTTTGGAAAGGAAGATGTTTATTAAGCAACCTTTCTTTGGGTTGCTTTTTTTGTCTTATAAGAATAAAGGAGCTTGATATTTATGAAAAGACGTCTTTTATATTTTTTTCTCCTTTTGCTCACACTATCATTAGTACCTGGTTGTAGCATTATTCCTGGGGAAACAGCTGAACATAACTCAATAATTCTTGCTACCTCAACAAGTACCCAGGACTCAGGACTATTGGATTTTCTATTGCCTATCTATACAGAAGACACTGGAATTAAAGTAAAGACCATTGCAGTAGGTACGGGTAAAGCTCTGCAAATGGGACGAGACGGAGAAGCTGATGTACTTTTTGTGCATTACAAGCCGGATGAGCTTAAGTTTGTAGAGGAAGGGCATGGTACCGTGAGATATGAGGTTATGTACAATGATTTTGTTCTTGTAGGACCAAATACAAAGCCAAAAATTGAATATGGAAATGACATTGTAGAGGCACTACAGCATATAAATGACCAGAATCTTATATTCATCTCTAGAGGAGATGAATCGGGAACCCACAAAAAGGAACTGACAATTTGGTCTGAAGCGGGAATAAAACCTGCAGGAGACTGGTACAATGAGGCTGGTGTTGGGATGGGTGACGTTTTAAGGATAGCTGATGAAATGCAAGGCTATACTCTTACAGATAGAGCAACATACCTGGCTTTGAAGGATGAGATCGATCTTCAGGTCTTGGTAGAAGGAGATAAGAGCCTTTTCAACTATTACGGTGTCATACCTGTAAACCCTGAGAAGGGAGAAATAATCAACGCAGATGGTGCTAATAAATTTATAGAGTGGTTGATATCTGATAAGGCTCAGCAGCTAATATCAGAATTTGGAATTGAAGAATATGGTGAGCCACTATTTATACCGAATTACAGCAAATAATATAAGTTGACATGAAAGGAGGCAGTGATAATGAATTATATCAAGCAAGGTTTTATGGAATCTTTCCAACTTCTATTAAAATTTGATCCTGAGATTTATGATGTAATCTGGCTATCACTGTTGGTATCCACAAGCGCAACACTCGTTGCCGCACTGTTTTTTGTGCCTCTTGGAGTTTATCTTGGGATCAAGGATTTTAAAGGTAAAAAGATGATTTCAAGACTTATCTATACATTCATGAGCATACCCTCAGTAATAGTTGGACTAGCAGTTGCACTTCTACTAGCAAGAAGGGGGCCTCTCGGCTTTCTTGGATTGTTATACACGCCAAAGGCGATGATAATTGCACAAACTATTTTAGTGATTCCTCTGATACTTGGACTTACATTCAGTATGGCTAAAAATAGAGGAGTAGCAATACATAAGGTATCAAAATCTCTGGGCGGAAACATATGGGACAGTGTAATTCTGATTATAAGGGAGTTGAGAACTGATATCCTGGTAAATGTAGCAACATCATTTTCTAGGGCGATATCTGAGGTTGGGGCTGTTATGATTGTAGGAGGAAATATCAAGGGGCAGACCCGTGTTATTACCACAACAATATCAATGATGAACTCAATGGGAGAATATCCCCTGGCAATAGCACTTGGAACAATACTTTTAATAATTTCATTTGGAATACATAGCATTATATATTCCTATAGTCAGGGGGAATAATATGAAACTTAGTGTTTATAAGGTGCGTAAACGATACCAGAATGACCTAGTTTTAGATATAGATGATCTAGTGATTGAAAAGGGAATAATTACAGGGATTACCGGGCCAAATGGCTCGGGTAAAACGACTCTATTGAATATAATAGGGGGACTTGAAGATCGGTATGAAGGGCGAGTAACATATAGTGGCGAACATTACTCTGATCTCATAAAACTAAAAACTACTCTGGTTTCTCAGAAACCGTATCTTTTCAGAAGAAGCGTATTCGATAACATTGCATACCCTCTTAATTTGAGAAAAGTATCTAGACCTGCAGCTCAAGAAAAGGTGATGGAAATTGCGGAACTTCTTTCAATAAATAATTTAATGAACAAAAAGGGCCATCAGCTTTCAGGTGGAGAATCACAGAAAGTAGCAATAGCAAGGGCAATGGTGATGGAACCTGAACTGCTTTTACTGGATGAGCCTACAGCTAGTCTTGATCCAGAATCAGTTATAAAAATCGAAAAATCATTATCTGAATATCAGAAGCAGAAAGGATGTACTATGGTAATCATTACCCATAATATTGAACAATCAATAAGATTATGCGACAGAATGGTATGTTTGGAAAGAGGAAAGGTGGTACTAAATGGAATTTTTTAAAGTTGTATCAATACAAGATGCCAGAGAATTGATAGATAGAGAGTTTGGAGAATACATAATGGGGACGGAAGAAGAAAGTCTTTTGAAGTGCCGTGGGAGAATCCTTTCAGAGGACATAGTAGCGAATGTTAATGTACCTGAATTCGATAGATCCACTGTGGATGGCTACGCAATTGTGGTTGAAGACAGCCATGGAGCCACTGAGTCCATTCCTAGCATATTGGACTACCTGGGAGAGGTTCGTATTGGAGAAACATCCGAATATAGTGTTAAGAATGGTCAAGCGGTATATGTACCCACAGGAGGAATGATACCAATCGGTGCCACTGGTATGATTATGATTGAGAATACGGAAAAGATGGATGACACTACAGTACTTCTTTTCAAACCCATAAGCAAAGGTGAGAATATGATATTCACAGGAGAGGATATAGAAAAGGGAGAGGTTGTACTTCAATCCGGAAGAATAATTGGCCCAAATGAAGTGGGAGTACTTGCAAGCCTTGGAATAAATAAAGTCAAGGTTGTCAAAAAGCCAAGAGTTTACATATTGTCAACCGGAGATGAGTTAATAGACCTTGATGAAGAACTGGAAATGGGTAAAATCAGAGATATAAACTCATATGCTCTCTCAGCGATGATAGAAGATATTGGCTGCGATACAATAGGTCGGGAGATTATTAAGGATGATTATAACCTTCTCCTGGAAGGAGTGAAAAATGCATTAGAGAAATCTGACTTGGTATTGCTATCTGGAGGAAGCTCTGTAGGCACCAGGGACTTCACCCACAAAGTAATAGCTGACCTTCATGGGAAGGGAGTGCTTGCACATGGACTTTCAATCAAACCTGGCAAACCAACTATCATAGGAGATGGAAATGGCAAGCTCATTGTGGGACTACCGGGACACCCTGTATCCTCAATAGTTGTATTTAAAGCGCTTGTGGAGCCTTATTTATTTACGTTACTGAGGACAGGGAATTTTAAAAGAAAGCTGACTGCTGTCGCAACCCACAACTTTCCTTCATCACCTGGAAAGGAAACTTACCATATGGTAACGGTGAGAGAAGAAAATGGGAAAACTCTTGTAACACCAAGCTTTGGGAAATCCGGTATGATTACTCTCCTTTCCAGTTCCAATGGTTATATTGTAATCAGGGAGCACGAGGAAGGAATAGATAAGGGAGATGAGAGGGAAGTTTATTTGTTCTAGCGGAGGAGATGTGCATATGGAAAGAAACACTTATATAGATAATATGGATGTTGAAAAGGCAATTAAGCTCTACTTTAAGGAACTGAGTATAAAAGGTGACAAAGAGATAGTCGACGTCAGGGAATCCCTTGGAAGAGTTACCTGGGGAGCTATATATGCAAAAGTATCCTCGCCTTCATACAATGCATCAGCGATGGACGGTATTGCGGTTAATTCAAAAAATACAGAGAGTGCCAATGAAAGCAATCCACTCACATTGAAAGATGGCGTTGATTTCAAATATGTCAACACGGGAAATCCTATAAAATATCCCTATGATTCGGTAATTATGATAGAGGATGTACTGCAAATGCATGAAAAACAGGTGCAGATTCTAAGACCTGCCTATCCTTATCAACATGTTAGACAGATTGGGGAGGACATTGTCGCAACTGAAATGATTTTACCTTCAAGGCACAGGATAAGGCCTATGGATATTGGAGCGCTTATTTCAGGAGGAGTAGAGGAAATAGATGTGTACAAAAGTCCGAAGGTTGGGATTATCCCTACTGGCTCTGAGATAGTAGATGATATCTCACAGTTGAAAGAAGGCACAATAATTGATTCAAACTCCCATGTTTTCAAGGGACTGGTAACAGCTCTCGGAGGAATACCTAATAGGTACCCTCCTATGGAGGATGATTATGACAAGCTGAAGCTGCTTCTTAAACAAGCTGTGAAGGATAACGACATGGTAATAATAAATGCAGGCTCCTCTGCGGGAACCAAAGATTTTACGGTAAATCTAATTCAGGAGTTGGGACAGGTTATGGTGCATGGTGTCGCAATGAAGCCTGGCAAACCGACAATTCTCGGCATAATTGAAGGGAAGCCTGTAATTGGAATTCCTGGATATCCAGTTTCTGCATTCATGGTATTTGATGTCTTCGCGAAACCATTGATTCTTAAGTTTCTTGGAGAACAGGGAGAGATATATGAGACTGTCGACGCAGTCATATCCAGAAGAATGGTTTCATCACTAAAGAACAAGGAAATCATAAGAGTTACCCTTGGTCAGGTTAATGACAGACTTATTGCAACACCTATATCAGGGGGTGCAGGGGTAAATATGAGTCTTGTAAAGGCTGATGGATTGGGAATAATTCCAAGAAATGTTGAAGGATATGAAGCTGGTGACAAAATACAGGTTGAGCTTCTTAAGCCACAAACAAGCATAAGAAACAAGCTGGTTTCAATCGGCAGTCACGATATTGTAATGGATATAATTGGAGATATGATGAAATTGACATCATCCCATGTAGGAAGCATGGGCGGGATTTTATCACTAAGAAGAGATGAATGCCATCTTGCACCAATACACCTGCTGGACTTGGAATCCGGAGAGTATAACATCAGCTATGTTAAAAAATACTTCTCCAGCAAAAAGATGGTTCTAGTCAAAGGAATCCAAAGAAACCAGGGGTTTATAGTCCAGAAGGGGAATCCAGAAAATATCAGGGAATGTGGAGACCTATGCAAAGAAGGGATAATTTTTGCCAACAGACAAAGAGGCGCAGGAACACGGGTGCTTTTTGATTATCAGCTTAAAAAGGAAGAGATTGATCATGCTGACATCAGAGGCTACCAAAGGGAGTTTACAACTCATATGGCAGTAGCTGCAGCTGTAAAGAACAATACAGCGACTACCGGTCTTGGTGTATATTCAGCAGCCAAGGCCATGGACCTTGATTTTGTTCCTCTAGCAGATGAGGACTACGACTTTTTGCTTCGAGCAGAGTCTATTGAAATGGAGCTGGTAAAAGAGTTTATCCAGCTATTGAAATCAGACGAGTTCAGGAATCGTGTAGAGAACCTTGGGGGATATGGATTTCAAAACACAGGTGAAATAATATGGATAGAATAGGACTGATAATATGAGAGATAGCTTCGGTAGAGAAATTAATTATTTGAGAATATCCATTACTGACCGTTGCAATCTGAGATGCGAGTATTGTTTGCCGGAGGGTGGAATTAGGAACAAGATTCCCCATAGTGAAATACTGACACTGGAGGAATTGTATCAGATTACAAAGACATTTGTAGATGTAGGGATAGATAAAATAAGATTTACTGGTGGAGAACCCCTTGTAAGATTTGGAGCTGTTGACCTCATTAAAAAGGTAAATGCTCTAGATGGAATCAAGGAGGTGACTTTGACAACAAATGGCATTCTTCTTGATGATTATCTGGATGATTTGGTTGATGCTGGAGTTAAAAGATTGAATATAAGTCTTGATACCTTGGATGCTGAAAAATATAGAAGAATTACCCGTGGTGGAGATATCAACAGAGTTCTATTGGGAATCAGACATGCAAGGGAGAAGGGAATAAAGCCCATTAAGATAAATACTGTGCTTATAGGTGGATTCAATCATGATGAAATAACTGATTTGGTAGAATTGACGAGAGATGGCGCTGTGGATGTCAGATTTATAGAGCTTATGCCCATAGGAGAAGCCTCAAGTTTTGCAAAATCAATGTTTCTATCAACCAAAGAGATTCTAAAAATTGTGCCTAATCTTGAACTGATAGAAACAGAGGATCCATCTGCACCTGCAACTTACTACAGGTTATCTGATGGAGAGGGAAAGGTAGGGCTAATCAACCCCATATCGTGTAAATTCTGTACAAACTGCAACAGAGTAAGATTGACAGCCACAGGTAAGCTGAAGCTTTGTCTCCACTCAGATCGCGAAATAGACCTAAAGGTTGTGCTCCGTGAAGGCGGAGACCTTGAGAAGACGATAAGAGAAGCCATTCTTACAAAAGATGAAGAGCACAATCTTGAAAACGAAGAATATATAAAAAGAAATATGAATCAGATTGGAGGTTAGAATATGGACTTTACCCACTTCAATGAAGAAGGCAGGGCTCACATGGTACAGGTTGGAGATAAGGAAGACACTAAAAGGACGGCCATTGCCTATGGAAGGATAAGAATGAAGGAAGAGACGGCAAAGAGAATAAGGGATGGTCTCGTGAAAAAGGGAGATGTTTTAAGCATTGCTCAGGTTGCAGGGATAATGGGGGCAAAGAAGACAAGCGACCTTATACCAATGTGCCACAATATTTTTCTAACAGGAGCAGATATTACATTCAACTTAGGAGATGAAACAGTAGAAATACAGGCAAAGGTGGAAACAACCGGCAAAACGGGAGTTGAAATGGAGGCTCTTGCAGCAGTTGGCATTGCAGCATTGACTATATACGATATGTGTAAAGCAATCGATAAGGAGATGACAATAGAGGAAATAAAACTTATGGAGAAAAGCGGTGGAAAGTCTGGAACATTTAGGAGGGCAGGGACAGGAAAAGTTTTGTCAGTAAATATCTCTGAGAAAAAAGGCGTTGTTAAGAATTCAATTAAACAGGGGGAATTCAGAATAGATCACGGCCTTGAGGGAGATGCCCACAGTGGTCACTGGCATAGGCAAGTAAGTCTTCTTGGAAGTGAAAGTTTTCAGAAGATGAAGGATGCCGGTGTAGAGAACCTCAAATATGGAGACTTTGCAGAAAATATCACCACAGAGGGAATTATTCTCTATGATTTACCTGTAGGAACCAAGATGAGAATTGGCGAAACCCTTCATGAAGTAACTCAGATCGGAAAAGAATGTCATTCAGGATGTGCCATTTCAAGAACTGTTGGCAAGTGTGTAATGCCCAAGGAAGGAATATTTACAAAGGTTCTAAAGAATGGTGTAATAAGGCCAGGGGACATAATAGAGATAATTGATTTGTAGTTTGCACCTCGAATTAATAGTTGTGTCCACAACAAGGGCTTCTAAACTTTTTGCTGTCCATTTTATAGGGTACATTATAATCTCCGATGCACCTTTTAGCGATATTCAAACAATTTGGCGTTAATCTAAGACTTTAGCGTTAATCGAATATCGCCAAATTGTATCAATTTTTGAGTGATTAGACAAAGAGTCAAAAAACACCTGAAAGGGTGTTTTTTTGACTCTTTGATTGGAAGGGAGTCGAATCCTGAGAGGACGCGACCGAGTAGAAGCTGCTAAATGAAGGTTTTAGGACAGCTCATTGATATAGATTGTCAGGTTACTTTTTTGTACCGCGTCGATAAACCGCAACACAAAAAATGTAGCATCCTATGTATCAGAGGCGATATCTATGGCGAGTAATAAATGTCGAGTATTCTAAGGTTACTAGTCAAAGTCATCAAAATCAATTGAATATAAGATATAGATATGGTAAAATTTGAAGAAAATATTTGTGATTATAGGAAAAGTAATAATTGCATATTTGTTTATTTTATCATTTTTTAGATAAAGATTAAGGAGGAATATATGAAAAATTTTACACTTTGCACGCCTACTAAAATTATTTTTGGTAGAGCTGTAGAAAACAAACTTGGTAAAGAAGCGGCGAACTATGGCAAGAAAGTTCTACTCATTCATGGCTCGGATAGGGTAAAAACAACAGGTCTATTAGATAAATTGTATAACTCTCTTATGGAGGAAGGCATCACGTCATTTACGTTAGGAGGAGTTCTTCCTAATCCTAGATTAAATCTGGTGTATGAAGGAATAAAAATCTGTAAAGAACAAAGCATTGATCTTTTGCTAGCTGTAGGCGGAGGATCAGTAACAGATACTGCAAAGGCTATTGCATTAGGGGCAAAATATGAAGGAGATGTGTGGGACTTTTATACTAGAAAGGCTAAGCCAATTACAGCATTACCAGTAGGTGTAGTAGTTACTATAGCAGCTTCAGGAAGTGAATATAGTAATGACACAGTAATCACAAATGAGAAAACAGGAACTAAACAGGCATTGGGCTCACAGTTAGTAAGACCAGCTTTTTCACTACTTAATCCTGAACTTACTATGACTCTTCCATCTTATCAAACCGCTTGTGGATGTGCAGACATCATGATGCATGCAATAGAGCGTTATTTTACTAGTCTCAAAAATGTAGAATTAACAGATAGACTTATAGAGGGGCTTTTGCTGACAATGATTGCTAATTCTCCAAGAGTTTTAGCGGATTTAAATGATTATAATGCACGTGCCGAAATAATGTGGGCATCAAGTCTAGCGCATAATGGTTTACTTGGAACTGGTAGAATAGGAGATTTTAGTTCTCATCTATTAGGACATGAGCTTTCTGCAAAGTTTGATACTGAGCATGGGGCATCACTGACTATTGTTTTTCCTGCTTGGATGAAATATGTTTATAAAAATGATATTCCTCTATTTGCTAAATTCGCAGTTAGAGTTATGGGAATAGAATATAATTATGATAATCCTGAAGAAACTGCGCTTTTAGGAATAGAAAAAATAAAATCGTTTTTCAGCGAATTAGGGTTGCCAACATCTCTAAGTGAAATAGATGTAAAAGAAGAAGATATAGAGGAAATGGTTCAAAAATGTATGCGTCATGGTACAGTAGGAAACTTTGTGAAGCTTGGGGAAGATGATATTAGAGCCATTTATAAACTAGCTTTATAATAATAATAGTTAATAAATAGGTGTTTTAGACTCATATAAATATAAAGGTTTTATTGATAAACCAGAGGATATCTCTTACCTATACTTTGAAGAACTTAAAGACGCTAAGATAATCACGAGAAAACAATAACCGAATATATCATTTTGGTTTGTGGTGTTGAAAGATAAGGAGCCAGCTATACAAAAGTCAACTAAATGATTAAATAGTTAAGAATACTGTGAATAGAAAAATATGCACAGAAACAGAAGAGTCAAGGATTTAGAGACTCCAAATCAATATCTGGGTGTTGTCATAGAGAGTAGTTA
>JAHRFV010000323.1 GCA_019084435.1 Dethiosulfatibacter sp.
GAATAGGCAATCATTGGAAAATAGTGAAGAGCGCTATAGATTGGTTGTTGAGGGGTCCAATGATGGGATATGGGATTGGAATATAATCAAAGGAAACTATTTTTTCTCTATAAAATCAAAGCCGATGTTTGGTTATGATGAAGATGAACTTGAAGATAATATGGAATCATGGAAAAGCATTTACCACCCTGATGATTGGAAAAAGTCTGATAATCATATAAGAAAATTTTTGAGTTCAGATAAAACAACTTATGAAAACACATACAGATTAAGATGTAAAAATGGAGAATACCGATGGATACTAAGCAAAGGTAAGCTCGTCAGGGACAAGGATGGCAAGCCTTTAAGAATGACTGGGTCTCATACAGACATAACTGATAAAAAACAGATGGAAGAAAAGGTCAATAGGCTAGCTTATTATGACCAACTGACTGAACTTCCAAATCGTTTTAAGGTTGAAGAAGTATGCATAGAAAAAATAGATTTCCATCAAGACTTGGGCGAAAAGTTTGCTTTTCTATTGTTGGATATAGACAATTTTAAGCATATCAACGATACAATGGGGCATAGGATTGGAGACCAGCTAATTTTACATGTTAAGGACATTTTATTAGATATAATTAAACCACCTCATGTTTTGGCAAGAACAGGAGGAGATGAGTTTACGATTATTATTTCGGACAGTGATAATAAAGAAACAGCTCTTCTTTTGCTTGAAACGATAATGGAGAACATCAGAAAACCATGGGTAATCAATGACCATGATATTTTCATTTCAATAAGTGCTGGTGTTGCCTTTTTCCCTGAGCATGGTGAAAACTTCGAGGAAATTTCGAAAAACGCGGACACTGCTATGACACACATCAAAGAATCTGACAAGGATGGCTATGCCATCTATGATCCAACTATGGCTGAAAAAACCTGGCAGCGAATGCTGCAAATAAGTAAATTAAGAAATGCTATTGAAAAGAAGGAATTCTATCTGGATTATCAGCCTATTTACAATATAATTGACCAAAGATTTGTTGGTGTAGAAGCATTGATTAGATGGAGAGATGGAGACGGAAACATTATTCCACCTGGTGATTTTATCCCGTTGGCGGAGGAAACAGGTCTTATTCATGGCATTAGCGAATGGGTGCTTCAATCAGTTTGTGAACAATTGAATAATTGGGAATCTATTGGATTTAATAATTATAAAATTGCAATAAATCTATCAGGAAAGGTGCTGACTGGTGACAATTTGACCACTATTATTAAGAGCATTGATGGCATTTGCGATTCGATTTTTCGCAAAATAGAGTTTGAAATAACCGAGACAGCAGTCATCAATGATTTTGAAAAGGCAATTAATGAATTAATTAACCTAAAGAAATTGGGCATAAAAATATCACTTGACGACTTCGGTACCGGTTACTCCTCTCTGACGTATCTTCAAAAGCTACCATTGGATTTTATAAAAATAGACAGAGAGTTCATAAAGCATATACTTACTGAAGATGCAGAAGAATCTATGTTCAGGTCGATTGTCGATATGGCACATGACTTAGACTTAAAGGTAATCGCTGAAGGAGTCGAAACTGAGGAACAGTTGAGGTTTGTTAAAAGAAATGGCTGCGATATGGCGCAAGGCTTCTATCTTGGTAGACCGGTTTCGCCTGCAGAAATTGAAGTTATTTTGAAACAGCTAGTTTAACATGATATTAAAAATATTTTAATAGGATTTTGGAGGAAAAATGGAAAAGAAAAATGTTGGGATATTATTGTTTAATGACGTGGAGACTCTCGATTTTGCAGGACCTTTCGAGGTTTTTTCTGTTACTGGACAAAGAGAAGGTGAAGGCAACTTTAACGTGTTTACCATCGCTAAAGAAAAAATTCCGGTGCTTGCCATAAATGGTCTTAGTATCAATCCACATTATGCGATGAATGATTGTCCCCAAATCGATATTTTGATTATTCCTGGAGGATTTGGAACAAGAGCTTTGCTAAATGAGAAATATTACATTGACTGGGTTTTGGGCAAATCTAAGGAAGCCAGTCTTGTACTGTCAGTATGCACAGGATCTTTGCTGCTTGCGAAAGCAGGACTTCTTTCAGGACTGAAGGCGACCACTCATCATGAGTGTCTGGATCTATTGGCAAGTCTAGATCCAAGTATACGAATCAAGAGAGAAAGATTTACTGATAATGGTAACATAATAACAGCTGCAGGCATTGCAGCAGGAATTGACATGTCATTGTATGTGGTAGGTAAGCTAGTCGGTCAGGCGGCTGCAGAGGAGACAGCCAAGCATATGGAGTACCCTTACTGGGATATAGAAATCTACGAATAGATAAGCAAAAAAAAAGCTAATAAAAAAGTTGAGTAAAACAAAAATTAAAGTTGATTTACACAAGTTATTATGATAATATCTAAATTGCAAGTTACGCCGGAGTGGTGGAATTGGCAGACGCGCTGGACTCAAAATCCAGTGTAGGCAACTACGTGTCGGTTCGAGTCCGACCTTCGGCACCAGCAATATGCGAAAAGCACAGATTCATTATATCTGTGCTTTTTCTTTTTTTGGTGTTTTTTCTAACAGAACTATCAATTTTCCTAATTTTTGAGAAACATCGTTTATGTATTTTTATAACAATATATTGACAATACGATTAGTTAGATCTATAATAGACCATATAGTCTAGACCATAAGGTCTATAATACGAAAATGGGAGAATTGAAATGAACATTCATAAATTAGTTGATAATTTGAGCATGGGTATTGCCGGTAAGGCTGTAAAAAAGAAATACTTTTCACAAAACGTGTCTAGTAGAAGAGTAAAGGATTGGATTGAAATCATAAAGCTGGAAATACCATCCATAGATGGGGAGGGACATCATCCAATAAGAGTCGAGTATGATGGATGTGTCAACGAAGCTGGTATTCATATCGAACAATGGAAAGGGAAAGATTATCCTACAATTATCTACCACCATGGAGCAGCAGAGGGATCTTACGACTTCAGTTTTAAAAGAGTTTTAGCAAGAGATAAAAATGACATAAATGCCAATCTGATTGGAATACAAGCTTTATTTAATCACAATAATAAAGAATTTATGGACAGTATAAGTGACTTATCAAACTATACTGTAATGCTTGCAGCTTCTGTGGTGATGGTGGAACAAATCATTAAGAATCTGCGTCAGATAACTGATAGTAAAATAATCGTAACCGGACCCAGTTTAGGCGGATTTGTGACCAATCTACATTTCACCTATTTCAACACAGCAGATAGGTATGTGCCATTATTAGCAGGTGCAAGAATCGGTGATGCATTAATTGATTCAGCCTATGCAAATGTAATGTCTGAAAATGGAAAATCCAATTCAGAATTAGTCAAAGAAACATTAAACTTTAACAAGGACTTTAAGAATAGAGATCAAAAAAATCTATTTCCACTATTAGCTTTACATGATCAGATTGTAAGATATTCAGTTCAAAGCCAGGATTATGATATAGAAAAAATGCAGACAATACCATTTGGACATTCAACAGGTGCGACGAGATATAGATTATTGCAACAGCACATACTTGATCACATAGTTTGATATGATAGAGGAGATGACAGATGAAAAGAGATGATATTATCCAGGCAGCTATAGAAGAATTCGGAAAGTATGATTATAACAAAGCATCGGTTAATACGATTATTGAAAATTCGGAAACCAGCAAGGGTACATTCTATCATTACTTCAAAAATAAGGCAGACTTGTATCTTTTGTTAATTCAAAAGGTCTCAACAGAAAAAATGAAATTCCTTCATGCATCGACTGATACAAATATGACTGAAGGAAGTGGTTTATCGTTATTTGAACTATTGAAGTCACAGATGGAATCTTCAATCAGATTCGCTGCAGCATATTCAGATTTGGCAATGTTCAGTAGCAAGGTAGCTAATGAAACCAATCAGGAAATCAGAAAAATAATAGATGATGAAATAGGTAATGTGACGAATGAGTATTTTAGTGATCTGGTTAAGCAAAACATTAAGAATAAGACTTTAAGAGATGATATGCCTGAAGAGTTTGTGATAAAGATACTAGTCTATATGATTAGCCATTTCAATGAGTTTTTACTGCGTTCAGGTATTCAAGTTGAGTTAGAAAATTCAGTTAGAATAACTGAATATCTAAACTACTATATAGAATTTATGGAAAAAGGATTAGGAAGTGCTTGACATTTCTGTCTAATAGAGTTAGACTATGATTGTCTAATGACAGTAGACAGGAGGTATATAAAATGGAAAAGTTTAAATTGGGAGATATGGAACAAAAATTTGCAGATCTAATATGGGATAACGAACCAATCAAATCTGGAGAGCTAGCAGAATTGTGTACTCAGGCATTTGAATGGAAAAGAACGACGACCTATACAATGCTTAAACGACTCACTGATAGGCAAATATTTAAAAATGACAATGGAACAGTCATAGCTTTAATGTCAAAAGAAGATTTTTTATCAGGACAAGGAGAGGTCTTCATAGAGGAAACATTTGGAGGGTCTCTGCCTAAGTTTCTTACTGCATTTACCCATCGCAAAAAATTAAGCAACAAGGAAGTTGAAGAAATACAGCGCATGATTGACGCTTATAAGGAGAGTTAAAAAATGTTTGAAAATTTACTACTACAAGTTCTTAACATGAGTTTTATAGGCGGCGTTGTCATACTATTTATATTGATGGCGAGGATTATCCTACATAAAGCCCCGAAAATATTCTCGTATTCATTATGGGCGGTAGCATTGCTTAGACTGATTATTCCATTTTCATTTGAAAGCATCCTAAGCATTATTCCTGTTAACCCAGGCCCTGTTTCACCTGATATTCTGTATAACGCGGCGCCACAGATAACCACAGGAATATCTCAGGTTGACTATTTTGTGAATTCAGCAATTCCAGCTGGAGCTGGAGCAGTATATGAAAGCGTTAGTCCCATGCAAGCTTTGATTTCTACAGGATCAGCAATATGGATAGCAGGAGTTTTGACACTTCTGATTGATAGCCTGGTATCTTTTTTGAAATTGAAACGAAAGCTAGAAAACTCGGCACATGATGGGAACAACGTATATATATCATCCAGAATTGAGACACCCTTTGTGTTAGGCATACTCAAACCTAAAATTTACTTGCCCATCACTTTGGCACCATCTGAAAGAGAGTATATTCTTTTGCATGAAAGAACACACATCAAGCGTCTAGATCATGTAGTTAAAATAGTTGCTTTTCTGGCATTGTGCATCCATTGGTTCAATCCGTTGGTATGGGTGGCTTTTTATGTCAGCAGCAAGGATATGGAAATGTCCTGTGATGAGTCAGTTATAAGACAACTGGGGGAAGGTGTAAAGAAGGATTACTCATCATCTTTATTAGCCTTGGCAACAGGTAAAAGACTTCTTGGTGCAACTCCTCTTGCGTTTGGAGAAGGAGATACAAAGGGACGTATTAAGAATGTTATTAATTACAAAAAACCGGTTTTTTGGGTTGTTATTATGGCAATTATTGTCGTTCTTGCAATCAGTGTAGGTCTTATGAGTAATCCACTAGCTAAACAACTTTCAATAGAGGATCATGCAGAAGAGTATGTGAAAGAAATTATTGAAGGATACGAAAATGCAGACTATCAAGCATTCAAAGTAGTAGATCATAAAATAACAGCTCTTAATAAATTGGTGGAATTTGAAGATTCATTTGATTTCCCCATAGAGTTATGGACCATTGAATATAGATTAAAGCCTGACGATATTCAAAATGTAATGTTTGCAGGCGGAATGAATGAGATAGATGGATGGATAACTGAAGACAGTAGCATGGGTAAACCAATATTGGTCATATCATATGAGAATTCCAAACCGAAATTTTTAGGCACCATTTGGACAGGTGAGACTGGTTTATCCAGACCAGCAGAACAAGAAAATGCTCTTCGTGCGTTTCTTGAAAAAAGTGGGTTGATTTCAGGGGAAACATTTGAGGGTAACCACATCGTTGTAAAATTCCCATTGTCGACAGGAGAAATATCTCAATTGTTTTTATCTCAACCTGTTGATCAAGGAGACCAAGGCATTTGGTGCGTTGAGCGCTGGATGGATAGCAACGGTACAGTATATCACGTAAATCCAGAGACTGATATTATGATAACTGAGTACTACGTTGGGCTGCAAACTGAAGTAGATAATGGACAAAAACCATGGCTTTTAGATCCTTTGCAAGTTGCTAATGATTTTATAATTAATAGCCTGGGACAAGTACAAATTTCACTTGGTGACCTTGTTCCTCAGTATTCAGCAACAATGGAGGATTTCCTACAAACACCGGAAAGCCATTTCATTGGATATATTTCAGATTTCGAAGGATCTTTTCCTAATCTCTTCAATTTTGATCCTGTAGAGTGGCTGACCTTGGAAGATGTCAATAGACTCGAAGAGTTAGGCATTGACAGCAACGAGTTACCAAACGGGTATTATATCCACAACAAAATAGAAGAAGTTTATTCTTTTAGATTAAATGAGAACACTGAATATAATTTTATTGATTGGGGAAATGACTTTGCAAGCAATGACGAAGACAGATTCCACTACAGCACGATGGATAAGGATGAGTTCATTCAATATCTCTCAACTTATACAGATAATGCTGCCAAAGTACCTTTTTGGATTGTCACAAAGGATGGATTTGTTCAAAGCATCACAGAACAGTATGTTCCTTAAAATATTTCTCTACAGCTTTATTTACTTAAGAGATGGTTAGGCTATTAACAATCTGCCTAATCATCTTTTTTTAGTTCACTTCTGATTCTATTCATCATATAATGTTAATGGTTAATAAAAGGAAAGAGGTGCATGATGAAAAACATTGAATTGATTGAAAAAATAGAAACATATATTAACAGTCTAGGAAATATAGGTCTAAAGGAAGGTATCAGATGGCGTTCGATTTTCACGGAAGAAGATAGAGAAGCCAAAGAATTATTTAGAAGATTTATAGAAAATGAAAACCTGGTAGCATCCGAAGACGCTATTGGAAACGTATACGGCAAATTGAAAAATTCAGTTGATTATGGTGATGTAAAGAAAATTTTGGTGGGTTCTCATATCGACACCGTCAGAGATGGGGGTGCTTATGATGGTGCTGCAGGTATGATTATTGGACTTCTTGCTGTTTCAGAGAACATAAAAAAATATGGCAACCCGGTAATCCCTGTTGAGGTTATTGCATTGACTGAGGAAGAAGGCAGCAGATACGCCATGTCATATGTAGGTAGCCGAGCTATCGTTAACGGATTGAATGAGAATGAACTGAACTCTGTTGACGATGATGGCATAAACTTTAAGACCGCTATGCTTCAAGCGGGTTATGATCCTGATAAAGTAAACCAGGCTAAACGAGATGACATACACAGCTATTTTGAGGTGCATATTGAACAGGGTCCGGTATTGGAGCGTACCGGTAAAAAAATAGGTATTGTTGAAAGAATCAACGGCATATTCTTTTTGGAAGTGGAGATAATTGGAAGAGAGGACCATGCTGGCACTACCCCAATGAACATGAGGCGTGATTCTCTTGTTGCAGCATCTAAGATTATTGCGAGGTTACCTGAAGTTATCGCTGAAATTTCAGAATCTGCAACAGCTACGGTTGGCAAGATAAGGGTCGAACCAGGATCATCAAATGTCGTTCCTAAGAAAACAATTTTTACGATTGATTTCAGAGACATGGATGCGGATAAGCTGATACTAATGAATAGGACAATCCAATTTGAATTGGACCAATTGGAGAATCAAGGATATAAAGTCAAACACAATCTCACCACAAATGAATTACCAATAGATTTGGATAGGGAGCTTGTTGATTTGTGCGAGAAAACTGTTAGGGATATGGGAGTCCCTTATCAGAAAATGAACAGTGGAGCAGGACATGATGCCCAGATCTTTGCTGAAAGGTTTCCATCGTCACTTTTATTCATTCCATGCAAGGGTGGAAGGAGTCACTCACCGGTGGAATATGCATCCAACGAAGATATTGCAATAGCAGTTGAAGTAATGAGTGGAATCCTAAAAAAGCTTGCATGGTAGATTTTTATTTTTTGTTCGCAGGTAGAAATCAAATCTGACAAGTGATATAATTTAATTGAGAGGTGATTGATTTGGCTTTAAGCGGTATAGTTGTTATTGTATTGGTAATTGTTGTAGCCGTGTTGATCGGTGCAATCGTTGCGAAGAATAGTTAATATGGGTAGGAGGTTTAATGGAAAGAGTTAAGTATGTGATGGAGATACTGGATAAGAATCTAATGATGGTTAATGATACCGGATATGTATTTGACGACGGTAGCTTTGATGAAACGATTCATTGCTATGGCGTCGCTTATTTTTGTGCAGCAGCTGCACATAGGAGAGGTCTGAACGCTGAGCTTGGTTTTATAATCGGTCTGTTGCATGATTTGGGAAGGATTTCAAATGATGACTATACAGAAGGACATGGCCCGACAGGCGCCATAATGACGCAGAGAATGTTGGCTGACTCAGGTCTCTTTGATGAGAATGAGATAGAGATTATTACCAATAGCATTTCCAAACACTCAAAAAAGAAAAAAATAGATGGGCCCTATGAAGAAGCTTTAAAAGATGCGGATCTCCTGGAAAGAGTCTTTTTTATGGGAGATAAAGGAAAGTCTGACACCAAAAAAAGAGAAAGAATTACTCACTTATTGGATGATTTTGGATTGTCAGTAAAAATATGATATAATGCTTTAATTTACTTTACCATCAGTAAAATGATGGTAGATTTTTTTTAGATTAAGATAAGAGGAGTATATAGTGCTAGGTACAATTGTCAATACAATCGCAATAATAGTGGGAAGTTTGGTGGGATTGGTCTTCAAGAATCTGATTCCTGAGAAGTACAATGATACAATCATGAAGTCTATGAGTTTGGCAGTAATCCTCATTGGTCTTCAAATGGCATTGGGGACACAAAATATTTTGCTGGTCATATGTAGCATGGTTGGCGGATCTCTAGTCGGAGAAAGAATTGATATTGAAAAGAAATTGGACAACATTGGCGCAAAGTTACAAGATAGGTTCAGCAAAACCGACAGCAACATAGGACAGGGTTTTGTAACGGCTTCCCTCATGTATTGCATCGGTTCATTGGCCATCATTGGTGCTATAGAAGGTGGACTTCTTGGAAAACACGATGTGTTGTTTGCCAAATCTCTGATCGATGGAATTGTATCTGTTGCTCTGACGGCAACTATGGGTATTGGTGTGATTTTTGCCAGTGTTTCAGTTTTTCTATACCAGGGTAGTATTGTATTGATATCAAGCTTTGCAAAAGATATCTTAACAGATGCCATAGTAACAGAGATGTCTGCTATTGGTGGTTTGTTGATTATGGGAATAGGACTAAATATATTGATGAGGGATAGAATCAAGGTAGGGAATATGTTGCCGGCATTGTTTGTGCCTTTGGTGTTTATGGGTATTATGAACATAATAGGCTGATCTCATTGAGATCAGCCTATTTAAAAGTATTATTTTTTTAGGTTTTTTGCTTTATTATAGCAGGCCAGCATGGATTCAATCAGTGCGCTTCTGAATCCTCTGTCTTCCAGTACTTTTATAGCTTCAATAGTGGTACCGCCGGGTGAACAAACAGCATCTTTGAGTTCTCCAGGGTGCATATCCAGTTCCTTCACCATCTTTGCAGCACCCATTACAGCCTGAGCTGCCAGTTTATAAGCCATTTTGCGTGGCAAGCCTGTCAGGACGCCTGCATCTCCCATGGCCTCTATCATAATATATACATAAGCCGGTGAGCTGGCTGATATGGAAACCAATGAATCCATATGATCCTCTTCATCAAGCTCTTGAACCTCTCCAAATCCTTGGAAAATTGTACTGATATCTGATTTCTCCTCAGTAGTAAACATGTCCCTGTCGTAGAATACACCCGTCATTCCTTCACCAACCAAAGATGGTATATTGGGCATAGCTCGCATGATTTTCAAATTCTCAATACCGGTGTATTGTCTGATTTCTTCGATGGTGTAACCCGGTGCCAAGCTGATGATGACATGTTTTTCAGGCTCTAGATATTCCTTTATTTCGTCAAAAACACTTTTGTAATGCTGTGACTTGATTGCAAAAAATATATATTTACATTTTTTAACTAAATCAATATTATTTTTAGCACACATAACCATCAGTTCTATGCTCAATCTTTCTTTAGTTTCATTAGTCTTAGAGTTTATGTAGATTCTATCCAAATCAAATTTTTTTCTGACCATACCTGTGATCATGGCTTTTGAAACATTACCGGCACCTATAAAACCTATTTTATCCATTTCACACTCTCCATCGTTAAATATTTAAATAATAATATCACAACTATTTAAACCATTCAATTGATTTAAGCATTACATTGTGATAAATTTATAAGGTAATTATGGCAAATATGATGTATCAGTTAGATTTAAGGAGCCAGCTATACAAAAGTCAACTAAATGATTAAATAGTTAAGAATACTGTGAATAGAAAAATATGCACAGAAACAGAAGAGTCAAGGATTTAGAGACTCCAAATCAATATCTGGGTGTTGTCATAGAGAGTAGTTA
>JAHRFV010000166.1 GCA_019084435.1 Dethiosulfatibacter sp.
AATTGTTGCACTTTGGACAATTGATTGGTACAATTTTTTGCATGAGGACTTCATCCTTTCTGGGAGGTATTTGGTTTTTCGCAAAAACATTGTACCACAGAGGGTTTGGAGTTCTCAATTTTCATTTAAGTTTACAAATCGGCAGAAAACTAAAGGAGTGTTTTTATGAAAAATCTAACTTTGGATCAATTTACAATAAATACAGCCTCGGATTCACCAGTCCCCGGAGGAGGCAGCATAGCGGCTGTTTGTGGTGCACTGTCAGCTTCACTTACCTCTATGGTTGCGAATCTCACTGTCGGAAAAAAGAAATATGCAGACGTGGAAAATGAGATGATTGATATAGCTCAAAAATCCGAAAGTATAAGACAAAAAATGTTGGATTACATTGAAGAGGATTGCGATGCATTCAACGAAGTGATGGATGCGTTTAAGCTTCCGAAAGAAACAGAAGAAGAAAAAAGCAAGAGAACAAATGCGATTCAAGACGGTCTCAAGAAAGCGGCAAGTGTTCCATTCGAGATTGCAGCTACAGCATATGAAATAATGGATCTTGCTGAATTTGTAGTCTTAAAGGGTAATAGCAATGCTGTTACAGATGGTTTAATATCAGCAATGACCGCTAGAACAGCGGTGTTGGCTGCCTTGTTGAACGTGAAAATTAATTTGGACAGCCTAAAGGATGAAGTATTTGTTGAAAACTTGAGAAAAAAAGTCAATACACTTGAACAAGATAGTATAAGCGCTGAGAAGAGAATACTGGATTTGGTTTCTTTATAATAAGAATAAAAGGTGATATCTTGAAAAAAACTGGAATTGTAAAAAAAGCTAATGAAATGCAGAAGGTATTAATTGATGGTTCTAACCTTAGTCTAGATGATCTCATAAATGTATGTCGGAACAATTATTCGGTAGAACTGAGCGAAGAGGCTAAAATCAACGTACTCGCTTCGAGGAAAAAAGTGGATGAGTTCATTGAGAGTAACAAAACAATCTATGGAATCACAACAGGGTTTGGAAAATTCAGCGATGTCAATATAACAAAAGAAGATGCAATACTCCTCCAAAAAAATCTCATCATCACCCATGCGGTAGGAGCAGGAAATCCTCTGGATACTGAGATCGTCCGGGGAGTTATTCTGTTGAGAGTCAACGCATTGGCAAAAGGCTACTCGGGCATAAGATTGTCAACTATAAACACTCTTCTGGAGATGCTTAACAAGGGTGTTCATCCTGTCATACCTGAGAAGGGTTCACTTGGAGCAAGCGGTGATTTGGCGCCACTATCCCACATGGTTTTGCCCCTAATAGGATTGGGTAGAGCTGAGTACAAAGGGACTGTAATGAGTGGTGCAGAAGCCATGAAAAAGGCTAATATAATCCCTGTTGAGCTGGTGGCAAAGGAAGGTCTAGCACTGATTAACGGCACTCAGGTAATGACTGCAATAGGTGCTCTTACCATTTACGACGGTCTACAACTCAGTGAGTTAGCTGATATAGCTGCTGCAATGACATTTGAGGCTTTAAATGGCATCACTACTGCTCTTGATCCGAGGGTACATGCAGTCAGACCTCATCAGGGGCAGATGGAAACAGCCCAGAATATGTTGAATCTGCTTGAAGGCAGTAAAATGACAACGGTTCAGGGAGAAATCAGAGTCCAGGACGCCTACTCACTTAGATGTGTTCCGCAAGTTCATGGTGCAAGTAAAGATGCTTTAGGATATGTGAAAGAAAAAATTCTGATAGAAATGAATTCAGTGACAGACAATCCGATAATATTCGAAGAAACAGGGATATCTGGTGGCAATTTTCATGGACAACCAGTAGCACTTCCCTTTGACTTTATGGCAATAGCATTGTCAGAGCTCGCAAATATTTCCGAGAGAAGGATTGAAAGGCTTGTGAATCCTTCCTTAAGTGGATTACCGGCATTCTTGGTCGAAAAAGGAGGGCTGAATTCAGGATTCATGATAGTCCAATATTCAGCTGCAGCCTTGGTTTCTGAGAACAAGATATTATCTCATCCTGCAAGCGTTGATAGCATACCCTCCTCAGCCAATCAGGAGGATCATGTATCCATGGGAACTATTGGTGCTAGAAAAGCCAGAGAAATAATGAAAAATCTTCGAAGAGTTATTGCGATGGAAATGATGTGCGCTTGTCAGGCAATCGATCTGAGAGGCAAAAAGCAATTGGGAAAAGGAACAGAAAAAGCGTACAAAATCATTAGAGACAATGTGTCGACGCTCGTAGATGATAGAGAATTATTTGAAGATATAAATCGATGTGAACAATTGATTATTGAAGGAGAGTTTGCAAACGATACTCATTAGGAATCGATTAAATCATCATTAGAAATCAGCAAATCCCTTGATTCATAAAACCAATTATAGTAGAATCTGGTTATGAATTTTATTTGGAGGGAAATGATGCAAGCACTTCTTTTTAGACACGATCTTCAAGGCATGTGGGCATTGGCTTTTTATTTGTTGAATGCCGCATCTTTGTATAAAATGGCGGAAAAGGCAAATTTGGATAACTCCTGGATTGCATTTATACCATTTTTGCAGTTCATACTGTTTTTTCATTTGATTGACAAGTCAGCATGGCATGTCTTGTTGCTTTTGATTCCATTAGTCAATATCATTCTTTACTTTGTCTGGAGCTATGAGTTATATATAAACTTTGGTACGGATTCCACTGTGGCTATCATTCTACTTCTCTTAGGTGTTTTCACAGGAACACTGATTTCAGATATATTTAAAATCTATCTAGGCTTCAGTGAAAGTGTGGAGTATGTCACGGTAAGCAGCTATTCAAGATATTAAAACTAACAAAAACAGGCATCAAAGGGTTTAACTCTTAGATGCCTGTTTAAATTTTAGATTACTTTCCGGTCAAATGATCAGCAATGAGAAAAACATCTCCCGCTCCCATTGTGATGACAGAATCTGATCTCTTTACATTCTTTCTCAAAAAATCTTCAGCCTCTTCAAATGTGGCACAGTACAATGCTTCTATACCTTTGGTTTTCAGAGCCTTGACCAAATCTTTCGAATGCACTAGCCCAGTATCTTCTTCGCGCGCGGGGTAGATATCTGTAACAATAACAACATCAGCATCATGAAAAGCTTCCGAGAATTCAGCTAAAAGCGAGTGAGTTCGGGAGTAGGTATGAGGTTGAAAAACACAAAATATATTCTTTTTAGACATGCCTTTGATTGTTTTTAAGGTTGTCTTTATTTCAGTCGGGTGATGGGCATAATCATCTATCACTACAGCCCCATTTAATTCACCTCTAAGCTCAAATCTTCTTTTCGTTCCGCTAAAGTCTTCTATGCCTTTCCGGATATCATAAACATTGATATTCATGGCCTGACTACAGGCTGCAGCTGCCAAGGCATTATAGACATTATGCTCTCCTGGCACATTCAATTTGAATTTCCCCATCATGTCTTCTCCATAATACAGGTCAAATTCTGGATATGGCGTATACTTGAGATTTCTTGCACGAACTACAGACCCTTTAGTCAAACCAAAGCTTATCAGGTTGCATTCCAGATCGTCAAACAAGCCTTTAGAATTGGGGCAGTCATAATTATAGATTAGATAGCCATCTTTAGGGATGTTTTTAGCAAATTCAAGAAATGCATTTTGAATATCTTTTATATCCTGATAATAATCTAGATGGTCTTCTTCGATGTTTAATACAATGCCATACTCTGGAAAGAACCGTGTGAAGCTTCTTTTGTATTCGCATGCTTCTGTCAGTAGTATATCAGCGCTTCCAACACGAATATTGCCGTCAATCAGTTTATATTCACCACCTATTAGAATGGTGGGATCTTTTTTAGCCATAAGCAGTATTGATGTCATAAACCCTGTCGTGGTTGTTTTCCCATGTGTACCAGAAACAGCAATAGGATGGACATAATCTTTCATCAACTCACCAAGAAAGTCAGCTCTCTCTAGCGTTTTGATACCCAGCCTCAATGCTTCGGCCAACTCGGGGTTATCATCTCTAGCTGCTGATGTAAAAACAACAAGATCTTGAGAAGATATGACCGAGCTGGTATGTCCTATAGTGATATCTGCTCCCAAATCCTTCAAATGCTTAATTAAAGAGGAGTAACTCGTGTCTGAGCCAGATACCTTGCATCCTCTCTTAATCATAATTTCAGCTAAGCCGCTCATACTGATTCCACCGATGCCGATAAAATGTATATATTCATATGTATTCATATTTATCACCTTGTCTTCTGTTTTTAACTATTATATCAGTAAACCAGTATAATATAAAGCCAAATATACTCTTGTTTATCCCGAATGAAATGGGTATAATATACTTAAATATTTCGTAAGTGGGTGAATCAATGAAAAAATACAGAAGAAATCAAAGAGTAGGCGCATTGATGAAAATTTTTACAGAAAGACCTAATCATGTCTTTTCATATAATTACTTCTCAGAACTATTCAATGCAGCCAAATCGACTATCAGTGAAGATATTGTAATCGTTAAGGGATTAGTCAGCGATTTGGAATTCGGAAAAATAGAAACGATATCTGGTGCATCCGGTGGTGTCATCTATATACCAAGCATGAATAGGAAAGAACAGGAAGTTCTTTTGAATGATTTATGTCAGACTTTTTCGGATCCTTACAGAATAATTCCGGGTGGATATATCTATATGAGTGATATATTCAATTCACCCTATTACTCTCACAGCATATCTAAGATTATTGCAAGCCAGTACTCAAAAAAATCCATAGATTATGTAGTCACTGTAGAAACTAAAGGAATCCCAGTGGCACTGATGACAGCCAAAGAGCTCGATGTTCCACTGGTAATCATTAGAAGAAATAGCAAGGTTACAGAGGGTTCGACTCTCAGTATCAATTATGTCTCAGGCTCAACAAAAAAGATAGAGTCCATGACTCTATCGAGAAGAGCTATAAAAGAAGGATCAAGGGTTCTCATAGTGGACGATTTCATGAAGGGTGGCGGAACCGCAAAAGGGATGAAAGACCTTATGCTGGAGTTTAATGTTGAGGTTGTTGGAGTCTATGTCGTTATCTCAACCAAAGAACCAGTCAACAAACTAGTCAAAGAGTACAATTCTTTACTTATATTGGATGATGTTGATGAAGAAAATAGAAAAATTAGCATAAAACCGAACAATGATAATAAAATATGAATAAATAATTAAAGAGTTTTTGCTTTTTGATATATTATGTAGTAAAATATAATTATATTTGGACAGATTATCCTGGGGGAAGGTGGTAAACCATGCAAATCACAGATGTAAGAGTAAGGAAGATTAACTCTGAGGGAAAGATGAAAGCCATTGTTTCGGTTACTTTTGATGATTGTTTTGTAGTTCACGACATCAAGGTAATTGAAGGACAAAATGGACCTTTCATAGCAATGCCAAGCAGAAAAATGCCAGATGGAGAGTTTAAGGATATAGCACATCCTATAAATTCCCTGACAAGGAGCATGATTCAGGATTTAGTGTTTAAAGCTTACGAAGAGAAGCAGGCGGAAGAAGAGGAATAATATTAGATATAGTATCCGCAAGGGGTCTATGAAGGCCCTTTTTTATTGTTGTTTTATGAAAGAAATGCGGTATGCTATTGTTATTTTTTGTCAATAATAATATAATATGTTTTGAAATCATCAACTAAGGAGAATGTAATGGATATTTCAATCGTTTTAGCTGCTGGAGAAGGCACCAGAATGAAATCCAAATTACCAAAAGTGCTACATAAGATATGTGGCAAGGAGATAATTAAGTACGTCATAGAGGCATCTCAAGGAGCCTATATTAATAAATGCATTCTAATTTTGGGACATGGAAGAGATCAGGTCATACAATCTCTGAGAGACCATGATGTCATATTTGAAAACCAGCCGATTGGTGAGAGCTTTCCCTATGGAACAGGATTTGCGGTAATGCAGGGAGTTCGTCATGTAAATGATGATGACACAGTCTTAATACTCAATGGCGATGTTCCTCTTATTAGCAGCCAAACTTTAAAAGCTTTTTTGGATTTTCACAAAAACGAGGGAGCGGCGGTATCTGTAATGACCGCTATTTTTGACAACCCTCAAGGCTATGGAAGGATTGTAAGGGAAGAAACAGGTGAAGTGACAGCCATCGTTGAAGAAAGGGATGCAACCGAGTTTGAAAAGAACATAAAGGAAATCAATTCTGGAATCTACTGCTTCTCAGGCAAAGAATTAAAGATGACATTAACAAGGCTGGATACCAACAATTCTCAGAATGAATACTATATCACAGACGCAGTGGGGCTATTGAAAAAAGAAGGCAAAAAGGTGTGTGGATTCAGAATAGATGATGTGATGGAAATCAGCGGTGTCAACAACCGATATCAGCAGTATGAACTGAATCATCATAAACAACTTGAAATCAATAAGAATCTCATGATGAATGGCGTTACGATAATAGATACCAATAATACCTATATTGATGATAGCGTGATGATCGAGAAAGATGTTATAATATATCCGGGAACAGTGTTGCAAGGTACAACTACTATATCTGAGGATTGCACCATAGGCCCAAATGTGACAATAATAGATTGTAAAATTGGCCGAGGTACAGTTATAGAGCAGTCCAAGCTTATAGATTCTGTCGTCGGTAACAATTCCAGCATCGGACCATTTGCTTATCTTAGACCGAAATCAAATATAGGTGATCATGTCAAAATAGGTGATTTTGTTGAGGTCAAAAATACGACTATCGGAAACGGCTCAAAAGCATCCCATCTTGCATATTTGGGAGATGGTGAAGTCGGTGAAAATGTCAACATAGGATGTGGTGTTATTTTTGTGAATTACGATGGCATTAACAAGCATCTAACTAAAATAGGTAATAATGCTTTTATCGGAAGCAACTCCAATCTGGTTGCTCCAGTAACAGTCGAGAAAGGTGCTTATATTGCGTGTGGTTCAACAATAACCGATAATGTGGGAGAGGACGTGCTAGCGATAGCAAGAGCAAGACAAGTCAACAAAAAGAAGAAATAATCAATCCAAACGAAATAAACTATTCAAGTAACAGGAGGGTTTTAATGCTTTCGAAATATTCAGAAATAAAGATTTTTTCCGGAAATGCCAATATACCTCTGGCAGAAAAAGTTAGCGCTGAGCTAGGGATAAAACTTGGCGATGCAGAAGTAACTACTTTCAGTGATGGTGAAGTTGCTATGTATATCAAAGAATCAGTCAGAGGTGCTGATGTCTATGTAATTCAACCAACTTGCAAGCCAGTTAATGATAGTCTGATGGAGCTGTTGATTTTTATAGATGCCCTGAAAAGAGCCTCTGCCGGCAGAATCAATGCGGTTGTTCCATACTACGGCTATGCCAGACAAGACAGAAAAACCCGAGCAAGAGATCCAATCACATCAAAGCTTGTGGCTGATATGATTACGGCTGCAGGTGCCAATAGGGTCATAACCATAGATCTTCATGCAGGCCAGATTCAGGGATATTTTGACATGCCTGTGGACCAGTTGATAGGTGGTCCTATCCTCGCAAGACATATCAAACCTTTTGTCAAACCAAACACAGTTGTCGTTTCTCCTGACGTTGGAGGTGTTTTAAGGGCACGAAATTTTGCAGCTTTATTGGATTTGCCGCTGGCTATCATAGAAAAAAGAAGGCAAAAAGCCAACGTGTCAGAGGTCATGAATGTAGTAGGTGACATAAAAGGGAAAGATGTGATTTTAGTAGATGATATTGTCGATACAGCTGGATCGTTAACAAAAGCTGCTAAGGTGCTAAAGGACTTCGGAGCCGAAGATGTTTATGCTTGCGTCACTCATGGTGTATTATCAGGTCCTGCAATTGAAAGAATTGAAAACTCTGTTATAGAAAAATTGATTATAACTGATACAATACCTTTACCAGAGGGTCTTGACATAAAGAAGATTGAAGTGGTAAGCGTAGCGCCACTTATAGCGGAAGCCATCAAAAGAATATCCGAAAACAGGTCCGTAAGCAAATTGTTTGAATGATGAGGTAATGAATGTATTTAATAGTAGGATTGGGAAATCCAGGAAGACAATATGCAGGAACGCGACATAATATTGGTTTTGAAACAGTCGATTATATTTGCTATAAGAAAGATGTAAAACTAGATAAAGCCAAATTCAATGCTATTTATGGTGAGTTCAGGTTAGATGGGCAAAGGGTCATAATAGCAAAACCGTTGACTTACATGAATAAGAGTGGTAACGCTGTGATGGATATCGCAAGATATTATAAAATAGAAACCAGTAACATAATTGTCATCTATGATGACGTGGACTTAGAACAAGGTAAATTGAGAATCAGACCAAATGGCAGTGCGGGAACGCATAACGGAATGAAATCAATTATTTTCCAATTACAATCTGAAGAATTTCCGAGAATTAGAATTGGAATCGGAAGACCATCAAATATGGATCTCGCTGATTATGTTCTGCAGAGATTCTCATCAGAGGAGACCGATTTGATTAAGGAAGTTGCAATAGTAGCATCAAAAGCTGTTGATGAGATTATCCTGAGTGGTATCGATTCGGCAATGAACAAATACAATAACAGATAATAAAAGAGTTAAAACAAACAAGTGCTCGGGTATAAATATCCGGGCATAAATGTATGTGGCATTGTAATGATATAGAATTGGAGTTCAAATGAAAAAACTATATTTTAACAACATCATCAAAACAAAAGAATACCAGGACATCGTCCAATCTATTAACGGTAAACAAACTGTGTTACTTCATGATTGTACGGAGGAAGCGTTATTATTGTTAACATCTGTAGTTTCAACAGAAGAGAATAAACAGATAATTGTTTTAACAGCTGATGATGTCAAGGCTTACAAACTATATCATACAATAAGCCTTATGACAGAAAACGCCTACCATCTACGATCAAAGCAATCCACTCTCTACGGAGTGGATGCCCTTAGCAGAGAAAACATGAACAGTAGATTAGCTGTCCTTGACAGGATTGTAAATGAGGAAAACATTATTGTCGTTGCATCAATTGAAGCCTACACTAATATTTTGATGGATAAAAACATTTATCAAGAGCTGGCCTTCAATGTCGATAGCGATATGACTATAGATATTCAGGATATTTCACACAAATTGATTGAAATGGGCTATAGCAATGTATCTTTCATAGAAGGTAAGGGTCAGTTTACAATTCGGGGTGGCATTGTCGATATATTTTCTCCATATCATGATAATCCCTGCCGGATAGAACTGTTTGACAATGAAATAGACTCTCTGAGAATATTCGATCCAAAAACACAAAGATCGATTGAGAATGTTAAGAAATACAGAGTCATACCTTGCTGCGAGATTTTACTGAACCCTGAACAGGCCGAAAACGTAAGGCTAAAAATGGAAGAAAGCGTTGAATCAAGAATGGCCTCAATAGCACAAATCGATGATAAAAGAACCATCGAAGAGAATTTAAAAAGACTTGGTGAAAAAGCGGGTGAAGCACTTAGAAATGGCGATTATATGTACAATATTGAATTTTTCAGCCCTTATTTACCTATAAAGACGTATAATGTCGGTGATTATCTTAAAAGTAGTGCAGTGGTTGTTATACACGAATCAAATGCTATTAGGGAATCCAGAAAAGACAGTTATGATGATTTCATCATGAAATTTACAGAGCTTTATGGCACTGGTCAAGTTTTAAGTGAACAGGAATCGATTTTCAAGGACTATGATCAGGCAGTTAGCAATATTAAGACTCGCCTAAGCTTGTTATTATATAATAACTCATTGAAAAACAACATAGATTTTCAAGTTCAAAAGCTAGTCAGTGTCCGTTCTCGCGATACAAACCAATACTACGCTAAAATAGGTGACCTTGCAAGTGATATAAACCGCCTTAAGTATAACGGCTATAAGATTTATCTGGAACTTGGGAGTATAGAAACAGCCAATAAAATTCAGGCAACATTGAAAGAGTCCAATTGTGATGTAGCACTGGCTTTTCAGTCAAAAACAGAGCTGCTGTCTGGACAAGCCGCAATAATAATCGGTTATGCAGAAAGAGGGATTGATTTTCCTGATTTAAAACTAATTGTTTTGACAGAAAAGGATATCATTGGCAGTAAAAGCAGAAGAAAAAAAACCTCGAAGAAACATAAAGCATCTAAAATTGACACTTTTACCGACCTTAAACCTGGTGATTATGTGGTCCATGAGCATCACGGCATAGGAATCTACAAAAGTATCGAAAAAATCGAGGTTAAAGGGATCCAGAAAGACTACCTGGCAATTCATTACAGGGGTGGTGACAAACTCTTTGTTCCTGTGGATCAAATGGATTTGATACAAAAATATATAGGATCAGAATCCATACGACCCAAAATCAATAAAATGACTGGACCTGAGTGGTTTAAAGCTAAAGCAAGAGCTCAAAGAGCAATAGATGATATGGCTGAGGAGTTGATTGAGCTCTATTCCAAAAGACAAAATTCCAAGGGCTTTTCATTTTCTCAAGATAATGAATGGCAGAGGGGATTTGAGAATTCTTTCCCATACCAAGAGACTGAAGACCAACTCAGATGCATTGATGAAATCAAGGAAGATATGATGCGACCAATCCCGATGGACAGGCTATTATGTGGTGATGTGGGGTTTGGTAAAACCGAGGTTGCACTAAGAGCTATTTTCAAAGCAGTTATGGATGGCAAGCAAGCAGTAATATTGGTGCCGACTACCATATTGGCACAGCAGCATTTCACCAACATGGTGGAGCGGTTTAAGCAATATCCTGTTAAGATTGAAATGCTGAGCAGATTCAGGACACCAGCACACCAAAAGAAAATCATTGAAAACCTGAACAAAGGATTGATAGATGTTGTCGTAGGAACACATAAGCTATTATCAAAAGAGGTTAAATATAAGGACTTAGGTCTTCTGGTTATAGATGAAGAGCAACGTTTTGGTGTCAGACACAAAGAACTGATTAAACAGATTAGAACTAATATTGACGTTTTGACATTGACAGCAACACCAATCCCGAGGACCTTGAATATGTCTATGATAGGTATCAGAGATATGAGTATTATTGAGGAACCACCAGGTGAAAGGTACCCGATACAAACATTTGTGATGGAACTGAATGAAAGCTTTATCAAAGAAGCCATCATCAAAGAAGTATCAAGAGGTGGGCAGGTATATTTTATTCATAACAGGGTCAGAGATATCAACGAGAAGGCAGAAAAGATCAGGAAGTTGGTGCCTGGAATTAAAATAGCGGTTGCCCATGGGCAAATGAGTGAAAGACAATTAGAAAATATCATGATAGAGTTTATCAATAGAGAGCATGATGTTCTGGTTTGTACGACAATCATTGAAACTGGCATGGACATAGCCAATGTCAATACTATGGTCATCAGCAACGCTGACAAGCTTGGATTGGCTCAACTCTACCAATTGCGAGGAAGGGTTGGCAGAAGTAACAAAACAGCTTTTGCTTATCTGACATATGAGAAAGATAAGGTGTTGACAGAAATTGCTGAAAAAAGACTTAAGGCTATTAAGGAATTTACAGAATTCGGATCAGGCTTCAAAATTGCAATGAGGGACTTGGAGATCAGAGGAGCAGGCAATATTATCGGCTCTCAACAATCAGGACATCTGGCGGCGATCGGTTACGATTTGTATGTTAAAATGATGGAAAGAACTCTCAATAAAAAGAAAACAGACATTGTCGAGACAGAGGTTGTTGATACAATCATTGAGTTGGATGTTGATGGCTTTATCCCATCAAAGTATATTAGCGATGAAGAACAAAAAATTGAGATTTATAAAAAAATATCAGTCATAGAGAACAAAGAAGATGTAAACGATGTTCTTGAGGAAATAATAGACCGATTTGGCAACATTCCACAAGAGGTCAATAATCTGATTAAGATATCCTACATCAAAAGCATTGCTAACAATCTGAATGTAATTGCACTCAGACAAATCGGTACCACAGTGAATATTGAATTCAACGACAACAAGGATATAAGTCAGAAACTTGTAGCTGCCATCATGGAGAATTATCAAAAAGATTTCAAATTTGATTCGGCAAACAAGCCCATTCTGAAATATTTTCTATCAAGTACCAAACAAGTGGAAGTCTTAAACTCACTTGAAAACATGTTTGAAAAATTATATAATTACTGCACTACGATAAAACCTAACTAAATGGAGGAAAAATTGAAAAACAAAAAGTTTGTAGTTTTGCTGTTGGTCTTAGTTTTGATACTAGTAACAGCAGGATGCGTAAAAGAAAAACCCGGAACTGAAGCAGCAATCGTAAACGGTGAGGTTATAACCGTACAGGAGTATGAAGAAACTCTTGAGGTATATAAATCAATGTACAAGAATCAATATGGAGATACTGCTCTGGAGACAGAGATTGAGCCTGGAGTTACACTACTACAGTATCTACAGGAGAATATTCTGGAAAATTTGATATTTGAAAAAATCATCTATCAAGAAGCATTAAAAAATAATCTGACAGTGAATGATACTGAACTGGATGAATTGATGGTTGAATACAAGACATTTTTTGCAGATGATCAAGCCTATACTGATTTTCTGACATCAAACAACATGAATGAAGAGTTCCTTAAAAACTCTCTTAGAACAGATGAAGTCATTCAGAGATATGTAGATTTTTATATGGAAAATTTAGAGATATCTGATGAAGACCTGCTTAAATACTATGAAGACAATGTCGATCAGTTTGTTTCTGTGAAAGCAAGACACATTTTAGTCAATTCCATGGAAGAAGCTGAAGATATTATGAGACAAATCAATGAAGGTGCAGATTTCTCGGATTTAGCCATGGCTTTTTCAACTGATACAACAAGTGCTGTAAACGGAGGCGACCTGGGATATTTCTACAAAGGACAGATGGTCCCGACCTTTGAGGAGGCTGCGTTTAGCCTAGAAATTGGTGAAGTTAGCAGTATAGTTCCTTCGGATTTTGGATTCCATATCATAAAATTAGATGACAGAAGTGAAGGATTTGAGGATAAAAGAGAACTTGTATTGAGTGAATACAAGAATGTTAAATATGGTGAAAGAATGGATGAGTTGGAGAGTCAGTCAGAAATTGAACGTAAATTAGAGCTGTAGAGGGGTAATCAGATGAAGATAAAATTTACCGGTGGAGCAGGTGTATTAACAGGTTCTTGTCATTACATCGAATATGCAGGAAAAAAAATCCTGTTGGATTGTGGTCTTTTTCAAGGACGCAGCGAAACAGAGAAATTAAACGAAAACGAGTTCCCGTTCAATCCCTCAGAGATCGACTATCTTCTATTGAGTCACTCTCACATCGATCACAGTGGTAGAATACCATTATTGGTTAAAAAAGGCTTTAAGGGCAAGATTTTCGCTTCTAATCCTACTTATGACTTATGCACAATCATGCTTATGGACAGTGCTCACATTCAAGAGACAGAAGCACAGTGGAAAACTGAGAAAGCTTTGAGAAAAGGTGAAGAACCGATATTGCCACTCTACACAAAAGATGATGCTCAGAACAGCTTGAATTTTTTCAAGCCAGTACTTTATGAACAATACGAAGAAATAGACGAAAATCTGACCGTCAGATTTGTCGATGCTGGACACATTCTGGGTTCATCAATCATAGAAATGTGGTTCAAAGAAAATGGCAATACAACAAAAGTTGTGTTTTCAGGTGATTTGGGTATGAAGAATAAACCCATCATCAAAGATCCTAAAATAATTGAAAAAGCAGATTATCTGATTATCGAGTCAACCTATGGAGACAGACTTCATGATTCCTCTGATGAAAGGGTTGAAAAACTGGCAAATACAATCTTGAAAACCATCAGAAATAAAGGCACCGTTGTTATACCTTCATTTGCAGTAGGGCGAACACAGGAAATCATATATGAATTGAACGAGCACTATGACGGAGAATCAGAATTTAAAAAAGAATTCGACAAAATCAATGTCTATATTGATAGTCCTCTTGCATCTAAAGCTACAGAAATATTCAAAAAAAATGCACATGTATTCGATGAGGCAACACGGAATAAAATCATGTCTGGAGACAACCCGTTGGAGTTCAAGAATTTACACTTCACACAGACTGTAGACGAATCTAAGGCTTTGAATGTTTCAACAGAGCCTAAGGTTATCATCTCAGCCAGCGGAATGTGTAACGCCGGTAGAATCAGACACCATCTCAAACATAACTTGTGGCGTAAAAACGCAACTATTGTATTTGTTGGTTACATGGCTGAGGGAACATTAGGGAGAATGTTAAAGGATGGCTTAAAAGAAGTGAAGCTATTTGGAGAAGAAATAGTTGTAAATGCTGATATAGTAAGCATTGATGGTTTTTCAGGTCACGCAGACCAGAATGGATTACTTGAATGGCTATCAGGTTTCAAAGAAGGACCAAAAAAAATCTTTCTGGTTCACGGTGAAGAGAGTTCAAAACAAACATTCTCTGAAAAAATCAAAGAAAAGTTTAATTATGAGTCAATCATACCACTGATGAATTCGGAGTATCTGATAGAGAACAATGAAGTGGTTATGATTTCTGAAGGCATAATGCCAATTGAGTTAGACACAATTGTTGCCAAAGAGAAACCAGCTACAGATGAAAAAACATTGATAGTCAAAAAAGAACTCATCAAAAAAGGGGAAGCCACAAGAATCAGTCAGAACCTTCTTGCAGAGAAAGAAAAACTGATATCCGAAACAGCTGAACGTGCCGATGATGAGACTGCTGATGCGGATAAAATCAAAAAACTCCAGAATGAGTTAGAAATATTAAAAGAACTTTCAGTGAAAATATTTGAAATGACTGAAGGTACACTAGAAGAGAGTGACATAAAAATTGGCGAATATAAACAGCTTAACAATCATATTAAGGAGCTAGAAAAATCCTTGGTCAATCTTAGTATAATAAGTGGTAAATAGACAATAAAAGTAAAAAAAAATATAAAAAATTCAATATTTAACAAAAAAATAACATTACTATAGAATCATATGTGCTATAATGGGACCTGTAGTCAAAAACAAAGGATGATATAATGAATTTTGCAGATCACAGGTTCATGAAAATAGCTGGACCATTAATCAACAACAAGGAATTTCAAAAGATGAAGCATATCAAACATCATGATGAAAGTGTGTATGAGCATGTCATGAATGTTGCTTATCAATCATACAAGATAGCTTACAAGGCTGGGTTGAATTGGGAAGCGACAATTAGAGGAGCATTGCTCCATGATTTTTATCTATATAAGTTTGATAAGCGATTCAGATTGAGATTACCGCTCGATGCATTGAGTCATGCTGTTATGCATCCCGTGAGAGCCCTTGAAAACGCGTCAAGGCACTTTGAGTTAAGTGAGCTGGAAAGAGATATAATTGTAAGACACATGTTTCCGGTTAGGATACCTAGATTTAAGGAAAGTTGGATTGTATCTATGGTCGATAAGCATCTTGCGGTGCTGGAGTACTATCAGAATTTTAGGAAATCCACTTCTAAAAAATATAGAGAGCAATACAGCACATTACAGTTTTCAGAAGCCCAATATAGTGAAGCAAAATAAGTGCAAAATAAGGGGCTGTCGCTAAATAGCTGATTTCGCCCTCACACAGATAAAATGAAGAGAACCCGCAGGATTCTGGACTTTTAAAAAGTCCGTTAGCCTCATCGGGTTCTCTTTTTGTTATTGGAATTTTAATGAAGGGTACACGAAACAAAGGTACCGGTCATCAGATGCAGCTTTTATCTTATGCTGCCACTTCAGCGGTTTTGCCCTCGAATTCCTTGATGTCTCCCTTTATGAATCGA
>JAHRFV010000184.1 GCA_019084435.1 Dethiosulfatibacter sp.
GGTCATTGGGGTCGATTCAGAAAAATCTGCCATTGATGATGCGTCGGCTAATGAGATGTTGAATCATAAACCGAATATTGACTTTTGGGCGATGGATGCCAAAGGAGCGAAGAAGCGTTTGGCAGATGATGGTAAGAAAGTGGATGTGATCGTGGTCGATCCGCCGCGCAAAGGATTAAGCGCTGAAGTCATTGCGGATATTCTGGAAATTGCGCCTCAGCGTCTGATTTATGTTTCGTGTGATCCGGCAACACTTGCCAGAGATATAGCTTTATTAAAAGAACAATATGATGTAAAGGTCATTCAGCCGGTGGATATGTTTCCTCAAACGGTGCATGTTGAGACGATAGTATTGATGTCACGGGTTTAGAGAAGTGTGTTGGGGAAGGCTTGATATAAGCCTTTCCGGGTTTTTAAGTTGAAAATTTGAAAGCTTAAAAATGATGAATTCTTGCTCTGCGGGAACTAGTCCAAGAGGGACTAAAAGCACCGTACAGAGCGGATTAGATGTCAGAGGGTTCGTACAGAGCAGATTAGATGTTTTGTGAAAGTGTAGGGGTCGAGAGAGTAAGTTGAATGTAAATAAAAAATAGACTAACTATCATCTTAGAAAATTGATATAATGATAGTTAGTCAGAAGATAATTATTACTTTAGGGAATAGCAGATATAGCATCTGATTTTTTAAATGTCAATGATGCTGGATAACCATATGAGTTCAAGTTTCTAGAAGAGGAGGGTTAAGTAATGAACAATCCATATAATAAACACTACAGACAAGAATCATATTTTGGGAAACCATACCCAGGATTGGTTGAATTTTTTGAGAATTACTCCAATAGAAATATTGTGCTTGATCTTGGATGTGGGCAAGGTAGAGATGCGTTGTTTTTAGGTAGAATTGGTTATCGAGTAGTAGGAGTAGATATTTCTGATGTCGGCATTCAACAATTAAACAAAGCAGCACAAAAGGAAAAACTTCAAGTTGAAGGTTTTGTTGCGGACATCTATTCATTTGGAATTACGGATGAATATGACATTATCTTATTGGATTCAATGTTTCACTTCTATAAGAATGATGTTGAGAAAGAGACAAGACTGCTCCGCAGAATAATTGAAGAAATAAAACCTTGTGGTGTGATATGTAATTTCATGCAAAAAGGCAATAAAAGAGAAAAAGAACTGAAACGTATTATAAAAGAGAGTGGAGTGTCTTTTGAGGTTTTACTAGATGGGTATACCGATTACCCTGAATATGATGCAGAATTTCATATGTATATAATCAAGAAGCTCCAGTAGTAATGAGAATTTTCTGTAATAAGCAAAGTATCCTACATTTAATTTCACTTAACATGAGAGCATAATTAACAAGTAAGTAAAACCTATAATCAGCGAGGTGTAATATGGGTGAAAATAAGAGAGTTACATTTATTCCAGCAAAACCTCAAAAGCGAGAAAAGCGAGTGGGTATATACTGTCGAGTTAGTACAAATAGTCAGGAACAGTTGAAAAGCCTAACTACTCAGATATCAGCATTTACGAGATTAACATCTGCCAATCCTAAATGGGTGCTGGTTGATATTTACATAGATATTGCTTCTAGTAAAACAGGATCTTCTCGCAAAGATTTTCATCGTATGATCAAAGATTGTGAGAGACGTGATTTGGATATTGTCATTACAAAGAGTATTAGTAGATTTGGGCGAGATACGGTGGAAGTGCTTGATGCATTGAATCGTTTAAAACTCTTAGGTATTCGGGTTTTTTTTGAACAAGAAGAACTGGATACATTCAGCACAGATAGTGATATTATGATTTCTGTCATTGAGTCCATTGCTCAGGCAGAAAATGAATCACGTGCTGATAATATTAAATGGGGTATTAAGAAGAAGGTTGCTGATGGTAGTTCCAAGCTTTATAACAGAAAATGTTATGGGTTTGTTCATGATGACTCCGGTGCCTTAATCATTGAGGAAGATCAAGCGAAAAATGTACGTACTATATTTGACCTTTATCTTCATGGTAGTAGCATTATAGGTATCGTGGCAGAGTTAGAACAACTTGGAATTAAATCCCCTACAGGAAAAGACAAATGGTCTAAGCGGACTATTGATGTTATGTTGAGTAACGAAAAGTACATAGGAAATGTCAGAGTGTTGAATAATGGAAAGCACGATTCATACTATTTAGCAGAGGGTAATAATCCCGCCATTATTTCAGATGAAAAATTTAAAGCCGTGCAGATAGAAAAAGCTCGCCGAAGCAATGTCTTAAAGACTAACGAAGGATTCCATAGGAAAAGTAAAAAATACAGTTCAAAGAAGTGAAAATAGAAAATAGCCTAATCGAGAAATGATTATCGAGTGGTTAGAATAGACATCAAACTGGCTTAAATGCGACATTTTCACAGTGTTTTCAAAAATGTAAAAAAGCCTAACTATTACATGTTGAGACGATAGTATTGATGTCAAGGAAATAAAGAAGTGTACTCTGAAAGGCTTGATATAAGGAGTTTTATGCGTTTGATGGGTTAAAACTAAAAGCTGAAAAAGGATGATTTTTCCTATGAGAGAACATGTCGAAGATGTCATAAAGCACCTGTACAGAGCAGTTTAGATGTTTGATGGAGCGTACAGAGTGGTTTAGATGTTGGGTCTACGTGAGTGGTTGATTTAGATGTTTTTTAATTTTTAAAGGTTGTAAGAGAGGAATGGACTTGGAGTTAGAATTGCAATGCAACAAATTCCTGAAATTATTAGGTATTTAACGCAAAGTAGCATTGCTATATATGCTGCCATTCCAACAAGACAAAAACATAAGCCGTAATTTTTACAGAGAAGAAATTTGTCTACTCAAATATAAGCAAAGATTTCGTGGTAAGTTATGACGTAAAAATGAGATTGTTGATTATGGCAAAAATGTTTATTGTAAGTTCAAGTATTGCAGTTAAGGTGTTTTACATCGTCTATAGAGGCTAAAATAACCATTAGTTATAGAAATTCAACGAAACGTTGCGACATAAAAACGTTCTTTGTTGTTATAATTAATGCACGGATTGATAACTTGGAAAGGAGGATAGTGTTAATGAATTCGTGGAGTAAAAGAAATAGTAATATTGACTATCTTAGGGCATTTCTAATGATATTAGTTGTTTTACACCATTCAATGCTAGCTTACGTTTCTTACGGCAATAGTGTTTTAATTAATGATTCTCAAAATTTTGCAGGTTTTGAATGGATTGCACTTTATAATGATAATTTCTTCATGTTTTTATTTTTCTTTGTTTCAGGTCTATTTTCGCTTAATTCATTATCCTCTAAAGGGATAATAAAGTTTTTAAATGATCGTTTCATTCGTCTTATGTTGCCATTTGCAGTAGGAACATTATTGATTAACCCTTTGGGACATTATCTGGGTTATATCTATTATGTAGAACAACCATTTTCGTTTGCCGATTTAATATTATTTGTGAAGGCTACATTTGGTGAAACAGGTGCTAACCATCTTTGGTTCTTATGGGTTCTATTTGTTTTCTCCGTAATACTTGCTGTCATTTATAAAATAATGATAAGTGAATTTGATAAAAATGAATCTGGTACGAATCAATCACATATTAGTTATTCTAAATTTATCATCGTTATGATTATCCTTGGTTCATTAACATTCATACCGATTGCTCACATTGGAAACAGCGGTTTTGTTATGCTATTAAAGCCCTTTCAATTACAGATATCAAGAGTATTTTTATATTTTTTGTTCTTTATCAGCGGTTCACTAATCGGGTATAAAGATCTTAAAGGTAGCTTTTTATTTCATCCTAGTTTCATGAAAAAATGGTGGATGTTTATAGTAATTTCAGTGGCTGCGTTAGTTCTCCATAAAAACCTACTTAACTATGTTTATTCTGGCTCAGAAATTAATAGTATGACTGCTCAGGTCAGTATTTTCTTGCTTAAATTTTTACCTGTAGTCATCAGCATCTTTGCTTCACTCGGATTTTTAGGTCTATTTAACGGATATATAAACAATGAAAATAAATTGTTCACACTATTCGCAAGAGCAGCAATGGGAATTTATGTCATTCATTATACCGTAGTTACTGTTTATCAGTATATTTTCACAACGGTTGATATCTCAGGTCTTGCCAAAGGAATTGCGGTGTGGCTATTATCTCTATTGACTTCGTTAGCCCTTGTTCTTATTTTTAAGAAAGTACCTTTTCTCAGAATTGTTTTTGGAGAAAAATATTCTGAGAAATACAGTATTCTTTTATGTGGCACAACAATCATAATGACAATTGTTCTAGTGATTGCATAAAATTAAATGACACAGGAGGTGAGATTCATTGAAATTTGGAAACCGCTTGAGACACTATCGCCTTGAGCATAATATGAGCCAGCAAGAGTTGGCTTCACAATTAAATGTGACATCTCAAGCTATATCAAAATGGGAAAATAATATTTCTGAACCTGAATTTCAGATTATTCAAAAAATAACAGAAATTTTCAAGATTTCCCATGATGATTTGTTTGTAGGGGAAACAGACGTTTTGTATAAAGGATCAATTTATACTGCTAGTAAAGACACTAGAATGAGAATGTATTATGATTTCTTTTTAGGACTGACTGCTATCCTATCTCTTGCTTTAATGATTACTACTGTCTACATTTCTACATTAGAGATCTTGACATGGCATTTCACATTTGGACTAGGATTATTAACTCTTTATATGTTGTTTCTTTTATTTATCGTTTCCTCATGGAGATATAAATATAAAAAGTCTCCAAGTGAATTACTAGATGTGTATCAAGATAAAATAGTTGTTAATGAAAGTAATCTAACGATATACGATTATAAGATCAAAAAGTTTGAGATTAGGAAATATAATTTTTATACTAGTATTAGAGTTTACGAAGATACCGGGTATTTAAAGATTTGGACCAATGATAATCAAATAATTATGGTTAGAGATATCAAAGAAGTTCATGATCTAAAGAATGTATTTTTTAAGATGAAGTCAAAAAATATTAAGGAGGAATATTAAATGAATTATTTATGGGGAAGTTTAATGGCTTTGATAGGCTTATTCATGTTTGTTAGCGCACTTAGAAAAAGTGAATTTATCATCTATAAATTGCTTGTTGTTTATGTCAAGTGAAAAATGGTCCACGATGCGAATGAAAAATGGTCCACTCAGCGATGCGTTTTTTGGTTTAACCAAGACATCGTGGACCATTTTTCACTTGAAATAAACAACAAGCAATTTATAGATGATAAATTCACTTTTTCTAAGTGCGCTAACAAAC
>JAHRFV010000119.1 GCA_019084435.1 Dethiosulfatibacter sp.
CATAAATTAACTACCTTATCACATAGTTCCAAAACGGATTGTCAAATAACAGAATCATAGAAACCACAAAGCAATATATTGCTGTTGATTCAATCATTTCCAAGCCAACAAACAAAGTTCTAGAAATTGTGTTTGCTTCATCTGGTTGTCGCAGGACTGACTATAGCTATCGGTTCTGTCGCACCTGCACTTGGTGAGGGAAAGGCTGTTGCACAGGCCCTCAATTCTATAGCGCAACAACCAGATGAAGCAAACACCATTTCTAGAACTTTGTTTGTTGGCTTGGCCATGATTGAATCAACAGCCATATATTGCTTTGTGGTTTCTATGATTCTGTTATTTGCCAATCCGTTTTGGAACTATGTGATAAGGTAGGTAATTTATGAATATAAACTGGTTTGAAATCATTGTTCAAATCATCAACTTTTTTATTCTTCTGTTTATTCTTCAGAAGTTGTTTTACAAGCCTGTCATTAAAGTGATGGAAGAGAGACAGCAAGGAATCAGGGATATACGGGATGAAGCCGATCTAAAAAAGAAAGAGGCTGACGAACTGATCCAAGAATATAGATCGAATTTAAAAACCTTTGAAGAAAACAAAGCAGAAGAGATGAACAAGGCGATTAAAGAAGCGGATGAAAAGAAAGAAAAGATCATTGAATCTTACATGAAAGAAGCGGACGCGAAGCGCGAAAGCTATATAAATGAGGTTAAGGAGGAAAAAGAATACTTCCTGCATGAGTTAAGAAGCACCTTGGGAAAGAGTTCTATCATCATAGCCTCCAAAATTCTAAAAACTATATCAGAGGAAGATTTAACAGAGAAAATATTTGAGGTTTTTATTAAGAAGATTGAATCTCTGGAGAAAGAAAAACTTGAAGAAGAAATAAAGCTCGATGGAGAGAAAATTATTCTAATTAGCTCTGTCGCACTTTCTGAGGAACAAAAAAATAGATTTAAGAATGCTATTTCGGAAAAACTGGATTTCTCTATTGAAATCGACTATGAGATTGACGAGCATTTGATTATGGGTTTTGAACTCAACCTGGAAAGCCTGACGGTACACACGAATATTGAGAATTACTTGAGGGAAGCAGAGGATAGTATCAAGAAAATACTGGATAAAAAAACAAGCTAGAAAGGAGGAAAATTATATGCTAAAAAAACAACTAAACTTGTTGGAAGAAGCTGTTGGTGTGCTTTCTAACGACGTACTTGGGAAATATGATATGGAAGAAACCGGGGCAATCATATCAATTGATAGCGGAATAGCTGTTATAAAGGGACTAATGTCAGTCAAAAACCAAGAATTAATTGAATTCCCGGGAAATACTATGGGCATGGCATATAATTTGGATTCCGAAACGACTGGTGTTATTCTTCTGGGGAATTATGATCATATAAAATCAGGGGATAGGGTTAGAAGAAGCTTTAAGGTTGCTGACATTCCAGTTTCAGATAATTTTTTAGGGCGAGTGATATCGCCACTGGGAGAACCACTCGACGATTTAGGACCAATCGAATCAGAAAAAAGACTTCCTATAGAGCGTGAAGCGCCACCCATTATGAAACGTGCTCCTGTAAACGTACCACTGAATACAGGTATAAAGGTTGTAGATTCAGTCGTCCCTATCGGAAGAGGACAGAGAGAACTGATTTTGGGAGATAGGCAAACAGGGAAGACCGCCATAGCAATAGACGCTATTATCAATCAAAAAAATAAAGATGTCATCTGCATATACTGTGCTATCGGGCAGCAGGTAACTTCAATATCAAAACTGATTGACGTGCTCACGAAACATGATGCAATGAGTTACACTATAGCGGTAATTGCAGGATCAGAGTCGCCTCCGGGAGTCGTTTTTATAGCACCCTATGCGGCTACTTCACTAGCGGAATATTTCATGGAAAAGGGAAAGGATGTACTGATAGTATATGATGATCTCACCAGACACGCCAGAGCTTACAGAGAGCTGTCACTTCTATTGGAGCGCCCTCCGGGCAGAGAGGCATATCCAGGGGATATTTTTTATATACATTCCAGGTTTTTGGAAAGGGCAACACATCTAAAGGAAGAGTTTGGTGGAGGTAGCCTTACAGCCCTTCCTATTATTGAAACCCAGGCAGAAAACTTATCAGCATTTATTCCGACAAACCTGATTTCAATTACTGATGGGCAGATCTATTTATCTCCTAAGCTGTTTCAAAAGGGGAATCTGCCTGCTGTTAAAATTGGTTCCTCCGTTTCTAGAGTAGGGGGAAAAACCCAAATTGCCACTTATCGACAAATTACCAGCGCGCTTAAACTCACCTATTCCCAATTTGAAGAGTTAGAGGCATTTGCAAGTTTTGGTACGCGATTAGATGAAAGCACCAGGAAAACACTTGAAAGAGGGGAGCGAATTCGTGCAGTCCTTAATCAACCTCAATACGAGCCTATGGAAGTCACGGAACAGATTGGGGTATTATTAGCTGTAACGTCCGGAGCATTTGATTTCGTTCCTCTGGATAAGATCCGAAAGGCAGAGGATATCATAAGATCTATAGTACGTGAAGATGATGCATTTAGGGATAAGCTAACCAAAGACGAAGAACTGGAAGATGACATTCAAAAAGAATTTTTGGATAAAGTTGAGACAAGGCTTAAAGAGGAGTTGGGTGAATAGATGGAAGACTTACAATCCATTAAAAAACGTATTGATTCCGCCGGGAATCTCCAAACAATAGTTTCAACTATGAAAGCACATGCTTCTTCGAATATTAACCAATTTCAAAATGCTGCGTTCTCCTCGATGAATTATAGAAGAATATTGGATATGGGGCTTTATATTGTTTTATCTAAAGATAATGATCTGAACATCACTGAAAAGCAAAAAGAAGGCAGTACCATAAGCATCATATTTGGCTCTGACCATGGCCTGGCAGGTAGATTCAACGAAAGGATAGCGAGCTTTGCTTTGAAAGAGATTCAACAAAAGGAAGAAGATATCATTATAGTTGTGGGTCAGCAGGTTTTTTCTAGATTGGAAAGAGACCTAAAAATCCTTGAGACATTAACAGTTCCTCAGACAAGAGAAGGTATAACAGCTATGGTACAAAAGCTACTGTTTGAAATTGATCAATTGATGGAGCAAAAATCTATAAAAGAAATCATACTTTATTACAATAAGCCTTCACAGGATTCAGTATTTGAAGAAGAAACGGAAAGACTGTTCCCGCTGGATTTGAAAAAAGTAGAAGGAAATCAGATTGGCTGGGAATCAAATTCTATCCCAACATATCTAATGGATAAAGAAACAATAATTTCTGATCTGATTCAACAGTATTTCTTTATTACACTTTACAGGAGCTTGTGCTATTCGTTAGCTTCGGAAAATGCTAGCAGACTAGCATCTATGCAAGCTGCAGAGAAAAATATTGATGAGCGGTTGGATGAATTAAATGCAGCATATCGCAGGCAGAGACAAAATCAAATCACAGAAGAAATAAATGATATTGTTTCAGGATTTAAGGCGATAAAGAAATCAACAGGTGAAGACTAGTTCTTGGTTCTGGAAATTTTTTTTTAAAGTAGTATAATATGAGTGAGACTATTGTCAACAAACACTGTACTACAAAAAATGATAACAACTGGAGGTACAAATGAGTAGAATTTTATTAATTCATGGAGCATGGCACAACGGAAAATGCTGGGATGCAGTCATTGATCTATTGGAAAAAGCGGGATATGACGCTTTTGCGCTGACACTTCCCGGAAATGAGGTCGATGGCAAAAAGGATGTCACTTATGATGATTACGTCAATCACGTGGTGGATGTCATCAACAGCCAAGCAGATGATGTCATTGTTGTTGGCCATTCAAGTGCAGGACATGTGATCCAGATGGCTGTACCAAAGGTTAAAGATAAAGTGAAAAAGATTATTTTCAACAACGCATGGATACTCCCAGATGGGCAATCTCAATTTGATCTGGTACCTGAAGAAATCAAGAATGGGATGATAGAGGCGGCCAAGGCAAGCGGAGAAAACTCAATTCCGGTAGACCTCGGATTTTTAAGAGGCCAGCTTGCAACTGAAGCTGATGACGAAACGTTCGAAAAGCTTGTTGACATACTTGTGTCCCAACCTCTCACAATGATGGAAACGCCGATTGACGCTGAGTCATTGGCATCGCTGCATATGCCGAAGGTTATGCTGTACTGTAATAAAGATATATCACTTCCAAGGGAAGTATATGTAGGAATGTTTGTTGCTTTGGACAGTATTAAGATTGTAGAAGTGGAATGCGACCACGAAGGTCTTTTCACTAATCCTGAAGAATTCACTAAAGGATTGATCAAGTGTATTGAACTTTAATCTAAATTAATCAAGCTAAATACTATAATGCACTAAATTATCCGCGTCGAGTCATTACATGCGGGTGGTTTGGTGCATTTTACAATTAAACCTTCTTCACCTTCACCTTATCAACAAACAGAAATAGAATAAGGGCGCCAATGACGGTGACGATGGTGCTGTAAAAAAGCAGGATTGAAGGACCGCTGATGTCTAAAACCAGACCACCGATCAGGCTTCCAAAGACAGCACTCAAGGTCATCATGCCTGTCAGCATGGATTGTCCCTTGACTGCCTCACCTTTTTCCATGACCTCATCAACCAGATGGACCGAGGCTGACAAGAAGAAAGGAAAAGAAATGAGTTGAAAGAGAAAAGCGATGTAGATGAAGCCGACAGAAGTGGCAAGATAAGTAAACAGAACCTTTCCAATAAAAGCAACAGCTGATATTTTAAGCATGGTCTGACAGCTGAAATAAAAACGTATCCTTCTGAAGAAGAAAAGACCGGGTAGCTCCAAGAGTGCCATAAAGGAGAGCAACCGACCCATCTGGTCGCTCCGCCCGCCAACTGCGGCAATGATTTGGATCATATAATTGTTGATAATGGCATTTTGAAAGAATATGAGCATCACACTGATTGAAAAAACAACAAAATAGACATTTCGTCGAATAAATGAAATCAAGGAAATGGAGGCTGCCTCCTGACCCGGTTTGAAGGTGATATATTCGAGGCCTTGCGAAGAAGATGTACTGTGATGCAACCTTTCAGTGGTAATCAATGCAGATAGTAGAAGCAAAAGAATAGCAACACCGGTTACTGGAATGGCTGTTGTGCCAAAAGTGACAACCAAAAACCCCAGCAGGGCGCTGATAAATGAAAAAGCGATAGAGCCACCGCTTCTTGCCACACCAAAATTCAAGGGCTCGCTACCGTTTCGATAATGAAAGGCCATAGCGTTTATCATCGGCTGGATGGATATGTGAAGAGTACATAGAAGAACGAATACAGTCGACAAAGAGAAAGACCTCGTTTCAAAAAAGACCAGAGACAAGGTCCCAACAATCAAAACACCCGAAACCAATCGGGCGACAAGTGATAGTGATACCTTTTGTGAACGGTCGATGATATCTGCCAAAATTGGTTGAATAATGACCGATAGAATGTTGGAGACTGCCAGAATCACGCCGATTTCAGAATTGGTGTAGCCTTTGCTGAGCAGGAACACCGATGAAAAGGCTATGATGACAGAGAAATACATCCAGTAGGTACCCTGGACGGCTGTATAGGATAAAGTCATTGGATTTTTCATGGCTCTATTCTATCATTGTAATGACTTATCTTCAATCTGTAATTTAACAAAAAACAAAAGGGACGGTTCCTTTTGTTTTTTGTTTTTGTTTTTTTGTCAATCACATCAAAAAGTAATTGTAATATTATAGCTTATCTATTATAATATTAATGAAACTACGGTTCACATTGTGAAACTTACATCATATATTTTTAGAAAGGTGGCGATGCAGTGATTCCAAAGATAAAAACCTTAACGCGCATTTATGAGGCGGGTATTGTAGCGGTAGTGAGAGCGGAGAATAGCGATCAGGCAGTCAAAATAGCAAAAGCCTGTATGGCAGGTGGCATACCATCCATTGAGATTACCTTTACGGTACCTGGAGCAGAAGGGGTTATTCGGGATTTGAGAAAATCCATTCCGCCAGAGGAACTGGTGATTGGAGCAGGGACAGTGCTTGATAGTGAAACGGCAAGGATTGCAATTCTGGCCGGTGCTGAGTATGTGGTAAGTCCGGCTTTTGATCTTGAGACAGCAAGACTGTGCAATCGATATCAGATACCTTATATGCCTGGATGCATGACATTGACTGAAATGATCACAGCCATGGAAGCAGGTGCAGACGTGATCAAGGTATTCCCTGGAAGCGTATTCGGTCCGGATTTCATCAAAGGGATAAAGGGACCATTGCCACAGGCAGTTTTGATGCCGACAGGTGGTGTCAGTCTTGAAAATGTTAGAAGCTGGATTAAAAATGGATGCGTGGCAGTTGGAGTTGGTGGAGAATTGACGGGTGGTGCCAAAACTGGCGATTATGACAGGGTTACCGCAACTGCAGCACGTTTTATTGAGATTATCAAAGAAGCAAGAAAATAAGAGGAGTTGATTGAATGAAGAAAATAGTGACTTTTGGAGAGATTATGCTCCGTTTATCACCTCCGGGGTTTCAGAGATTTGTCCAAGCCAAAGGATTTGATGCATTCTATGGTGGTGGAGAGGCTAATGTTGCATTTTCACTTGCACAGTATGGTCTGGCAACCAGCTATGTGACCAAGCTACCGAAAAATCCCTTAGGACAGGCAGCTGCCAATGAACTGAGGCGCTATGGCGTTAACACAGACTCGATTATATGGGACAAGGAGAGGCTTGGAATCTATTTCTGCGAAAAAGGCGCTTCTATGAGACCTTCAATTGTGGTTTACGATAGGGCAGATTCCTCCATCGCTAAAGCAAAAAAAGGAGATTTTGACTGGAAAGAGATTTTCAAGGATGCTCGATGGTTCCACTTTACAGGCATAACACCTGCCTTGGGACCGAATGTGGCGGAGGTTTGTCTTGAGGCTTGTCAGGTGGCAAAAGAACTAGGTGTGAAGGTAAGCTGCGACCTGAATTTCAGAAAAAACCTTTGGACATCAGCTGAAGCCAAAGAAACCATGACAAAACTGATGCCCTATGTGGATGTTTTGGTTGCCAATGAGGAGGATGCGGAGAAGGTATTTGGCATCAAGGCTGAGAACACCAATGTTGAGGCAGGCTCCTTGGATGTGGAAGGCTACAAGGCCGTTGCGGATAAACTGACATCGTCATTTGAGTTTGAAATGGTTGCTATCACATTAAGAGAGAGTATTTCAGCAAGTGATAACGGCTGGTCGGGAATCTTGTACGATAGAAAGCAATTCTACCAAGGTCCGAACTATACCGTAAGAATCGTTGATAGAGTCGGCGGTGGGGATTCGTTCTGTGCCGGTCTAATTTACTCGTTGATTAGCGGCTACGAACCACAGGAAGCAATTGATTTTGCTGTTGCCGCTTCTGCCCTTAAACACACTATAGAAGGAGATTTCAACGTGGTGGAAGTTGAAGAGGTCAGAAAACTGATGAAAGGAGATGCATCAGGAAGAGTGCAACGCTGATTAATCATTATAATAATATATTTCAAATAAAGGAGGAAAAACCGGTTGTCTGTTTATGCCTTTGATTTTAAGGACTCGGACGCACTACTTATTGGACTGTCTCAATTTGGCACTGGTGGTGGTGGAGATCCGGAATGGGGAAGAAAAATACTAGATAAAGACAGGAGCAAGGGCAGAATATGCCAGCTAATTGATCCTGAAGACGTGGAGGATGATGCCTTCGTATGCAGTGGAGGTATCATGGGGTCTGTAAAGGCTCTGGAAAAACTTTCCTACCAGGACATAGTAGATGGTTGGGAAGATGACTTTGTTCTGATTAAGGCCTTTCGTGAAATGGAACGTGTGATGGGCAGAAAGCTTGACTACATCATACCTTTTGAAGCAGGTGGGTTGAATACTCCGGTCATCATGACGCTGGCAGCCCGTATGGGTATACCGATGATCAATGGAGATGCTGTTGGTAGATCGGCACCAGAAACACAGATGACAAGCTTCGTTGGATTGGGACTTTCACTGACACCTATGCCATTGGTTGATCATCTGGGAAACAAAATTGTGGTGATGGAAAGTTTGGAACCAACCTATGCGGACGAAATCGGAAGATTTGTCGTTACAAAAGGTGGCGGACTGGGAGGAAACGCTCATTATCCCATGAGTGGTGCTGATTTGAAAAGATGCTGCATACCCAATATAGTCACTGATGCCATATCTTATGGCCGCGCTGTGTTGGATGCCCGAGTTAAGAGGGAAGATCCCGTGGATGCTTTTATGAAAACCGCCAATGGAATAAAACTGTTCCAGGGAGTAATAGACGATATAATTGCTGAGGATGCCTTGGGATTCTATCTGACACGAGTCAAGGTTAAAGGAGTAGGTGCTTTTGAAGACCGTCATTTGGAAACTGTAATCAAGAATGAGACAATGGCTGTATGGATTGACGGTGAAGTCAGAACGGTTTTTCCGGACATCGCCTTTATGCTAGACCCGGAATCGGGTGAGGGATTGATGAGTGCAGCACTGGAAATAGGCCAGCAGATTGCTTTTGTCGGCAAGCCTTGTCATGAAAGAATGCAGGAAGCATTGAAGAGCAGTATCGGAGCAAGAGCCTTTTCAGGCGAAAGATATGGATGTCCGCATCTGGAATATGTACCATTTGATGAGCTTAACAATTAAACAAAAAAAATATACAAACGAAAGATGGAGGGTAAAAATGAAAAGAAGATTTACATTATTATTGGCTATTTTGTTGATTACAAGCTTGGTAGCCGCGGGATGTGGTGGTAGTACACCTGCACCGACAACAGCAGCACCAACAACAGCAGCACCAACAGAGGCACCTAAAGTTTTCAAGGTAGGCATTAACAACTTTGGTCAAGCCAATTTCTTTGCACGTATTGGCAAGGCTACTATGGAAGAGCAAATAGTAGCTAACGGCGGCGAAGTCATTGCGACTGTTACAGCAGATGTACCGAGCAGAATGACAGCAATTGAGAACATGGTTTCTCAGGGAGTGGATGCTATCATCATTCAAGAAGGCGATATTTCTCAGGTCGCACCCGCATTGATTGAAGCAAAAGCAAAAGGCATTCTTATTGCTTCTATGGATGCTGGAGATGCGGATTTTGTCGATGTATTCTGTGAGTCTGACAATGACCAGCTAGGTGAGATGGCTGCAAGAAAGATGATTGAGTTCATGGGCGAAAAAGGTAATGTTGTCGAGATATTCAATGATGCTGGTTCTATGATTCGTGTCAGAAAAGATGCTATGCACCGTGTGGTTGAAGAGTTCCCTGATGTAGAAATCGTTGCTGGCTTCACTTATGCTTGGCCTGATTTCTTCCCAGATGGAAAAGCTAAAATGGAAGCTATATTGCAAGCAAATCCGAACCCTGGAGATATCGGTGGTGTATATGCGACATTTGACGGCGTTGGATTGGCAGCTGCACAAGCAATCCGTGAAGCAGGTCTGACAGATTCCATCGTTGTCGTCGGTATTGATGGAGACCCGGAAGCCTATATCGAAATGGCTAAACCAGACAGTCCTTTCAAGGCAACAATGGCACAGGATCCTGAAACAATGGCAAGAACTGTCGTTGACCAACTATTTGAGCTACTGAAAGGAAACACTATTCCAGAAAGACACATCTATATTCCTGGTGTACTGATTACCAAGGACAATATTCCTCAATAAACTTAAGGGAATAAGATAGATGAAATTGGGGTGGCAGTGATTGAATTCGCTGCCATCTCTTTAACAAAGTTGAATTGATATTGATTAGCGAACTGGGCGGGTGATAAAATGTTAGGTGAAGAAGCAAGAAAAGAAACAGATTTGATGCTATCTACAGAAAATGTGGGAAAAGAGTTTAATGGAGTCTGGGTTTTAAAGGACATCCATTTCCAACTAAAAAAGGGAGAAATACATGCATTGGTGGGTGAAAACGGGGCTGGGAAATCTACCTTCATTAAAATCCTATCAGGCGTGTACAAGCCATCTGCAGGATCTGTTTTTCTAGAAGGTGAACCCGTAGATTTTCATAGTGTTACAGATAGTGAAGCCTTGGGAATCCGGACCGTACACCAGGAAGTGAATCTGGTTCCTTATTTTAAGGTATACGAGAATATTTTCATTGGTGCCGAAAGGAAGAAAAAAATAGGCGGAATGTCAATAGTCGACACAAAGCGTATGAAAAAAGAAGCAACCAAGGTGATTAAGGATTTGGGCATAGACTTCAATGTCAGCAGCCCGACACTTTTGTTGAATGCCTCCATGAAAAGAATAGTGGAGATCAGCAAGGTATTGGTCCATAATCCCCGAATCGTCATTTTTGATGAACCGACAACCTCCTTGGGAGAAGAAGAAAGAAAAAATCTACTTCAGATTATCAAAGGACTGAAAGATCGTGGATTGACTATTATGTACATTTCTCATAACTTGGAGGAAGTAATGGAAATTGCCGACCGAATTACTGTATTCCGGGATGGCAATCAGGTAGGAACCATGGAAAAATCAGAGGCTACCACAGGCAAGATTATTTCCATGATGATTGGACATGACAATTACAAGCATTATTGCCGAATAGATAAATATTATTGCGAGGACGTCTATTTATCCATCAAGAACCTGACAACAGAAAAGTTGAAGGCAGTGAATCTGAATATTTGCAAGGGTGAGATGGTTGGTATCGCAGGCGTTGTAGGGGCTGGAAAGACTGAAATAGCCAAGGCTGTTTTTGGACTGGACAAGATCGAATCCGGATCCATAGAGGTGATGGGCAAGCCATACGAGCCTTCTCCTGAAAATGCCATAAGACATAAGATAGCGTTGGTACCTGAGGAACGTCAGGCAGAAGGACTGGTACCAAACTATTGTGTCTCGAAAAACATTTCACTGACTTATCTGGATAAATACGCTAACAGAGCGGGTCTGATCAATAGAATATTGGAGATTGAGACTGCTCAGGCCTACATTGACAAAATGGGTATCAAATGTACAGGACCGTTGCAAACTATCAAGTTTCTGAGTGGTGGAAATCAGCAGAAGGCTATACTATCTCGATGGCTGAACGGCGATTTTGATATTGGAATATTTGATGAACCAACAAAAGGGATAGATGTAAAAGCCAAAGAGGATATATACGGGTTTCTGGAAGAACTAGCTCAGCAGGGTAAAGCGGTAGTGGTGCTGTCATCATATCTTCCGGAGCTAATGAGCCTCTGTGACAGGATTATTGTCGTAAGAGATGGTCGAGTTATCGGGGAATACAGTCCCCAGCAACCAAACGCTGAAGAAAAGATTATGCATGCTATGCTAGGAGGAGGTGCTTGATGGAAAAGTCCACATTAGCCAATAAGAATCTGAGAATTGAGTTTATGAGAAAATACGGCACGGTTTTAGGGGCGATGCTTATTTTCACTATCTTTGCAGTTGTATCGGAGAATTTCTTTACATTGAACAATCAATTAATGCTGCTGAGGCAGATGAGCATGCTGACAATCATAGCCCTAGGCTTCACTTTTGTCATGGGAGCCGGTGGGTTTGACATGTCGATAGGGAATACAGCCGGTTTGATCAATATTGTTTTCGCCATGGTACTCATTGGGACCAAGAATTTTTGGCTGGCACTCGGAGCCTCAATTGCATGTGGTGCTTTGGTCGGTCTTGTGAATGGCACGATTGTTGCTTACATAGGACTCCCTGATTTCATCGCAACATTTGCCATCGGGTCTATCGTGTACGGTTTGAAAATGCTTATAACAAGAGGAAATCCCATTTTCTTTCCAGCAGACATTCCAAAAATCGCTTCGTTTATAGGACAGGGATATGTCGGTAAGATACCGTTTCCGGTCATACTGATGATTTTTTTCGTAGTGCTGGTTATTTTTGTTCTGACAAAAACCACTTTGGGAAGAAGGATTTACGCCATAGGTGGCAATCCTGTGGCAAGTCTTTATGCTGGTATTAATGTCAAGCGTTACAGACTGATCACATTTGTTATATCAGGTGTCAGTGTCGCTATAGCTGCGGTAATCCTGACTTCGCGTCTGGGCTCAGCACAGCCTCTGGCAGGAGAAGAGTTTTTGTTGGATGCAATAGCTGTTTGTTTCCTCAGTACCACTATGTTTGGAGACGGTGAGCCGACAGGCAGTGGAACATTTGTAGGCGCCTTTATCATCAGCATGCTGAATAACGGTCTTACAATGCTAAATGTACCTTATTACTTCCAGTATATCACTAAAGGCGTTGTGGTTATTTTCGCCGTAGTCATTTCAGTTGTATTGGCGAAGAAGTTGAAATTGAAGCTATAAGGAAACTTAGATTTCTATAATATGAGAGGAGTGATCGGATGATCAAGGTATTAGGAATTTCCGGAAGCCCTAGAAAAGGCAACAGTCAGTTCTTGCTGGATATTGCATTGGAGTCAGCAAAATTGATTTCGGATGAAATAGAAGTTGAGAGTTATTCTATCAGAGGCAAGAAATTTGGTGGATGTGTCATGTGCCAGAACTGTCAGGTAGATGGAGAATGTATTATTAAAGACGATTTTAAAGCGCTACGTGATAAATGGATTGAAGCTGATGTGATAATATATTCTGTTCCAGTATATCATATGGGAATGCCAGCACAGCTGAAGGCGTTTATCGATCGGTTGGGAAACAGCATGTTCGGAAGATATAAGGATAATTTTAAACCTGAGGAGGCCACTCTACCTCGCAGCCTGAAAACTATCGCGACCATAACCCAGGGAACTCATGTGTTCTCGGGCCAGGAGCACACCATAACACAGATGATCAACCATGCCCTAATTATGGGCTGTATACCTGTTACCGGCGACATGTGGGAAAGCTATATTGGCGTAGGCGGCTGGACCAATACACTCGAAGGCAGAAATGCCTTGGAGCAGCTTGTTGCAGAAGGGGATAGAGACGCGCTTGTAGCAGTGAGAGGAAGCCGAAGCATCGCTAAGAGAGCAGTAGAAATCAGCATGCTCCTGAGAGAGGGAGCTAAATATAAAGAATCATATTTTGGAAGCAATCCTGTTTATGTGCCTTTGATGGACAGGGTCAATAGAAAGGAATAAAGGAGGTTTGAATATGTTGCCAAAGTTGCCATTTCATATCCTGACAGTAAATCTTTCTGATGGATCAGTCACCAGAAGGAAATTGGACGATAAAGACTATCTAAAAAAATACTTGGGAGGGCGAGGAATTGCCACCCATATGTTTCTGACCGAATTCGACCCGATGATGGATCCCTATGCGGAAGAAGCGCCATTGTTTTTCGCACCGGGTGTTATGACTGGAACCAATACACCCTGCTCGGGTAGAACCTCGGTTATTTTCAAAAGTCCTGCAACAAACCGGTTTTTTAAAACAAATGTGGGCGGTCATTTTGGTGCCCAGTTGAAGTTTGCCGGCTATGACCTTCTAATCGTAAAAGGCAAGGCAAAAAGTCCTGTCTATTTAAATATACACAATGATGAGGTATCACTTCGCAGTGCTGAACACATTTGGGGAAAAGATGTAAGAGAAAGCAATCGTCTAGTAAGGGATGAGCTTGATGATACAGAGGTTCAATTGGCTTGCATAGGTCCTGCAGGCGAGAATCAGGTAGTGTTCGCATCAATACAGACGTCTATTTACAATGCCGCAGGTCGTGGTGGCGGTGGTGCCCTAATGGGGCAGAAAAACCTGAAAGCCATTGCTGTAAGAGGGACCAAGGGAGTCAGCATCACCAACAAGGAACACTATCTTAAAACCTTGAACCACATCAATGAAAAGAAGGACGCAGCACCTGGCGTACAGCCATTGTCGGATTATGGCACAAGCATCGGAGTTGAATCAACCAATGCCATCGGTGCTTTTCCGGTGAAGAATTTTCAACAGGGCAGCATTGAAGGTGTGGAGAAACTGACTGGAACATATCTGGTGGAAGCAGGCTATTTGAAACGAAAGATTTCATGTTTTTCCTGTCCCGTGGCATGTCACCGATATGTGACAGTAGACAATGGACCACATAAAGGCACTTATACGGGAGGTCCTGAATACGAGACACTATCAGCTCTTGGAGGCGGGTGCCTTGTAACAGATACGGATGCGATTATCAAAGCCAATGAGCTTTGCAATATTTTAGGAATGGACACCATCTCAACGGGGAACAGCATCCAGTGGTTGATGGAATGCAATCAGAGATCGGTAATAACCAGTGATGATGTCGGTGGACTAGACTTAAGCTGGGGAAATAGTGACACAGTTATTGAACTGGTCAAACGAATCGCTTACAGAGATGGAATCGGCGACCTTCTGGCAAATGGTCTTCTGAAGGCTGCTGAAACGACCGGCAAGGATTCCTACAAATGGGCGATTCAAGCAAGAGGTTTAGAGCAGTCAAGAGTTGAGACACGCTCTGCATTTGGATATGCATTGGCATTCGCAATCAACTCTAGGGGTCCGGATCACTTGAATACAGAGTGTCTAGCAGAGTTCGGCGGCGATAAGGAAGCGATTCGTGTAATTGAATCCATAACAGGAGACAAAAAATATGCCTATCCTCATACAACAGACAAACGTGCTGAAATTGTCAGATGGCATGAGGACATTTATGGTGCCAGTGATGCCATGGGCTTGTGTGCATTTACCACAACAGCCCAGTTCTGGATAGATGATCAGGATATGGCTGATTTATATTTTGCAGGCACAGGGATTGAGATAACCGCTTCTGAAGTGATGGAGGCCGGACGTCGTATCATTACCATGGAAAGACTCTTCAATGGGATGCTGGGTCATACCCGAGAGCATGATGTACTTCCATACAGACTGATGAATGAGAAACAGATGGATGCTATGCATGGGCAACCAATCAATTCAGCTGAAATACTTGATCTCATGAAGGATGAGTACTATCGCCTGCACGGGTGGGATGCTACAAAAGGATGGCCGACTAAGGCTGTGTTGGATCAGTTAAGTATGGAAGACATCAAATCAGTTTGTGATGGACGTATTGATTTGGAGGAGGTGAGGAAAGCATGAAAACCTTCCTCATAGATCCCCAAAAATGCACAGGCTGTCATTTATGTGAAATGACTTGTGCTCTAAAGCATCATGATGTATTTTCTCTTGAAATAGGCAATATAAAGATTGAATCAGATGAAGACAGAGGATTTCATGTTCCTACAAAATGCATGCAGTGTGAAGTGGCTTATTGCATGAAGTCTTGTGTCGCATCCGCCCTCTACCGTGATGAAGTGACTGGCGCGATGTTGGTTGACCGAAGCAAATGTATCGGGTGCAAGGCTTGTATCATGGCTTGTCCTTTTGGCAGTATAACTTGGGTGACGACAGAAAAAGGGTCAGAAATACACATCTGTAATCTGTGCGATGGAGACCCGGAATGTGTAAAGGTATGCCGAGACCATGCCATATCCTATATTGATCAAGATAAAATCAACCGTGACAAGCGTCAGGAAACCCGTTACCGTTTAACTGAGGAGTCCGGAAGTTCCTGAAAAAATTGAGGTGAGATCATGGCAAAGGTAAAATTCTTGCCGCCATTGAACCAAAAAACCACAAAAGAATTATTTGAGATTGAGGCCGATACGTTGTTGGAATTGTGTCTGCTTCTGATGGAAAAATTCAGATTGCCTAACACCTTGTTTTTTAGTCCATGCGGTGGACTCTCCAAGGATATCGTCATCCTGGTAAACCGTCGGAATGCCCACACACTCAAAGGGCTGGAGACAGATTTGAATCAGGATACTGAGGTATTGGTGATGCGGTATTTTGTGGGAGGTTAATGTATGAATCGAGAAAAATATGTGTTTATCAATAAAAAACTATGCACAGGATGCGGAGACTGCACGCTGGCTTGCTCTTTCGAGAAAGAGGGCTTGTTTCAGCCCGTCAAATCCCGTATACATATTGTGGAAGGCGATCTCCCGGGATTCACACCACAGATTTGCAGAAATTGCGAGGATGCTCCCTGTCTAGATGCCTGCCCTGCGGGTGCTATAGTTAGAAGAGAGGGTAGTGGATCTATCTATTTGGATGAAGCAAAGTGCGTGGAATGCAACATGTGTATCATGGTCTGCCCCTTCAACGCCATTTCCAGAGGCGAGGGAACGAATCTTAAATGCGATACCTGTGATGGTGAGACGCCTTGTGTCAAATCATGCAAACTGGAAGCAATTGTCTTGGTGGACCCTGATAAGGATTCAAAGCAAAAACGTCAGAAAATGCTGAAGATGTTACGTCAGGAGTAAGGAGACGATTATCATGAAAATAGTAATTATTGGAAGCAGCGCAGCCTCGAAAAGCGCGGTGGAAACCTTGCAGCGAAGCGGTGTAGAAGATATAGAGCTAACCATTATAAGCAAGGATAAAACACCCTATTATTCCAGAGTGATTCTCCCGAATCATCTGGCAGGTTATCTGACCGAAGAGGAATTGATTTTTTATCGATTGAAATCGACATTGGGAAGTAAAACCGAGATGATACATGGCACTGTAACCAGTGTGGATTCGTCCAATAGAAAGGTTGTTTTAACTGATGGAAGACAGATCGGTTACGACAGGTTGCTGATTTGCTCCGGTGCTTCTCCATCCGTACTATTACCCGAAAGAATCCCAGGAGAGCCAATTAGGGGAGTATGTCATTTCAGGAATATTGAGGATATCGACCAGATCAGAGAATTTCTGCCGGATGCAAAGGAATGTGTTGTTGCCGGAGGGGGACTGATCGGGCTGAAAGCGGCAGTTGCATTAAACCATCTGGGTAAGCATGTCACAGTCGTTCATCGATCATCCCAGCTTCTGTCTACCTTTATGGATCGCCAGGGCAGTGAGATGGTTCACCGGATTCTCAATCAACAGGGAATTGATTTTATGCTTTGCGATACAATCGAGGGATATGAAACAGATCAGGAAAGGCTAAGCGGTGTCACGCTTAAGAGCGGCAAAAATCTTGAAGCACAACTGGTTGTATGGGCAGCGGGAGTGAGCCCGAACACTGAATTTTTGAAAAGTTCAGGCATTGAGATTGATAAAGGTATTTGCATCGATGAGTATATGCAAACAAATATTGAAGGAATTTTTGCAGCCGGTGATGTGACCCGTGCAAAGAATTTGTTGACAGATGAACCTGATACCATCACTCTGTGGACAGATGCGACACTACAGGGAAAGGTAGCTGCGTGGAATGTGCTGGGTATTAAAAAACGCTATATAGGTGGTTTGACCATGAATTCAGTGGTTTTTAACAACGTACCATTTATATCCATGGGTATCATCCGGGACGCCGATATTGTTAATGACCAGGTATTTACTTTCCTTGATCAAGACAAGGAAGTTTATCGGAAGATTGTTCTTCGGGATAATCAGATCATAGGGGCTGTATTCGCAGGGGATATCCGATATGCGGGAATGGTCAACTGGGATTTGAAAAGCAAAAGACTGGTCAAGAATGGAAAACGATATGTCAGCATATCCGGGTTGGAAGAAGTGTTTCGAGAGCATCACGCTGAACTGATGTCACAACTAGACTTGACTATTGATAATAAGGAGGATTGAGGGTATGGCAAACAGAATTAAGCAACAAATGATGGAAAAGAAAAGTGTTTTAGGGCCTTTCATGAAGCTGCCAAGTGCGGCAGTGGTTGAGATAGCAGGATTGGCGGGATTTGATTTTGTCATCATAGATTGCGAGCACGGGCCATTGAATATGCTGGCTGCTGAAGATATGGTGAGAGCGGCTAAGCTAAGTGGCATTTCTCCAGTTATCCGTGTATCTGCCAATGATGAAAGCATGATTTCGAGAGCACTTGATATAGGAGCAGATGCTGTTCAGGTTCCGCAGATATCCACTAAGCAAGATGCCGAGAAGGTGGTGCGTGCGGCGAAGTTTTCTCCTATGGGAGAAAGGGGCGTGTGTCGATTTGTGAGGGCTGCTGAGTACTCAGCAATGGATCGTCAGGTTTATTTCAAAAAGGCTAATGAAGATACAATGACCATCATTCATGTTGAGGGTTATGAGGGTGTCAAAAATATTGATGAAATTTTAGAGGTTGAAGGTATTGATGTAATTTTCCTTGGACCTTATGATTTATCGCAGTCTTTGGGTATACCGGGTGAAGTGGATAATCCTAGGGTTATCGCTCTCATGGAAGAAGTCATTGAAAAGGCAAAGAAAAAGAATAAGTTTATCGGAACCTTCGCGGATACTGTGGAAAACGGTAAGAAATGGCTAAATACTGGCGTACAATATCTCTCATATTCCGTAGATGTCGGTATATTGATGGATTCGTTTAAAAAGGTAGTGGAGGACCTCAGATGAAAAACTATTTAAATAAGCAATCTATGGCGTTGCAGCAGGGTGCGATTCGAGCTATGTTTGATAAGGCTGCGGGAATGTCAGATGTCATCAATCTTGGGATTGGAGAACCCGACATGACCACACCTGCTGTGATCATTGAGGCAGGCATGAAAGCATTAATGCATGGTCATACCCACTATACTCCCAATGCAGGAATACTTGAATTGAGGGAGGCGGTGGCTGAAAATCTGATCGGACAGGGTTTGAAATATGATCCACGTACAGAGATTATGATAACGACAGGTGGCATGGGTGGTCTTGTACTGTCCCTAATGGTCATGCTTGAACCAGGAGATGAGGTGCTGATACAAGACCCACAATGGTTAAACTATTTCGCACAGGTCAAGTTCTTCGGTGGCGTGCCTGTTCCGGTTCCCGTAAAGGAAGAGAATGGTTTTGCCATTACTGCCGATGCTATAGAAGCAAGAATTACAAATAAGACAAAGGTTTTGATGCTGAACTCTCCCAACAACCCTACCGGTGCTGTGCTGGATTTGAACGAGCTGAAACGTATAGCTGAGGTAGTCAAACGTCATAATCTGGTTGTTTTATCCGATGAGGTTTATAGCACAATTGTTTATGATGATACCAGACATCTCTCCATCGCCACTTTGGAAGGCATGAAGGAGAGGACTATTGTTATCAATAGCTTTTCTAAATCATATGCGATGACAGGCTGGCGGATTGGCTATGCGGCGGGAAATCAGCATATGATTGATAAAATGATACGACTCCAGGAAAATGTTGTAGCCTGTGTTAACAGCGGTGCTCAGTACGCTGCGATTGAAGCATTGAAACGGACCGACCTGGCTCTGGAGATGACTGAATTGTACAGGAAACGACGCAATCTGGTTGTCGAGGGGTTGCAGTCAATAAAGGGTATATCTTGCTTGAAGCCGAAAGGGAGCTTTTATGTTTTTGCAGGCATATCAGAGATTGGTGTGGATGAGGTAACTTTTGCCAATGAGCTTCTTGAGCAACAACAGGTTGTTGTTATACCAGGCTCTGCATTTGGAGAAAATGGCAAGGGTTATGTGCGAATCTGTTATGCCAACTCAGAGGAAAATCTTAGCCGAGCTATTGAGAGAATTCAGCGCTACGTGGCGGGCAAGCAATAATACTTAAAGATAAAATTATTAGACAAGGGGTATGTTGCATATGAAAAAAATAATGGAAAATCAAGAATTGAATAGAAGCATTTTTTTACTCCAACCCAGCAGACCAATACTATGTACAACAAAGAACGAGGACGGATCGGATCACGTGGCTCCATTTAGTTGGGTTAATCCAATTTCATTCAATCCACCAAGAATTGCTCTGGCTTTATCAAACAGTCCAAAAAAGCAGAAAAGCCTGGTCAATATCGAAAGGACTGGTGAGTTTGTAATCAATATGCCCGATATGCGAATCGCGGACAAAATGATTGAGGCCTCCTATTCCACCAAATTCGGTGAGAACAAGTTCATACGTTCCGGATTTACAGGCGACGAGGCCAGATTGGTGGCACCGAAAATCATCAGTGAATGCCAGTCGCATCTGGAATGTCGTGTACTTGAAATAATCGAACCGGGAGATCATAAATTAATTATTGCAGATGTTGTAAGTGCAAGCTATAATCAAGAGGCATATGGTGCTGATCTGCACATTAATACCCAAAATTTTCAACCGGTCATACATATGAACGATTATTGTCTGGAGGGTTCGCAACTCCATCTAATGGCTAATATTCAGGGGACGGTCGCTCTGAATGTTCCATACCCATCCAATAACAAAGATCAGGAATGTAAATAAGAGGGATGAAGCTGCAATAAAATGAAGGAGTTTGTTTATGAAAGACACGATAAACACGGTTCAGTCAGTGGACCGAACAATCAATATTATTGAAGTGTTGTCTAACCATCGAGATGGTCTTGGATTGACTGAGCTTAGCCAGATAATCGGTTTGCATAAGAGTACTGTTCATCGCTTGTTGCTGACATTGATTAGTCATGGCTATGTCAGCCAAAATCCGCAAAACCAGCAGTACCACATGACCATCAAAATGTATGAACTGGGAAGCAGGGTCATTGACAGTATGGATCTGAGCAAGGTTTCCAGACCTTATTTGAAAGCATTGAGAGATGCGACCAACGAGGTGGTTCATCTGGTCATTCCTGATGGGACGGATATTGTTTATATTGATAAGATGGAATCCAACAACAGCATTAGGATGCACTCCAGAATAGGGGCCAGAAGTCCGTTATACAGCACATCGGCAGGCAAGGCAATGCTGGCTTACTTACCCGAATCGAGAATAAGAGAGATATGGGATGCAAGCGACATCATTCAACGAACCCCAAATACAGTTGTCAAATATGATCAATTGCTTGTGGTGTTGGAAAAAGTCAGAGAAAACGGTTACGCACTGGATGAGGAAGAAAACGAGCCTGGTATCAGATGCATAGGCGCGCCAATTTTTAATCACAAAGGTGATGTCATAGGAGCTATCAGTATCTCAGGACCAACTATGCGGGTCACACCAGAAGTGGTGGAGACATTTAAAGAACACATCCTCAAATATACACGATTGATATCCCAGGAGTTGGGTTATAGGACATAACAAACAAAAAACAAAAGGGACGGTTCCTTTTGTTTTTTATTTGTTTATTTCTCTAATACATCCTATTTGCTGACATGAACTTTATTTTTAAAATAACCTTCAGAGCAGTACAAAGCACCAGCTGGGTTGTGAGCCAACACTCTATCCTTGGCTAAGAGTGTCGTAACCATTGCCTCGGAATACTTATAAAACATGGAGTCATGACCCACACATAGGCCGACCACCACATTGAAGTCGGTTTTTTGTTCATTTAACAGCTTGGCTTGAGCGATAGGGTTGCACATAGTCTCGAACGTACCTGGACGCACTTTGTGCTCATCCGGTATACCAATTCTTTCTTTTGGGATGCCCCCAGTCTTACAGATGACAGATACTGCTTCAAAACCAGCTTCTGACAAAAGCCTGTCAACAATTTTTGCTTCTCTTAGTAATCCCAGACAAAAGGCGATGCCAATTTTCTTATAATTCATAGATTTCGAAAACTCGATGATTTCCCTCACTCTTGGCCACTCACAGTAACCGGCGGCTTCGATTTCTGAAGATTTAATATAAAAATCCTTGTTTTCGTCCTTTTCGTACTCTGAGAAGCAGTCTTCGATAAGGGTATCTGTGTTCATGGGACAGTTTTTAGGTATTCTTTGGGGAGATTCTTCTTTGCAAGCCAATACAGAACATAGTGCGCATTTATACATAATGGGTTTCCTTATATAATGTATTTAGGTTTTGAAGGAGAACCTATAACCTTAAACTATCTACATTTATAAATTTATTAGATTGACAAACAATTAATTATAACATCAAGTATAGGTTGAAAACTATACTTATCTAATCAAATCCTTAACCAGACTTTGCTCGTCTTTGGCTAAATTAGACATATGCTTGTGGTAGCCCCAATAGGCAAGCCCATAAACCGCAAACAAGGCAATCAGAATGGGTATGGTCGGGAACATCAACCTAGAACCCTTCTCATGAAGAAGTATTAAAGGCAGAAAGATGGCAACAAGTATCAAGTCTGGCACGTGTTTTTTGAAACCTTTTTCAAAAATAAATATAGGTTGCAGGATACTGCTGTTTAAAAACTGCAGTGGAATAAGTATCAATATAAACGCTGGCAAGGCAACTTCAGAAGGCCATCCTTGGAGCCATGAGAAGAAAACAATCCATGCTGCAATCATAAAGGCTAATTTTTTTAATAGTGAAAGTCCAATTTCCCAATAGCTCGGTCCACGACTATTTTGGATAACGTCCTGTATAAAATCATCGAAACCATCTCCCATTTCCTGGATTAGTGAGGTTTCTCGGAGCTTCATTTCGTGAGCCATGCCAATCAGATCCCGCTGAATAATCAAGGCATCAAAGCTATTAATTTTGAATATATTCATTTTCTTCATAATATCTCTAATTAAAATAAAGTCATCCCTTGTCAATTGCAGTGACAGCTTTTCGTTTTCTTTTTTTAGTAGTTTCAAGACATTCATTTGATCTCTCCTTCCATGATTTTGTCAACAGAATCCCGCACGTCATTCCAGACTTGACGAAACTCCTCTGGAAAATCCCTTATATCCTACTTAATCAAATCCTCAACCAGACTTTGCGCATCTTTGGATAGATTAGACATATGCTTTTTATAGCCCCAATAGGTAAGAACAAATACTGTTATTGGAATAATGAGTGTGGGTATGGTGGGCACCGTAAACCTGGATCGCAAATGCCACTGAAATATTAAAGGAATATATATAGCAACAATTATGATATACTGTATGTGTTTTTTGAAACCTTTTTCAAAAATAAAGATAGGAGACAGTATGCCGCTGTTTAGAAAACTCAGTGGGACAAACAGCAATATATATGTTGGTAAGGCTATATTTGGAGACCATCTCTGCATCCATGCCATGATAACAATAAATGCCACAATCATAAGAGATAAGTGCTTAAGTAATGTTAGTCCAATTTCCCAATAGCTTGGGCCTCGACTGTTTTTGATAACGTCCTTTATAAAATCATCGAAACCATCTCCCATTTCCTGGGCTAGTGAGGTTCCACGGAGCTTCATTTCGTGAGCCATGCCGATAAGATCCCGCTGAATAATTAAGGCATCATAGCTGTTGATCTTGAATATATTCATTTTCTTCAAAATGTCTCTAATTAAAACATAGTCATCCATCGTCAATTGCATTAATTGTTTTTTGTTTGATCTCTTAAGTAGTTTCAAGACATTCATTTGATTTCCCCTTCCATGATTTTATCGACTGAATCACGTACGTCATTCCATACTTGTCGAAACTCTTCAAGAAAAGCATGACCGGAAGCGGTCAGGTAATAATGCTTGCGCTTTGGTCCCAAAGGGGATTCCTTATATATGTATGTGATGAGCTTTTTCTTTTCCAGGCGCACCAACAACGGGTAAATAGTCCCTTCCTTGGCATCGGTGAAGCCATATTGCTTAAGTCTGGAGACAATATCATAGCCGTAAGTCTCTTCTTGACAGATGATTTTGATAATGCAGCCTTCCAACGTTCCACGCATCATTTGTGAACGATCGACCATAATAACACCTACCTTGCAGTACATATTAGTTTGACTATAGTGTACCGCATAGTAGTTGTGATGTCAACCCAAAAAAATATTAAAAGCAGATTGAAGTGCATCCTCAATGAAGACAACTATGATATAATGTTGGAATGAATCGATAGAGGTAGTTATGGATAAAATCAGCATTTCAGTCAGAAATATCGTAGAGTACGCTTATAGATCCGGGCATTTGGACAACACATACAGGAGCACCACCAGAGCTTTGGAGGGCATCGACGTCCACAAGAAGCTACAGGGATTGGAAGGACAGGACTATCAGAAAGAGTATTACCTTAGCTTTACCCTGCCGTATAGAGAGATTCAATTTGAGATAACGGGACGGGCAGATGGGGTATTTACCTTTGAAGGCAAGCATTATATTGATGAAATCAAGTCTACCACCCTTTCCCCTGAGGACATTGGAGATGGCGGGATGGTTCATTGGGGACAGGCATATCTGTATGCCTATATGTTTCTATGTCTAAATGACCTTTCAGACATGGGTATTAGACTCAGATATTATAATGTGGAGACCTTTGAGACGACAGTTCTGACCCAAGTCAAAGGGAAAGAAGAACTGGTGCAAATCACCAATGAAATACTGGAAAAATACCATGACTGGGCGAAGCTATTGCTGCAGTCTGACTTGCTTTTTGTAGATTCTGCTAAATCACTGGATTTTCCCTACTCCTCATACAGAAAAGGGCAACGGAAAATGGCGGTCTCTGTTTATGAGACCATCGTGAAAAAAAAGAGGATATTTCTGCAGGCACCGACAGGCATCGGAAAGACCATATCCACCCTTTATCCCTCACTAAAGCTGATGGGTCAGGGTGAGGTTGAAAAGATATATTATCTGACGGCTAGATCATCGGCGAAAGAGGTAGCCTTTGACACAATGAGGACAATAACGGATAAGGGAGTTCGTGTGAAATCCGTTCTGATAACCGCAAAGGAAAAGATTTGCTTTATGGAGGAGTGTCAATGCCACAAGGACTATTGTCCATACGCGGAGAATTTCTTTGACAAAATCAATGGGGCTCTCTATGATGCTATAAGAAACTATGATTTGTTTTCACGAGAGATTATCGAAAATATAGCAAAAAAACACCAAGTCTGCCCATTCGAGCTGACATTGGAAATAAGCCTTTACAGCGACGTGACCATTTGTGATTACAACTACTTTTATGATCCTAGAGTGTCACTTAGAAGAGGTTTTGAAGAGGAGTCCATCAGGACAGTTGTTCTGGTTGACGAGGCGCATAATTTGCCGGACAGAGCCAGGGAGATGTATTCTGCGGATCTGTTAAGAAGCGAGTTTCTGGAGGTGTCGAGACCGTTAAAGGATAGTTGGAAAAAAGTCTACAAGTCCATACGAGGTATCAATAAGCTCCTGTTGGATCTTTCAAAAGAAACCAAGAAAGAAGGCACTACTGTCATAGAATTACCGGAGTCTTTGCCACACAAGCTAAGAGCCATGACCAGCGTTCTGGATGATTGGCTAGGCAAGAACAAAGGCAACAAGTATCACAAAGGGGTTTTGGACCTGTACTTCAGAGCCTGGGCGTTCATCTCCATATCTGAGCGATACAGTCCTGATTTTTGCTGTTATGTGCAAAAGGACGGGGATTTTAGAATCAAGATTTACTGCATGAATCCTTCCAATATTCTGGCGGAAATACATGCCTCGGTCATGTCTGTTGTCTTGTTTTCAGCTACTCTGATACCCTTGAGGTATTATGCGAATGTTCTCGGTGGGACAAAAGAGGATCATGCATCTAGATTCGGGTCCCCTTTCCCCAAAGGCAATTTCAAATTGTTGACTCATACAGGAATATCTCTAAGATACGGAGACAGGGAGAGAAACATTCCAGAAATCTGCAACCTCATTAAGCGATTCATTGAAACTAAAAAAGGTAATTATATCATATTTTTTCCATCATATAGCTTTATGAAGGATGTCTATGAGCATTATGAGAGTTTGAATATGGATAATGGCATCAGGCTGCAAAGACCTGACATGAAAGAGAGTGAGAGTTTGGAGTTCATTTCGGCTTTCAATACCGAACGGGGAGTTGTAGCGTTTGCCGTGCTTGGGGGGACACTGTCGGAGGGCATCGATTTGACTGGAGAAAGTTTGATTGGTGCAATGATTTTGGGTGTAGGGATTCCACGCATCAATTTCCAGAGCGATTTGACCAAAGTCGCTTATGACAAGCTTTATGGGCGTGGTTATGAATTCGCCTATATGTATCCAGGATATAACAAGGTGCTTCAGGCATCGGGAAGGGTAATCAGAACAGAACAAGATAAGGGATGTGTTGTCCTGGTAGATGACCGCTGGTCTCAAAAACGCTACCAACAGCTGTTCCCAGAGAGCTGGCAGCATTGGACACAGGTGGACAATCTCGAGGATATGGAGAAGGAGCTCACTGGTTTTTGGGGATGACAAAAAATATTATAATCCTACTTTTTCTAAAATGCAATAAGGTGTTATAATGATATATTGAACATAAATGAATAATATGGAGGCACCATTATATGAAACAACCTTTTAGAGCAAAACAATCTGAGGTGGCTATCAGCAATCTGATGCAACCTTTTCAGTCCAATACTTATGGTAAAATCCACGGCGGGGAGATCATGAAGATGATGGACAATGCGGCAGGAATCATAGCTCACCGTCATTGCAGAACTTTCATTGCAACTGCCAGGGTAGACCAGATGGAGTTTCATATCCCTATCAACATTGGAAATCTAGTAATCTGTGAAGGCCGTCTGACTTATGTGGGAAAACACTCCATGGAGGTTATGGTGACAGTTTTGGTAGATGACCTTGATGCAGATAGCCCGTTGAAGGTAGCATTGACGTCATATTTCACGCTTGTTGCAATCGATAAAAACGGCAAGCCAGTTCCTGTACCTCCTTTAAAGGTGGTTACGGAAGAAGACAAAAAGTTGTATGAAGAGGGAAAAGCCAGATATCTTGCTTATAAAGCAACTAGAGCAGAAAAATAATAAAATCTGAAAAACAAAAAAACAAAAGGAACCGTCCCTTTTGTTTTTTTTGACAAATAAGTCAAAAAAGTATAAAATATACCAAAGTTTTTTATTCGTTTCAAGCAAATAGAAGACTACAACCACTCTAATAAGCCGTTAATTCTAAAAACCGTGAAAAAAGTTTGAATCTTTATACAAATCTATTAAGTGAAAGGGGAGTTTTTATGAAAAAGAAAACAGAAGCTTTTGAACAAATGATTGAGGCACAGAAAAACCTTTTTGATGCCTTGCAGAAAATGTTTCAACAAAACTCAGAGAACATGTCCAACAAATACTCTTTTAATACTAGCTTTGATCCGATGGATTATTTTCAACAGGCAATGGATCTTCAGAAACAGATGATGACAACATATCAGGGCACACCAACTGAGGTTTATAGTCGAATGAAAGAAAATGCAGGCGCCTATAAAGAAATGTACAAACTCTGGCAAGAATTGAATGAAAAGAACTTTACACCAACAGCTGAAGCGATGAAAGATATTTATGACAAATGGAACGGTCAGTATCAGGAATATATGAACCAGTATTATTGGCCTCATGTTCCTGAACCAATGAAAAAAGTAATGCAGGATTCAGTTAGCACCATGGAATCCTATAGAACTGCATCGGAAAAGATATGGTCACCTTGGATTACCCCTGAAATGGGAATGAATGATGCGATGTTTAAAGGGTTAACTTACGATCCTTCCGCATATCTCGATTTTCTTCAAATATGGAAAGAAAACTATGAGAAAACATTCAGTAAGATGCTGAATGTGCCGATGATGGGTTTTGATCGGGAAAAGTTGGAGAAACAAACAGAGAGTTTTGACAAATTTATTCGTTTCAGTGCATTGCTCCAGGAATTTATGGCCAATATTACAAAAATTGGTCAGGAAACTCTGAAAAAAGTGTTAGATGATTACGCGGAATTGTATAAGGATCAAAAGCAACCTGAGAGTTTTGAAGAATTCTATAAGTACTGGACGAGCGAGATCAACAAAGCATTTGATAAGCTGTTCTTTTCAGATGATTTCAGCAAGTTAGTAGGACAAACTTTGACTGCTATGACAGAATTCAAGAAAGAATCAGATCAACTTTGGGAAGAATATTTGAATCTTTTTCCAATCCCAAAGAGTTCTGATATGAATAGTCTGTACGAAACGGTCTATAAGCTGAAGAAAGAAGTTAAAAAATTGAAAAAAGAAGTCGCTTTGTTAAAAGAAAGAGATATATCTTAAGGGGTGATTTGATGCAAAAGAAGACAGATAATCAAATAGCTGAATATATTTCTCAGGTTATGAAAAAACAGCAAAAACTGGCAGATGGGTTGGATGTGCTGATGAATCTAGATTTTGAAGATCATTATAAAACACCTAAGAAGCTGGTTTATCAGGAAGATAAATTAAAAGTCTATCACTTTGAGCAAACCAACGGAGCAAAAACGAGTGTTCCCACTTTAATCATGTATGCACTAATGAACAGACCGTATATCATGGATTTGCAGCAAGAAAAGAGTTTCGTGAAAAAATTACTTGATGAAGGTCTTGATCTTTATATCCTTGATTGGGGATATCCGACTCCTGAAGATAGATATATCACACTTGAAGATTACATTGAAGATTACTTGGGAGATGCCATCGATTTTGTTCGTAAAACGAATGGTGTTGACCAGATCAATTTGATTGCAAAGTGTCAGGGTGGAACATACGGATCCATTTATGCATCCATGTATCCGGAAAAAATCAAGAATCTAGTCACGATAGCTTCACCGATTGACTTCGATATAGAGGACGGATTGCTTTTCAAATGGGCAAAACAGATGGATGTGGACAGCCTAGTGGATGCCTACGGGATTGTCCCTGGAGATTTTTTGAATATGTGTTTTATTTGCCTGAAACCTTATAGTTTGATGGTGGACAAGTATGTTGCCGTAATCAACAGCCTGGATGATCCGAAGGCGTTAAAAGACTTTCTCAGCATGGAAAAATGGATCTTCGATAGTCCAGGACAGGCTGGAGAGGCATACCGCAAATACATGAAAGATTTATGGCAGGAAAATAAATTGATCAAAGGTGAGTTTGTCCTGGGAGACAAGACCATCAACCTAAACAACATCACTATGCCTTTATTGAATGTTATCGGCGAAAAAGACAATCTGATTCCTCCTTCTTCTTCGAAACCTCTAATGGATGTGGTGGGAAGTCAAGACAAAGAAATGGTCACTTATCCTGTTGGGCATGCTGGAATTGTAGCTAGTTCAAGATCCCAGAGGGAAGTAGCACCTAAAATTGCAGAGTGGCTTTTGAAACGTAGTTAGACTACATTGTTGAATATCAAAAAACAGAAAAAACAAAAGGGACGGTTCCTTTTGTTTTTTGTTTTAAGTAACTAAATTATGTTTATCTCTTCAACCTACCAGCAATTCCAATCAATCGTCTTGTCTGGTGGAATACAGCATCTTTTACATCTTCTACCATTTTCCCATCAGGACCTTGGCTGACAGATGTACCGTAAGGATTGCCTCCAGCTTTGAATATTGAAGGGTCGGTGTATCCGGTAGGAACAATAACAGCACCCCAATGCATCATGGATGTATACAAAGATAGTATGGTTGCCTCCTGACCTCCATGAGGATTTTGAGCTGATGACATAGCTGAAACAGCCTTATCAGCCAATTTTCCTTGAGACCAAAGACCTCCCTGTATATCAATAAATTGCTTCATCTGGGAAGCCATGTTTCCGAATCGGGTTGGGACACTGAATAGAATGGCATCAGCCCAATCCAGGTCGTCAGAGGTTGCCAAAGGTATATCGCTTGTGGCTTCCGTATTGGCTTTCCATGCAGGATTTGAGTTGATGACAGCTTCAGGGGCCAGTTCCTGGACCTTTACAAATCTAACTTCCGCTCCTGTCTCTTCTGCTGCTTCTTTTGCCCAGCTGGCCATTTGATAGTTGATACCTGTAGCGCTATAATAAACAATTGATATTTTTACATTTTTCATTGGTATTCTCCTTAATTGATGTAATGTAATTCGATAGTACCTATTATATGATAATGATTATCAATAGTCAACACCTATTTTTATTTTCTTTGCGATTGATTCGTAATCAATAGGTCGAGGGTTCGATTCCCTTCCTTAGCTCCAATATTAGTAGTATGGAGTTTTCATATTAAAAAAGTAAAAATAAAATCAAAAAACAAAAGGAACCGTCCCTTTTGTTTTTTGATTTTTTTAAGTCTAAAGCTGATTATAGATATCAGATACTGCCGGTATCGTTTATTTTCCCTTTTTCTACCATGAAACTTGCTTTCATTACATGACCACCAGCTCCGTTGATCTCATAGTTTCCAGGTGGGAGAGTTATCATAAACCTGCCATTCGCACCGATGTCGGCGATAACGGTATCACCGGTTCCAATATCAATAATGTAGATTTCGGATCCTGCGGACAAATTGGTGACGCCTGTTATGATTCCCATCTCTGATTGGAGTGAATAGCTCTGTCCCGAAACAAGGTCTTTTTTGATCATATATAGCAAATCGCCATTGCTTTTCAGATCAAAGTGAGAACCGCTGAATTCTCCTGTATAAGGAACATCTCCACTGACATTAATCCTATATTGGATGAAATAATTGCCGGCATTGACAGCTGCAGAATAACGACCGGTACTGTCTATCGTAACTTTTTGATAATAACCATCTCCAGTAACTGCAACATCAGCATTAGGTACTGCTTCTCCAGTGAATGGATTGATCACTCTTCCTTCAATCAAAGAAGCTGTGTTGGAAGCCAATGCATAGGTTGGTACGTCAATCCATCCCTCTTCAGTCGGTGTGTTCGTCATGAACATGAGCTGCTTGCCGTCATCCGCTGCTAATGTGGTGTAGGTAACGGTAGCTTTGCCATTTGAATCGGTTGTTGCATTTATAGCGGAAAGGTATTGACGTCTGTCATTATCACCTGCATTTGCAAAAAACTCCACATTGGCTCCTGAAACAGGCAAATGGTTTGGACCATGGGTGACTGTCGCTGTTATTTGTATTGTTTGTCCACCCCCGGCAGGAACTAGATTCTTGTCCAATGTCACAGATAAATCCGTATCCGGATAGATTTGTGGTTCTTGATCATTTGGCTCTTCATCTTCAAATTCCACAATTTTAAATTCCACTATGTCAATGATTTTCTGACCATCGGGTCTCTCTACATCAAATATGGCAGTGGTTGTCATTCTTGCCATTTCAGCGCGATTGACAATGGACGACCCATTATAGTCCAGCCATTCAGACAAGCCTAGATCTGAAGCCTTCTGGTTATAGCCATCCGGCCAAGTCATTCCAGCTTCTTCGTGCTCTAGGATTCTGATGAGGATAGTAACCCACTGGACCATCTGAAGTGGGCTTCCAGGCTCGTAGTTGCCTCCCGGCATACCAATGATAATGCCTTCATTTGCTACCAGATTGATCCACCCTAAAGCCCATTCATGTTGACCCATGCCTTTGTGAACATCATTGAAGAGAGGATCCAACTCTGCTGCTTCCTGGGCATCTTCCTCTGTATATCCTAGAAGAAAAGCTGCAACTTTGGCTGCTGCTGCCCGGTTCAATTCCACTTCTGGTGCAAACTCGTTATTACCCACACCTTCCAATATCCCAAGTCGAGCCATTTCAACAATGGCTGATTTGTGAGGGTTGGTTTCAATGTCGGTAAATGGTGCTGCGTAAGCCGTAGTAATCATAACCAATAAAAAAACAATCGTCATGACAATGGCCATCATCTGTCTCATTTTCATAGGCGACCTCCTGAATTTGGTGAAAACATATTTGTATCATTAACACATGATACGATATCTAAAGTATACCATAAATTGGATTATTGAGAAATAAATAATCAAACAAAAGATTGAGGATAAAAATCAAGACATCAAACAAATTATTTGATAAAATTATAGACAAGATGATTCTACTTCTAGAATACAACAAATAAAGGAGGCGGTGAAATCATATGGTTCACTTAGTATATTGTGATGATAAGGAAAAGGTGCTAGACAAAATCATGGATGGTTCCAAGACGATGGTAGTAAGGGGAGCTACTGGACGAAAAATTCCCCATAGCAGAGTTTTTAAAGGCGAAAAGCTGTATTTTATGGAAAAGGGCTCAGCAAAGATTTCTGCCACAGCAAATGTGGTAGATGTCCAGAACTACGTAAAATTATCAGATGAAGAGATTGAAACCATATTGAATGATAATCAGGGAGCGCTTAATTTAGGTGAAAAACAGAAAAAGCGATGGCATAAGAAATGCCTTTGTCTAGTGGAATTTGAAAATGTTGAAAAGATTGAACCTCTGGATTTCGATCATCAAGGCAATATGGACGATTGGTTGATAATAGAAAAAATCGAAGACGTGGTTGTCGGAACAAGTATTCCTTTTAATTACGACAAATCAAAGTTTTAACTATTAAGAGTTAGTAATGAACGCCTCTATGGGTATTTAATGCTAAGGAGGTGTTCATATGATTAAAGATGGACTGATTCAATTGGAAGAGATAAATGGCATACCTGTTCAGGTGTCCATTATCCAGACTAATGGTAAACCAAACGTCAGAACTTTGAAACCAATGACACCAAAAGGCATAACCCTTCATAACACAGGCAACACTGCACCATCAGCAGGCGCTCTTGCTCATGGACAATACCTTCAAAACCTGGAGAATAGGAGCGAAGTATACAAGAGTTGGCATATAACCGTCAGCCATGATAGAATCGTTCAGCATCTGCCACTGAATGAGCAAGGGCATCATGCTGGAGACGGGGAACGTGGACCAGGCAACACATCTACTATAGGCATTGAGATTGCTGAGAATAAGGATTACCCTAAAGCTGAGAGAAATGCAATCAGGTTGATTGTGGCACTCAAGCGTCACTTCGGATTTGATGAATCGGCCATAAAACCTCATCGGTTTTACAGCCATTCAGAAAAGCTCTGCCCACGTAGGATACTGCTATCTGAAAATACTTGGCAGAAAGACTGGGAGAGGTTTCTAGAGAATAGGATTCGACCAGCTCTTGATTACTACGACAGTATTGAAAGCGTTCCTGATTGGGGAAAGAAGACTGTAGCAAAACTGGTGGCAAAGGGCTATCTAATGGGAGATGGAAATAGTTTAAGATTGACGAAGGATATGATTCGAATTTTTGTAATTCATGACAGGGCAGGGTTGTATGATTGATTAGATATTATTCGTTAAATATGATAAAATAAATCAAAAATTTCTTTTGAGGGAAGGGTGCTATGGAGACCAATAACGCTGAATTAAAGATAGGTATGAAGACCTTTATGATTGCAGTTGTTATACTATTGGTATTGATTGTGCTGTCTGGTGTCTTGACTCAAGTGATTCCAACAGGTGCGTTCGATAGAAACATCGATGGAACGGTAATCGCAGGCACCTACCAACAGACAGATGCTGAAAAACTGCCTATCTGGAGGTGGATAGCCGCTCCTTTTATGGTTTTGGGTAGTAGTGACGGTGTTATGATTATTGCTATTGTCATGTTTTTATTGATTATAGGAGGATCCATACATCTATTGAATCAATCAGGAATTCTAAAGAGCATCATTGCATCCGTTGTTGAGCGCTATTCGGAGAAAAAATACTTGCTACTTGGGATCATCATTTTTGTATTCATGTCCGTTGGTTCTTTTATCGGTATTTTTGAAGAGGTGATTCCTCTCATACCAATCATGGTTATGCTCGCTATAAACTTGGGATGGGATACTATGACAGGCCTTGGAATGACTTTGTTATCGACTGGAATTGGATTTTCTGCAGCTGTCACCAATCCTTTTACTGTCGGTATAGCACAGGAAATAGCTGGATTACCCGCATTTTCAGGGTCATTCTATAGGCTATTTATTTTTCTTGTTATGTATTTACTCACATTTTTGTTTGTCAGTCGATATGCTAAGAAAATTGATACCAACATCGTGTCCGACGTAAGGGTGTTCAAACAAGACATGACCGATCCGAGGGCCGTGAGGTTTTTTCTTACTGTGATGTCTATAATGCTTGTTACAGTATTGGCATCTCCATTTATTCCTTTTATTCAGGCGATTGTTTTGCCGTTGATTGGATTTTTTTTCCTAGTCGCTTCCTTTGGCAGCAATCTAATGATGAGTATAAAAACCAAGGATATACTGAAAAACTGGTTCAATGGCGCAAAGGCTATGTCTCCTGGAATCGTGCTTATCTTGCTGGCAACAAGCGTCAAGTATATCATTGTGTCTGGTGGAATCATGGATACCATTTTGTACAACGCCTCTTTGATGATTGAGAATTCTTCCAGATTGGTTGCTTTGGTAGGAAGCTACGGCATGACTATGCTTCTGAATTTTTTCATCGGGTCTGGAAGCGCCAAGGCTTTTTTAATGATGCCTATTCTTTCACCACTGATGGATCTGGCTGGTGTTTCACGCCAATTGGCGGTTTTAGCATTTCAATTTGGAGACGGCTTCAGCAATATACTATATCCGACCAATGCCGTACTATTGATTGGATTGGGTATCAGTAATGTAAGCTATATGAAATGGTTTAAATGGATTATTGGGTTCCAGATAATTCTTATGCTATTGTCGGTAGGATTTCTGGCATTGGGTCTGGCAATGGGATATGGGGTGTAACATGCTAAGCTATGATAATAAAAGAAAACTGATTGCATATAAGATTGAAGAGCTAAGAGAGCATTACTTTATCGAATGCCATCAGAAGATATATGGTGTGGATGAAATAACGGACCGATATACGATTCACGCAAATAAAGAGAGGAAAAAGATGTTGGTGCTATCCACAGGTCTCCATGGCATCGAGGGATTTATCGGAAGCGATTTAGTGTATCTTTTTCTAAATGAGCTGATTGATGGCATGGACACTAATCACACAGAAATAAGGATTTACCACTGCCTCAATCCATGGGCAATGAAGCATAATCGAAGGGTAAACAGCAACAATGTGGATCTGAACCGGACATTTGGTGTTGGAAAAGCTAAATTTGAAAATGATGATTATATAAAACATTATGATTTTTTCAAACCTTATGCTATAAGTAATTATGGATTAGCAAGTTTGAAGTTCTATGTCAAGCTGATTCGATTTATCCTAGGAGCCGGAACATCTGGCGTAAGAGCAGCATCATTGAAAGGACAATCGGAAAAGCCTGAAGGCATATACTATTCAGGGAATGGCATTCAAACCGAAACTGATTACTTGATGAAAGAGATTGACGAATTAATGGACATACCACTGGATCAATTGACATGGATAGACCTCCACAGCGGGTATGGGCCTAGGGACCAGATGACTATCCTAAACAGCCCCCAGGATAAGAGACCTTTGAGCTTTTGGAAAAACAAGTTAGATTATCCACGGATCCTTCAGGCAACAGCTGATGAATTTTATGAAATAAACGGTGATATGATGGATTACATGTACCGTAAATATTACGAGAAAAGATCAGCGACTGATTTTTATGGTACATGTTTCGAATTCGGAACATATGGTGATAGTATGACAGATCAGATCAGGAGTCTTAAAACTATGATTTTCGAGAATAATCTAGCACACAAAAAATGCAGTATCAAAGCAGATAAAAAAATAAGACGTGATTTTCAGGAGTTATATTATCCAACAGAAAAAAAGTGGCAGGATAAAGCCAGAGAGGATTTCAAACAGGCTATAATAGCTATTATAGGAGGAGAATCAAATGAGTAGAACAACAGAGCAACGCAAATTGTTAAAATCAACGTTTACAGAAAATGAAGCTTTTAGCAGTGATCAAATGGAGGGGAAGCCTCAACCACCGCTCTCCAATCCAGTTAAAAACCCTGAGGACGTGATTGCCTTGCCAGAATTTGGGGATGATATTTTTGTGAAGATACATATTTTGGATATCATCAATGACCGAGTCAGTCACAGAAAATTCAAAGATGAGGCGATTTCTTTAGAGGAATTGTCGTTTTTACTTTGGAGCACACAGGGTGTAAAATCTGTTGCCGGTGATCAATATGCCACAATGAGAACTGTACCATCGGCTGGTGCAAGACATCCCTACGAAACAAATCTGATGGTTAACAAGGTGGAGGGATTGAAAAGAGGCATTTATCGCTATCTGCCGTTGACGCATCAGCTTGCCTATGTGTACACACCTGAGAACATGGACAGGACGATGGCATTAGCTGCGAGAAAACAAAAGTTCGCGGGAAATTGCGCAGTGGCATTTGTTTGGTCGGTGGTACCTTATAGAGGAGAGTGGCGTTATAATGAACGGTCCCATAAGCCGATGCTACTGGATGCTGGTCATATATGCCAGAATCTTTATTTGGCATGTGAGGCCATAGGATGTGGCACATGTGCCATTGCAGCCTATGATCAGAAGCTATTGGATGACTTATTGCATTTAGACGGAGAAGATGAGTTTGCGGTATATCTGTCACCTGTCGGGAAGGTGTGAGATGAATCCAATTTATTATTGAACCTCAATACTGAATAGATTCATTTTTTTAGGGTATATATTAGTACATGAAATTTGATTTTGGAGGCACGTATTATGAGGAATCGATATAGTAAGAACAGAATTATCATCTACACTTTGATGATTGTGATTGTTATCCTCATAGTGTCTTTAGCTCAGGCTCTTCCTACTGAAAACTTTCGTTTTGGCCAGGAATCGTTGTATGATTTAAATACAGGTTGGGTAATCTCATCACAGGGCAATGTTGCCATCAATTCCACTTTGCCAGTCAAATTACATTTGGATGCCGGTATCCCTTATTCTGCTGAAAGACTACTGGAAGATGATTTTCCTGATTTTATGAAACTTAGGATTAGATCATCTATGCAGTCTATTCAGGTTCTAATTGATGGCGAAGAAATTTTCCGAGATGAAAAACCAATAGAGGGCAGGTGGATAGCACCTGAGGCTAGTGTCTGGCATCTTGTTGAATTACCTGCTAATGTTCAGGGAAAAACACTCTCTCTTATTATGAAATCACCAGTGAAAGCATTTTCAGGCGTTGTTAATCCTGTTTTTGCAGGTAGTGGAGATGCACTGCTCTTTGATATCCTTAATCGTCAAATAACCGGTCTTGTCATATCTGTGTTACTTTTTTTGTTCGGCATGATGACGATAATAGGTTCTGTTTTTTTATTCAATACAGGGGACAATAGACTACTGTATTTGGGATTGTTTGCGGTTCTAGTCAGTATTTGGATTCTGTCCGAAGCAAGGCTAATGCAATTTTTTACAGGGAATCGATTTATTATTGGCGGTATAAGCTACATGATAGTGGCTTTGATGCCTATTCCATTTTTGTTGTATCTACGCGATGCGGTTTTGACAAAATGCACGCATGTGGTTACTATGGTAGCCTATTTGTTTCTACTAAGCTTCTTTGTTAATTTATCACTTCAAATATTAGGAATAGCAGGATTCTTTGAATCTCTTCAAATAACAAACGGATTAATGCTAATGACTGTTATTTTTGTTATAGCCTTGCTATTAGTAGAAATGATTCGATTTAAAAATAAGCAAGCTAAACGATTTTTGCTATATCTGAGCATGTTGATGATTCTAGTTTTTGTGGAGCTTGTCCAATTCTTCCGTCAGGTGTTTGACTCAACATCCTTTTATAGCCGTATTGGGTTGGTCATCTTTTTTGCATTCCTAGCTTGGGATTCTATCCGTCACTTTGATGAATTGCTTCTGAAGGATAAAGAAACTCAGTTCTTAAAGAAATTAGCTTATCGTGATATATTGACAGGTGGATACAATCGAACTGTTTTCGAAAATGACATACTTGATCTGACTCAGGGTGAAAATAGACAGAACTTCAGAATGATCCTAATGGATATCAACAGTCTCAAATCAATTAATGATAAGTTTGGTCATCAAGAAGGTGATCGAGTCATTATCAAATCCCATCAATATCTGGTAGAGGCATTTGGTCAGAACAGTAAATGCTACCGTCTTGGTGGAGATGAGTTTGCATGCATTCTCAAGAGTATGGATATCAGTATTTATGAAAAAGGAGTTGAACAAATCAGAAGAAGGTTGAATGAGGATCAGAAGCAACTGCCATATGACATGGATGTTGCTATCGGAAGCGATCTATATCTATGTGATAATAATATGAAGTTCAGTGAGTTCTTTCATCATATAGACCAATTAATGTATTTTGACAAGGTAAGGTCGAAGAAAATGGCTAATGGATGAAAAACAGCAAATTAAAAGACGAGGAATGTCATTACACGACATGTTAGCCTCGTCTTTTTTAGTGCCTTATTTTTTCCTTCTATAAACCGTAATGGTTGTGCCTTTTCCCTCTGTAGTATCCACTGTTGCCTCATCCACCAGCACACCAACAATATGGAGCCCGGAAGATGACATTGGACTACCTGCTAGATTGCCATAATTATCTTCATATTCTGTCATGTTTGGTTGGTTGAGCAGATGATGGACTTTTTCTGCGGTTTTCTTGTCCATCCCTTCTCCGTCATCCTTTACTGATATTACCGTATTGTCTTCGGTTTCTCTTTTTATATGGACAACAACATCAGATGCTTTTGCATTAAGCGAATTGGATACAAGTTCATTGACGATTCCTTGAATTTTACTGTTTTCTTCTTTCACAATTGCCTCCTTGATTTTTCAAGCCAAATAGTTGGTAATACTTCATTATATAATACAATCAACTAAACATTCAATGTTTTTAGAAACTTACCTTTTACATTTAGAAAGGTACTTTTGTATTAGAGTTGTGGAATTCCTTGGGAATGAAGTATAATATAATTAATAGCAGAAAAGATCGTATCTACCTGAGTTGGAAGGGATGTAATCTTATGGAGATTGCTTTGAACATTTTAATCGGAATCGGATTGGCAGCGACTTGTGGTTTTCGAGTGTTTGTACCGTTATTGGTCATGGGAGCGGCAAATAAGGTAGGATACCTGGAACTGAGTCAAGGATTCACATGGATAGGCAGCTATCCTGCTGTGATTATTTTTGGCATAGCAACAGTCGTTGAAATCACCGCATATTTTATTCCATATGTTGACAACCTGCTTAATACCATCAGTATACCAATCAGTGCTGTGGCTGGGATCGTGGTGGTTGCTGCGGTTATAACAGATATGAGCCCCATCTTGCAATGGACTCTAGCGATCATCGCCGGTGGCGGAGCTGCGTCGGTGACGAGTCTAATCAGCAACGGTGCCCACAATACGTCTACGGTTTTCAGCGCTGGAGTAGCCAATCCAGTTGTGTCAGCTGGCGAGACTGTGATATCAATTGTCATGGCTGTCTTATCAATTATTGTTCCTATTTTTGCAGTTTTACTGATTATTATGATGATTATACTGGTTTCTCGAATGGTGCGTAGATTTAGAGATTGTAGATTCAGGCATAAACATATGGACTGAAACACCGTATTTCAGATTAAGGAGGTGTAACATGTTTCGCAAGAAAATATTATTCTTATTATTACTACTGGTGGTTATTAGTCTATTAGTAGGGTGTTTGCCAGGAGATGGCAAGAATAGCATTGAAAATCCTGCTGGATTTTTTTGGGGAATCTGGCATGGGTGGTTAGCTCCTCTATCGGTTGTCATTGGTTTTTTTAACAGAACAATCCGGGTGTACGAAGTTTTTAATAAAGGCTGGAGTTATGATTTAGGTTTTTATATGGCTGTAATCAGTGGGTTTGGAGGAATTGGATTATTCAGAAGCAAGAGAAAAGGGGATTAGTAGTGTTAGGGAGGCAGTAGCATTATGAGAATAGATGAAAGAGATGTTATGTTTTCGAGAATGGCCAGAAAACCAGGCACAGAGGCTTACGAAGATTATTATCGAACCAGAGAGGAAAGACGAAAAATAGATGATGAAATAAGAAAAATGCCTGGGTTGTGTGCTGAAGGTACTGCAACTTATGATCCGTTAAATAGTCCGATGATTACGTCTGCTTTTGATTTTTTGGGTGATATTAAACACCTCGCTACCGGTCCCGCATTGAGTAACACAATTTGTGCAGGGACACCAGAACTGTTCACTAAGAGGATTAAGGGTCTTGCGGGCTATTATGGCAGTGTTTTGTACGGCATAACAGGGTGTGACGAAAGTTATTATTATAACCATAGAGGACGAGACGACGCTACATTTGGTGAAATAGTTGAACCGAAACATACCAATACTATCGTTTTTGCCGTGGAGATGGATAAAGATGCTATAGATACTGCTCCACAGCTGCCTGAGGCTTTGGTGGTGGTAAAGGGATATGTAGAAGCCGCCATTATTGGTATGATGCTCACATATTATATAAAAAGTCTGGGATATGACGCTAGGAACCACATGGATGGCAACTATTTGCTGGTATTGCCTTTAGTCGCGAAAAATGCCGGTCTGGGGGACATTGGGAGGCATGGGATACTTGTTACAGAGCAGTTCGGTTCACGAGTCAGATTAGGAGCTGTGACGACCAATATGCCGCTCATATTGGATAAACCATCTGATTTCAAGATAACAGAATTCTGCAAGATTTGCGGCAAGTGTGCCAGGACATGCCCGGCGAAGGCTATTTCCTCCCAGGACCAAACTGAGATTGCCGATATCATGCGCTGGCAGATTATCCAAGAAGAATGCTATAAAAAATGGCGGGTTTTGGGAACTGACTGTGGGATTTGTATATCCAGCTGTCCTTTTAGCTCAAATATACCTGAAGAATTAATTGATGCCTATAAAAAAGACCCAAGAAACGCTGAGAAAATACTTAGACATCATGAACAGAAATATAAAGTCAGACCCTTCAACAAGGAAAAACCCGAATGGATGAAGTGAGTAAATGGAGGAACAGGAATGCAATTGATACAAGACAACGACATAATATTTAATAATACTTGCATCACATTTGGATATTTTAACAGCCTTCACAAAGGACATCGTTCGGTAATCAGTCGATTGATTGAACAGGAATCTAAAGGATTCAATTCTTTATTGTTGTGTCTGGAAAAGGATCAGAGAATCGTTACAGATACTAAATGCGACATATATACCATGGATGAGAAGTTTAGGATTCTGCAAAAGAACGGCCCCATGTTAATGGTATCATATCCATTTGCAGAGGTTATAGAATCAATGGAGCCAGAGGAATTCATCAAAGAGATTTTAGTGGGGAGGCTTGATGCTAAAGTCATTGTTGCCGGCAATAACTGTCGATTTGGGAAGCATGGTGATGGTAATATACAAACTTTAAAAAAACTGTCTGACAAGTACGGCTATGAGCTCGTTTCTTGTGAGACAGTCAAATATGAAGAAAAGTCGATTACTGATGATTGGATAAATCATGAAATAATTGAGGGAGATATTGAAACCGCAAATACTTTGTTGGGAAGTCCATTCACTTTGTGGGGATCAGTAATCCATGGAAAAGCGCTGGGCAGAAAATTTGGTATGCCTACTGCTAATCTCAGACTTCCTGAGAATAAAATCATTCCTAAGCATGGCGTCTATGCCACAATGTCAAATATTGATGGTAAATGGATTAAAGGTCTCACCAACATTGGTCGGAGACCTTCTGTAGATGACCATACACATGTGTCAGTAGAGACATACCTTCTGGATTTTTCGGGAGATATCTACGGAAAAGAAGTTAGTTTGGAGTTGCATCACTATATACGCGGGGTGAAAAAATTCAATAACCTGGAAGAAGTGACGCAACAGGTCAAACTTGATGTAATAGTTGCTAATAATATGCTACTGACTTAACAGATCATACAATCGAACAGACAGAATCAATGACTGCTCTTTTGTTGCATTGCTTTTTGGTGCAATCTGAGCTTCGCTGATACCCTGGAGTATTCCTAGCTTATATAGCATCTGGACAGATGTTTTAGCATAATCAGATATGAGGTTCTCGTCGATAAATCGGATGTAATCAGTGGAGACAGGGTAGGTAATGTCAAGTTTGGTCAACATCCTGTTAAATATCGTTACAATCTGCTCCCTCGTAATCAGTGCATTAGGTGCAAATTGATTATTACCGACACCATTGACTAATCCTAGAGCAGCTGCAATCTCAACCTCTCTACTGGTTGTGTCTGAAAAAGTGATTCGAGGCAAATCATTCGGAACACCCCGTACAACCTCATACAGTTTTATGATCACTTCTGTGAAATCCTTTCTTGTAATGAAATTCGTATAGCCGTGACTGGTGTTGTCAGTTATAATACTTAATTCTCTAGCATCAGAAACCCCTTCGATTGCCCAAAATGAAGGTGTTGCCGTAGTTGTAGGTTCTGTTTTTATTAGGTAGGGATTAGCAACCAGTATGTTACCAGGACCATTTATTGCAAATTGAAAATTCATGGTGCTGATGTCACTTATATCAACAGCAACCTGCTGCCATTGGTTGGAAACTGTTATGGCATGTTTTATTTGCCAGGTGGAATTGTGGATGTAGATATTGAATCCTTCTGTCAGATAGTTCAATGGATTAGATCTCGTCCCGCTCGAGATATTAAATGGTTGGTTGGTCGCAGGCGCATAGGCATATGTTGACAGATAGTTTTCATAACTGCTGTACTGCGTACCCAGGTAGGATGGATTCAGTTGCCATTGGATGAATGCTTCCAAATCTCCGAACTGATCTTGAGATACGGCGACCACATCAAACACTAGCTCACTGTAACCTGCAACATCTACTGTGATATATTGGTCAGATGATCTTCTTGCACCACCCTTGTAAGACGAGTAAAAACCTTCATTGAAATCAGTCTTACCAGTTGAGTGAATTTTATTTATGATTTGACTGTCTTCTGACGTGATTTTTATAGCATTGCCATTTGCTATGAAAAAGTTATCCGAACTATTTACCAGTGATAAATTGGTTTGAGCGTATGCTATGGTGTTTATTGTCAACAACATTATAATCAATAGGATCGTTATTTTTTGTCTTGAATGTTTCATAGTCTAAACCCTCCTTATACCGGTTAATTGGTATATCTGATATCATAACATATTTTGTAGAAAAGCGTAACCGATTTGGAAATGAGCACTGCAAAAAAAATATACTTGGGAAATCTGAGAATTAAGTGTATAATGTTTAAAAATAGAATAATTAGTAACTAAATATGGGGTAATTTAATGGACATAAACTATAGGAGTTTTATAAAATTAGCAGTGATTGTAGGCTTGGTTCTCGCTGTTGTGTGGTATCTGCCTGAAGTTATCAGATTTGTTGGGATATTATTCAGTTACTTGATTCCATTTATCGTTGGATTATCAATAGCATTTGTATTGAATGTGCTAATGAGAATAATTGAAGAAAAGATTGTTTCGAGACTAAAATTAGGAAAATACCAGCGAATGGTTGCGTTTTTATTGACTCTTACGACGATGATAATGGCGGTTGTCATAGTGATTTTATTAATCATACCTGAAATAAGGAATACCTTTACTAATGTCTCTGAAGATTTGCCTTCTTTTCTAAAAAAAATAGAGAGCTGGATGATCTCTTTAAATATAAATGGTTTAGGATTGAGTGATATAGAATTCAATTGGGAGAGTTTAACGGAATCTGCATATGATTTCATCACAAGGGGGGGACGTGGATTACTCAGTACAACCTGGGGTATTACTTCTTCTATATTAGGTGTATTAGTCAATATAGCAATTGGTTTTGTTTTTTCTGTCTATATACTATTTCAAAAAGAGACACTTGGCAAACAAGCGAGAAAGCTGCTATATGCTTTTTTGAGTGAGGACACAGCAGACAGAATATTGGAAGTGGCTGCTTTAGCAAACGATGTATTTTCTAATTTTATTAAAGGTCAATTTTTCGAAGCGCTAATTTTTGGAATCTTGTGTTTTATTGGAATGACAGTCCTTTCTATGCCTTATGCAGTTGCCATATCAGCGCTAGTTGGTTTTACTGCGTTGATACCGTTGATAGGCGCGTTTGTCGGAACGGGATTAGGAGCATTTTTGATTATTATGATTTCACCGATTAAAGCACTCTGGTTTGTTGTCTTTATCATTGTACTTCAACAGGTTGAGAGCAATTTGATTTATCCGAGAGTTGTGGGTACATCAGTAGGTTTACCAGGAATTTGGGTTTTGTTGGCAGTTACCATTGGGGCTGCCTCATTTGGTATTTTAGGTATTGTGATTGCTGTGCCTATAAGTGCTCTTTTATATAGCTTGTTGCGAACAGCAGTTGACAGGAGATTGAGTGAAAAAGGTAAAGAGATTTGATGTATTTGCTAGCATATAGAAAGATATCATAGTAAATGGGTGATTATGTAAACCTTAAGAACCTGAGAGCAGTTGACTGTTTATAATAGCAGAATATAGCAATTGGAGTGGTTTGACATTTTTTAGAGTTTGCGATATCATTATATATCATAATTATTGTTCGAAAAATGCTTTAGAAACTGTGCATAATTATAAGTACAGTTTTTTTATGCAAAAAATTAGAGAGAGGTGTTTTATTTTGTTGAACAAGAGAAGAATTATTATAGCATTAATCATTTCAATGATGTTATTCGCATTTGCGGGATGTGCAACTGAAACAAAAACCCACGTTATGGAAGGCAAGTTTACAGTAGTCGGAAGCGGAGGTTATCCCCCGTTTAACTTCTTCCAGGATAATCAGGTTGTAGGATTTGACGTCGATACAGGACATGCTATAGCAGATCGTCTTGGATTGGAACTCAATTACGAGACATCAGCTTGGGATGGATTGGTAGAAGGTTTGAAAGCAGGTCGCTATGATGGTATATTAGGCAGTATGGCTATAACGGAATCAAGAATGGAAGAGGTTAATTTTACTATTCCATATTATTATTCTGGAGCGCAGTTAGTGGTCAGAAAAGATTCAGGTATTACCGACCCCAGTGAAATGTCTGGTAAGACTATAGCTGTGGCAACGGGAACAAATTTTGTGCAAGATGCAGAAGGGTTAGGAGCTGAAGTCAGTTTATACGATGATGACAATGGCACTTTAATGGAGTTAATCAACGGACGTGTTGATGGCGTGATCACAGACCGTCTAGTGGCTGTTCAAGCTATGGCAGAAATGAACGGTGGAGATGAGTTAATGCTGTCAGGTGAGTTGCTGAGACTTGAAGAAATGGGTATTGCAGTAAACAAGAACAATACAGAACTGCTTGATGAGCTTAATGCTATACTGGAAGAGATGCACGCAGATGGTACTTTGTCGGAGATTAGCCGAGACTGGCACAATGGTGAAGATATAACAGTCAAATAAAAGCAATTACTACGGCTGCCAAGTAAGGCAGCCGTCATCTTTCAAATGAAAAGGAGGGAGTACAATTTATAATTCGATTATTTTAAATACAACAGCATTTCTGTCAAGATTTGAATTTCCATGGGATATGTCGCTGATACCGGAATATTTCCCTGTTTTCTACAAACCAGCTCTTATGACACTCCAAATCACTACTTTTGGTATTCTGATGGGACTGTTTCTTGGGTTGTTTGCCGCACTACTCAGAATATCAAAATTCAAAATCTTGAGTGCGCCGGCAAGAGTATACATCTGGGCTATCAGAGGTACGCCTTTGTTACTGCAATTATTATTTATCTATTTTGGGTTAGTCAATATTGTTAACATACCACGTATACCTGCAGCAATCATAGCATTAGGGATACATAACGGAGCTTATATAGCAGAAATCTTCAGAGGCTCAATACTAGCCGTTGATAGAGGCCAAAGGGAGGCAGCTTATTCATTAGGAATGACACCTTGGCTGGCTATGAAAAGGATCATATTGCCTCAGGCGTTCAAGCGTTCTGTTCCACCCTTAGGCAACCAGTTTATTATCGCTCTGAAGGATTCATCACTGGCAAGTGCGGCCTCTGTTCCGGAGTTATTGCTTCAGGCAAGGCAGTTGGGTTCTTCTACTTTCAGCTATATGGAAATGCTGTTTATCGCTGGTATCTATTACCTGATTATGACAACAGCTCTGACATTTATGGTTGGAAGACTGGAAAAAAGACTGAGTGTCAGCGATCACAGGGTATAGGAGGTAACATATATGATTGAAATAAAGAATTTAAGTAAATGGTATGGCAAACTGCAAGTACTAAAAGACATTAATTTGAGTGTAGCAGAGAAAGAGGTTGTTGTGATTATCGGAGCTTCAGGATCAGGCAAGAGTACACTTCTCAGATGTGTCAATTTTTTGGAGAAACCGCAAAAGGGCAGCATCAACATTGATGGTACTTTGATCGACCCTAAAGGTAAAAATCTTCACCTCATACGACAAGAGGTAGGGATGGTTTTTCAGCATTTCAATCTATTTCCCCATAAGACGGTTATGGGAAATGTCATTGAGGGGTTGACTCAAGTCAAAAAAGTACCATATGAAGAGGCAGAAAAGGAAGGGAGATTGCTGCTGGAAAAGGTCGGTTTATCAGACAAAGCTGATAGCTATCCTTCGGTCATATCAGGTGGACAGAAGCAAAGAGTCGCTATTGCAAGAGCATTGGCCATGAATCCTAAGATAATGCTTTTTGATGAACCGACATCAGCTTTGGATCCTGAACTTGTCGGAGGTGTTTTAGAGGTTATGCAAGACCTGGCAAAAGAAGGAATGACAATGGTGGTTGTTACCCATGAAATGGGATTTGCAAAAGAAGTAGCTGATCGAGTCATCTACATGGATGAAGGTATTATAATAGAAGAGGGCACACCAGAAGACATTTTTGACAACCCTAAGCATGAAAGAACAAAGGAATTTCTGTCACAGATCCTATAGAATCTATTTAATCCATAGAGATTTCAAATATGCGGAGGCTATATAGCTTCCGTTTTACGTTGTAGGAGGTTATTAACAATCATTTACATTATTTACTGCAATTTTTATGGTATAATATAGTTGTATTCAATATAATAAATGATGAAATAAAGAAAAATAAGTTCTCAGGAGGCAATATGATATTGAAAAGAATATTAACTATTGTTTTAATAATTGCTTTGGCAACCATGATATTTGGTTGTTCCAAACCACAAGAAAACCAGACAGACCCACCAACAAACACAACAGCACCAGTTGCATCTACAACTCAGCCGCCAGAAACCACCACTGTACAAACAACAACTGAAGTATCGATCGAATTGGAGGGTTTTGAACTGCTTGAGACCATAAGTTACACTATGCCAGATAGCTATGTCATGGAAACTACAGTTAGCATGTCGGAAATGACATCAGTTATGACAACATATTTTAAGGGTGAATCTCAACGCACCGAAAATGTCAACATGGGTATCAAGAGTATATCCATCTATGATGCAGATGAGGGAATAACCTATATGTACAATGAGGGCGATTCAACTGGCTTTATGTCCAGTGATGATGTTTACCATGGCGAGGAGAGTGCAGTTGTGGACTGGGAAGGCACATCTCTAGCAGAAGCTTTTGCTGATCAGCCTGTAATCGAGGCAAAGATCGTAACGATTGATGGAAAGAAAGCTGTTTATATGGAGTTGGATAACTCCTATGAAGGATATCAACAAGTAACAAGATTCTGGTATTCTGTCGAGTATCCAATACTCTACAGATATGAGATAGAAGATGGTGGAACCGTAATAGTGACAGGTGAGACCACAAAGCTAGAAATCAACATACCATTAGATGATTCATTGTTTGAAAAGCCAGAGGATATAGAATTCCAAAGCTTTTAATTAATTGCACAGTAAACCGATAGGCAATCGCCTATCGGTTTTTTGTTGGATTACTCATTATCTTTGAATGAAAAATCTATTTTAGGAATCACGTCAGATAAATATCTGATTGAGGCCTCGAATTTTTCTGTATCGTCGCCTAAGGACTGCTCGATTTTTTTCATTGCATGCTTCAAAAACATGATTTCTCCCTCGGTCAACACTTGAATGGCCAAATCGGTAGGTTCAATAAAAACGACTCGCCTATTTTCCTCATAAATGTGTCTGGTCACTAATTTTTTTGATACAAGTGATTTAACCAATTGAGATGCCTGTTGTTTACTGATACTCATTTTTTCAGATAACTGGGTCATGGTAAGCGACTTGAAGTCTTTTAAATAAACAACAGCTGCCATCTGGTGACGGTTCAAATTGTATTTTGTCCTAAAAAACTCCACAAAAGGTTTGCTTAAATATTCGTGATTCATCGAAACATAGAAAAAAAATAATGAAGCTAATTTATCTTTTGGAATTGAATTATCTTTGCTGGTCATGCGTTCACCTCGATTGAAAAAATATTGTCAACATATTCTAACATATTATAAAAAAAAATCAAAAATAATTAAATTTATGTCAAAAAAGGGTTAAATGAGGTAGACAAAATCAGTAAAATGTGTTAAATTATTAACTATAAAGTACATATATATTTACAGTAAATAAATGAGTATATTAATTAAATATTTAGTAATTAGACAATAATAATCTTGACCTGAAGAAAATAAAATTACTGGATATCAAAAAACCAGGAGGTTTAAGATGAAAGAGAAAAAGGGTTATAAAAGTGTTTTATTAATTGCTCTAACGTTATTGGCTTTGATTGTAGTCACAAATTTTGTTGAACCTCAGCCATGGGCTACTCTACCAGATCCCCTACAGGAACAGATTCAGTGCGAAACACCAGGGCACACTTATTTTACCGGTCTTAGTACACCGTGGTGTTGCGAATGGACTAGCGCAATTCAAGACTAATGAATCTGGAATCGATTAATATCTTCAAGGAACATGATAGGAGAAAACACACTCTCCTATCTTTTTTTATTAACGAAACTGGTAAAACAAGTCGCCATTTATGTTATAATGAACTAAAATCAAGGTTTAAACCAAAAAGGAGGTATTGGTTATGGAGCAAACACAATTAATAACATATGAGGTAAAGGACAACATAGCAACCATCACATTCAATAGGCCCGAATCACTGAATTCACTTCATCCATTGTTGATAGAGCAGACAGTGACTGCATTGAAACAAGCCGAAAAGGATGATGCAATCAGGGTTATTGTTTTAACAGGTGAAGGAAAAGCCTTTTGCTCAGGTGGAGATATACAATACATGGATCAGCTCACCAGTGTAATGGATAAAAGATCCTATATTTATTCCGCAGGTGAAGTAGTGGATACAATTATGAATCTGAAAAAGCCTGTCATCGCTATGGTCAATGGCGTAGCAGCTGGTGCGGGGTTTAATATAGCTTTGGCTTGTGATATCATTTTTACCTCAGAAAAAGCCAAATTCGCACAAAGCTTTTCAAAGGTTGGACTTGTTCCGGATGCGGGTGGTACTTATAATCTGCCCAGAATTGTTGGTCTTCACAAGGCGAAGGAGTTGATGTTCCTTGCAGACTTGATCAATGCAGACGAGGCGTTGTCGTTGGGAATCGTCAATTATGTAATCGCTCACGAAGAGCTTCAGGATTCGACCTATAAGTTTGCGGAAAGATTGTCTCAGTCTGCTCCCATTGCTGTTAGTTTCATAAAAAGCGCTTTAAATTCTAGCCTGGAATCCAATTTGAAAACAGTACTGGAGAAAGAGGTCAGTAATCAGACTATTTGTCTTCAAACAGAAGACTGCAAAGAGGGACTTAATGCTTTTAAAGAAAAAAGAGCTCCGAAATTCACTGGCAATTAATAACTAAAGTTAAAGGCGCGTTAGCATCAAATTTAGTATAGTCAACTAGTATAAAGTGACAATGTTTATAATTAAGGAGTAAATAATGCAGATAAAGTCCGTATAATGGTGTAAAAAGAAACTTCAAATAAAAATGAGCCAAAATGCTCGTCCTCGGTTAAAATATAAGTACTACCCAAATACCTAACTGAGGAGATGAACAAAATGGCTCAATTAAATATTACACTGGA
>JAHRFV010000105.1 GCA_019084435.1 Dethiosulfatibacter sp.
ATGGTGTCTGAGGATAGTACCCTCTATGCTTTTTCCCGAAATGGCATTTAAGTAGCCATTGCTTACTGCAAAATCATCGATAGCCTTGACAGTAATCGCTTCCGTGTCATATGGTCCTATATGCATCATCTGGACACAAAGCCCTTCTGTGAATTCCTCTAGCCTAGCTTTTGACGTATCAAGATGCGGTTTCTTTTTATTCATTTCATTGATAGCCCATGTAAATACTTCATCGGTGACAAATTCCGGTTGTCTTATCATAGAAGTCCAGATCAATTGATCTTTTTGATATATGTCTAGTTTTCGGTCTTCCTTTGTCCACCATAAGCCTTCCAACGGTGGAACGACATACTCAAAAAAATTTGGGGATGCATTACCGCTTTTATTGCTCATTTTAATGGTGTAGGATAATCCATAAAGCAATTCTACCGACTTAGTGTATTCTCCCGATTCATCATTGGGATCACCTTTGCCATCAATCATAATGAATTTTATTTTTGGTACGTCAATTATCACTGGAACTGTTTTCGGGAGATATAGATTCTTATATTCTTTTTTATAATCCAATTTATCTGACATTTTGGCCTCCATTGTTATTACAATTATTGTTCCATATTATTTTTAATTTCGAGATACCTATCAGTAGCTGCTTCGGATGGTTCACCCTTCCTACAGATATCCAGTTTTTCAAGTTTCCGATTTGGTCGTTCAATAATCAATCTACCTTCATTGTCCAGCTTCTTACCCAAGCTATCAAAAGCTTCTTTGAAACGATTATCCTTACGTGCTTTTGCATAAAACGAGAGTACAAATACGTAATAAAACAGGTTGTATCTCAAAAATGGATACTCCACTTGCATAAACAGGGTTCCCATCCCATAGTGGCAAGGTCCGATTGGTACACGGACTGTCCAATGATTCAGAAGCGTTTCAACAGCGCGATCAAGTTCTTTAGTCTCGTGATGAAGTCCAGCACATCGAAATGCGTCTAATGCCATTAACGTAACACCTGGATTTGAAAAATTGGTTTCAGGACCTCTGCCGTATAAAAACTTGTTGCATCGCCATCCGCCATCCTCGAATCTGCTCCTAAGTAAATATTCCAAAGCCATTCTAACACGCTTTTCACCCTCATAGCCATTTCTACAAAGTGCTGTTGCTGCAAGAGCTGTATGACAGGGATAAATCGAACCTTTAGGCGATATTCGCGCTCTTCCGTCATCTCTTATCACACCTAGAACCAAATCAGCTGCACCTTTAAGTGCTTCATGAGATTTTTCCACTTTCAACTCACTCATTACAAGCAAAGCAGTCAGTGTACTGATTGGTTTTTCTATGCCTATTCTTCCATCTGGTGTCGCCCAAAAATCCGATCCATTGTCATTGCGGGATAATAGTAGTTTATCAATATCACCTTGATACATTGCACATCACTTCCTCAAAAAGTAATAGTTTCAATAAGCTTTTTATTTTTCAGCAACAACCAGCATTTCATAATCCTCAGTTGCAAGCTCATCTTCTCTAGAATAAGCACCTAGCTTCGCGCCAAATATTTCAACCTTTCTATATCCTAGTGATTTCAACAACCATGTGATTTCGCTCGGGATATAGTATCTTTCATTGCATTCAATCTGGTGTTCATGTCCATCGTCATCAGTAAAAGTAGTTATGTTATTATCTCGCATTGTCATAAGATTGAAATGAGTACTTTTATACTGAGCTTCCTTTCCCTCATGATTGCCTTCATGAAATTCATCAATAGAATGAAACAATGGAAACAAACCATTTAGAGTTGTAAAAATTAGTTTAGACGTACTTTTCAGTGTTTTAGTTACATTCTTCAATATTTCAAAATTCATCTCATCTGTTTCCATTAACGGAAATCCGCCTTCACAAAGCATGATGGCGACATCAAATCGGTTTTTAAATGGTAGATTTCTTGCATCATGCATTAAAAACTCGATCTTCAGGTTTTCCTTTTCGGCTTTTTCCCTAGCCTTTTGTAACTGGGACACTGATAAATCTATACCTGTTACAGAGTATCCTCTTTTTGAAAGCTCTATTGCATGCCTGCCTGTTCCACAACCAACATCTATTATTTTTAGTGATTTATTGTAATTAAGCTCCTTCTCTATAAAGTCACACTCACCTATTGTTCCTTGAGTGAATATTTCTTTGTCGTAATTCTCCCCATAATTGTCAAATAATTTTTCATACCATTGTTTCATCACTAAAAATCCTCCATTTCTCTTATGACGAATTTGTTTTTCACCTTATCTCTTTTAAAAACGCTTTTATGGCCTCGGAAATAATGTCAGCTTTTTCATGATGGACATAATGACCAGTGTCAAGGCGCATAAATCGACTTACAACAAGCTTAGAAAGATATTCAGTCAATGCCTTATCCCATCCGCTGACTTGCTTTTCCTGTTCTTCCGAAATAAAAAAGTACATTGGAGTATTGGCTGGAATTCCATTTGTCGCCACCAACTGAGCGTTGTTGTTCAGATTGGTGATTTCTCTCAACATATCTTTAGTTAAAGAGCTTCTAAAAAAAGAAGCCAAATACTGATTTTTATCTTCCTCAGTCAAGTCGTTTGATTTCATCAAGGGTAAATTTTCACTCAAATCAGCTTCAGGCATTAATCTTGATAAACCGATTCTGGTTATTAAATAAATGAGATTCAATTGAATGCCTGGAGGTATTGGAAGTATTTCAACAGCTTCTGGTGTAGTGGGATCCAGCCCAATGATTGCTGTAACTTCATCAGGGTATTTCTGTGCCCAATAAATCGCCTCCAGTCCTGACATGGAATGGGGTAATAGTATATACGGTCCTTTTTCTCCTGAGAGATTTAACGCTTCTCTGGTTTCCTCAAGAATAGTATCGATATCTCGTGGACTGTTTGAAGGCTCACTCCAACCATAGCCTGATTTTTCTACCACAGCAATCCTGTAATCATCTGTCATCCTCATCCATAAGGGTTTAAAATCCAATATAGGACTACTGGTGCCATGTCCCGCCATAAAAACCAAAGTAATATCACCTTCTCCTGCTATAAATATATGAAGCTTTTTGTCATTAACATTAACTATACTGCCTGGTGGTGGGTAAGCACTAGTCTCCTTTTTTAATTGAATCCTGTGATTAATCATAGAAGCGATCAAAAACAATATGACCATAAACAAAACAATTATTAAAACAATACCTAATACTTTCAAAATCCTCATCTTCATCTCCTTTCTCTTATAGAATAGCATCTCCTATAGTATGAGTGCGTTTTCTAATCATGCAACTTACCTAATATCTACTCTGACTGAATCATATTGGTGTAAGTTATGTAGCGATCTCTATCAGGTCAGAATATCGTATACGTTCTCATAACCACGTTTGACCTACATTTTATCATTTTAAGCATCAAAAAACAATTCAACTAATTAATCTGTATAATCAATTATCTTTGTCATCAATGAGCCATATTTTTGACACATATTCATTCTATAATCATATCAGAATACTTTAAGGAGGAACTCAAAATGTCTGTAAATGAATCTTTATCTATTTCCAAACAAAAATTTGTTGCTGTTCTTATAATCATATCACTTACGATCAGTGGCATAGTGATTCTATCAGGTTGTAGCAATACATCAGAAACATTTAATGAAACAACAACGTCAGTTCAGGAAACTACAGAACAAATGGCTGTAGTCCAGGATACTGTCAATCATAATGTCGATATGAATCCAACTCCACTTACTATCGATGATCAAGCATTATCTCTTGAGGGATATGGTGCTGCAGGTGCTTTGGCGGATCAATCGTTAAGCATTACTGATATGTTAATGTATGCGGTTCAGGATGAATACCTGGCACGTGGAGAGTATTTGTCCATCATTGACAAATTCGGCAAGCAGAGACCATACACGAACATCATCAAGTCCGAAGAGAGTCATCTTGCGTTTTTAGAAGAAGTTTATATATCATATGAACTTGATTTTCCAGAAGACAGCTCCATTGACCATATTGTAGTGCCTGATAATTTGCTTGAAGCGGCACAGACTGGTGTACAAGCAGAGATAGATAACATTGCAATGTATGAAATATTTTTGACCTATGATTTGCCTGAAAACGTCTTTGAGGTTTTCACTGCTTTGAAGAAAGGCTCTGAAAGTCATTTATTAGCTTTTCAAAAACAAGTAGATAGACTGAACTAGTGCTTCCAAACACTGCTCTATATTGAATATCAAAAAAACGCCAAAGGAAAGCATTATACTGCTTTCCTTTGGCATTTTTTACTAATTATTGGTTCAATAACTTGACTGGTCTAGCCTCGATATACCCTCTGTATCCTTGTGGCTCAAGTTGGAATCTAGGCGCATCATTGTCCGCCCACTCAAAACCATAAGTCTGGGGATTATACTTCTTCATCACAGCCCATAATTCCTCGATTGCTTCTCCAAAAATCTCATCATCATATGGTTCACCTTGAAACACCATCATTTTACAGGCTGGTAAATCAATCATTTCAAAACCGTCTGGAATTTCTCCTGAGTAATGTTCTGAAACTTCTACTCCTTGAACGTATTTCGATGTTCCAGGCTTAATAAGATTACTCGGGAGCCACATACCTGCGGGTTCGTACATTGCTTCTTTGATGCTAGATAGCATTCCCCAAACATCACAACCAACCTCTTCACAATATTCAAAATAGTGGGTTGCCTTAATTCCTCGTTTTAAAATCAGTTTTCTTGCTGGTCTTTCTACAACTTGAACAAAAACAGTATTTGTGGTTTTTTTCTCAGTCATATCTATCTCTCCTTTTAAAATTGTGAGGTAATATTCACGAATACGATGGGGCATAAATAGTTGAATGGGCTTGGGATTATCACTATACTTTTTTGGACAAATCCCAAATTGCTTATAGAACGCCCTTGTGAAGCCTTCGTGGGAATCAAACACAAAGTCAAAAGCGACATCAATAATTTTTGTTTGTTTATCCCTTAATTGCAATGCGGCTTGACTCAATCTAAGTGCTCTCAAATACTCAAATGGTGTTTTGCTTAAATGTTCTTTAAATATTCTAGCCGCATGCCATTGCGAATAACCCGCTGCTTTTGCAAGGTCACTAAGTGTTATTTGAGAATTGATGTGCTCATGAATATAGTTTTGCATGCGTTGAACTGCATTTATTACTTCCCACCGTTCCATGTTCTCACCTCCTTTCCCTAGGATATCAGCATATGATAATATTTTCTTGACTTGAATTGCTAAATCTAGATAATTAAAAGAAAAACCTTAGTAGCCTTGTTTTGGAATACGCTCCAGCACTTTCCATGCTTTTTAATGAATTATGATTGTAATACCAACAGCCAGATCTGCATTCGAATCCTTCTGATTCTACCAACTCTTGAAGATTTTTTAGAATGTTTTTTGCATAGCCCTGTTGTCTTTTTTCTTCCATAACATACATACCGATACTGGCGATGGACTTGATTACTCGGCCTGTCTCAACAATCCCAAATCCAATCAGATGATCATTCTCCAATACTTTGTAGATTCTATAATATGTTGCTTCTTTTATGCTATCCTCAATAGGATCTTCAGCAAAAAAATCACCGGCAAGACTTAATAATTCAAGATCTTCATTAGTTCGTAGTTGTACAAGTTCGAGGGTTTTTCTCTGGAAAGTTTCAGATGTGTTTTTACCATATATAGAGAAATATGCCTGCTTTTCAAGTTTTTCAAAATTATCTACACAATGGCTGATAAAGAATTCATCTCCGGTTGAAGCCATGGCATTTGTCACCTGCTCATAGTGCTTGATTTTTTCAAATATTGATTTTCCATGTTGTATGTACTCATCGTCTAAATAGAACGATGTAATGGTGTGTTTCTTGAATATTGAAAAATATCCAATAATACTTCCTTTATCAATAACTGCATAATGGTTGCTTTCTAGTATATGTTTTTCCCAGAAAGAATCCACCGTAATCATATTTCTCAATACATAATTTTCAATCATTGCTTCAATTCTTTCATAAGTTGTTTGTTCTATGTGCATCTTTACCTCCATTATTCTGATTATTAACTTTGTATAATAAATATTTTAACCCGATTTCGGAGTATTGTCATCTAATAAGTGTATTTAAAAATAAATATCGTTTCATATCAATCAGGGTTTCTTGTCAAATAGACTTGAAGTTAAGGTGATTATTATGTAAAATCAGGAAGAGTGGATATGGATTCAACATAATTTACATAAAGGTGGTACGGATTTGTGAAATTAACTAAACAAATCAAAGGTTTGATCACAATCGCATTGATTGCAGTTCTTGTTACGTCGCTATATTGGCGTTATTCCAGAAATGTCTTTGATGAAACGCAACTCAACACCAACAACATAATGAACCATATGGAAGAATTAACATCCTCAGTTTATGGTGGACGTTTAGCTGGAAGTGAAGGGAATAATAAGGCTCTTGATTATATACAAACACATTTTCAAGAGATTGGACTTCAGCCAGCTGGTGTGGACGAAACTTTCTTTCAGCCTTTTTCGGCACTTATTCCACAAATCGATCCAGAGCCAATCTTTACAATAATAAATAACGATGAAACCATAGATAAGAGTTTTGAGATGTACAGAGACTACAGTGTCGTGATGTCTCCAAATGGCGGAAGTACTCTATTTCAAGGAGAATACATTGTTCTTGGATCTGATTTCTTAAGGGTTGATCCGTCTAAAATCAAAGGTCGGATTGCAGTAATCGAATACAACAATATAACACCAAGAATTGTGACTTATATCATGGAATCAGGAGGAAAAGGAGTTCTCTGCAGTGCTGATTCAAGCTCGTTTGGTCTTTTTAAAGAACTCGAAAAAACAAAATCTCTCAACGTTGCTGGGAAAACCGGTGATTCTATTCTAGTGGGGTATATTTCTACAGATACATACAAATACATGCAGTCTACACCTGAGAAGATGATGAAAATTAAGGTGGAAATTGACTATCCTATTGTAAATACTGCTAATGTTTTAGGTAAGATTGAGGGAAAATCTAACAATAATAGTATATTGCTCATTTCAACAGATATTGACGGACTGGGCGTCGGTACAAATGGGAATCATTTTCCAGGGGCAATCAACAATACTTCGGGATTGGCAATAATGCTTGAAATAGCTAGAGTTATGTCTAATCAGGAATCTTTGCCATTTGAAACGGTAATATTTGCCGGGTGGAATGGACAGAAACAGCAGCTTTCAGGATCAGAATTCTACGCAAATAATGCTTTACATCCTCTTGATAAAACAACTATTATTCATCTGGACTCCATAGGGAAAAAAACAGTTATGGGTCTAGTTATTGCTTCTGATCCAGTTAATGGCTCTATCATACGAGATAGGATTATGAAATATGCTATAGATGACAATCTGACTCTTGAGATGAGGTCTGTTGCATATGGCGTAATTACACAATTTTCAGATAAAAAAGTGCCCTCTGTTTTATTAACTGATAACAGCCGTACGGTTGATGCTTATGAAGATCAGATTGATAATGTAGATATAATTGTTATCGATAATGCAGCAAAAATTTTGGCAACCTTCATAAAAAGAGATGTTTTTAAAGATGTAAGGCTAGATTATCTTGGTTCTTTTGAAAGAAATCTATTTGTATTTCTTTTTTTAGGAGGTTTGATCAGTTATATTATCGGCAAAGGTTATACTGAAAATTCAAAATTAAAAATCCCCGGTCAAACATGGGAAACCTTATACTTCTCAACTCCAAATATGCTCTTGAGGAAATTCTATGCTAATGTATTTCCTTATTTATTAGCAATATTCATGCTGGCTTTGCTTGCAAATATTGACCCTGATGCTGATATGAAAATAATCAACGGGGAAAACATAACAAATGTCTCTTTGTATTTGTCATTGAAAAGAAGTATTGTCTATATTCGAAATATGTTGGATGTTGGGGTATATGGTTCTGATTCAGTAGGTAATATTTTTAAAGTAATATACAATTCAAGTAAGCTGAGTGTTGCTCTAGTAACCGTGTCATTATTTTTATCCACGGCAGTAGGTATTCTCCGAGGAATGTATGAAGCCTATCGTTCTAGAAAATCAAGGTTGGGATCCCTTGGCACTCTCGTGTTTTTTTCCATACCCGATGTCCTTATTGTATTGATTGTACTTTTGATGTATACAGGTTTTGCTAGGCAGTTTCCTTCCTTGAAGGATATGTTACAGCTAAAGAATTTTATTCTTCCACTATTTACGTTATCCATAATACCCACAATTTATATCTCAAGGATTGCATTTATTACCATTCAGGAAGAGTTGACCAAGGACTACATAAAAAACGAAAAAGCCAAGGGTTTTTCCAGAAAAAAAATCATATTTATAGAATTGCTACCAGCTGTCATTTTTAGAATTGTCGATGCTATGCCGACTATCGTTACGATGATGCTTTCCAATATGATTGTTGTCGAGTATTTATTTAATTATCATGGAATCCTTTACTTCCTGATTTACCTTTATAATCGTCAGGATGTTTATCGGTTTGTACCACTTGCCTTAACATTGGGACTCATCTATATAATACTTACGAAAGGATTCCAATTGCTTGCAAAAATCATAAATCCTATGAAGAGAAAGGAGGTATAGCAATGAGCAAGAGAAATCTACCTCTGATTTTAGGCATTGTCATTCTGATATTGATACTATTGATAATGCTATTTCCGGAAATGTTTGCGAGTCAAAGCCCCTATACGATTCAACACTTAAGGTTTCTTCATGATGATGGAAGACTATCAGTTGAGCGCGCTCCATTTTCTCCTGACGATGGTTTTGTTCTCGGCAGTGACCATCTAGGTAGAGATATATATAGCTATATTATTTATGGAACTAGACTTACAATTTCATTAGGTGTTCTTATCGCACTTGGACAATTTCTAATTGCAGTACCGATGGCTTTATATGCCGGCTTTGGCAGTAGAATCGCTAAATCTATCATCCAACAGTTCAACGTTATATTTTCTGCAATTCCGGCTTTATTAATTACCATCATCATATTGAAGTTGGATTACTTCGTCGGACTTGAGAAGCAAAAGTCTATCTTGTCATTCATTTTGGTGTTAACCGCTGTCAGTTGGGCTAGACTTGGCAATCTTGTTATGGAGAGAGTAGAAGCAATATTGACACAACCTTTTATTAAAGGTGAGGTGGCTATAGGAAAGAAGCATTTTAGAATCGCTATCGAAAATGTGTTGCCACATCTTGCACCCGAGCTTATTGTTTTATTCTTTATGGAAATTGCCAGAAATCTTTCCACATTGATGCAACTTGGTATATTCTCCGTTTTTATCGGAAATTTAGGATTGATCAATGACCCGTCCTCAGGGGTACAGATTAATACCGATATCAGCTTCGAACCGGAGTGGGCTAGCATGCTAAGCACATCACGAACATTAATCAGTATCGCTCCATGGACAGTAATCTATCCAGCTCTTGCCTTTTTTATCAGTGTTCTTGGTTTCAATCTATTTGGGGAAGGACTCAGAACGATGATGCAACAAAAAGACTCCAGATCTATTCTTGCATTTAGGAAAATTATAACCCTAGACTTTAAATACTTGTGGGTAAATGTTGACAAGAAATCTAAGATCAAGATTGCAATATGGACTGCAATGTTTGGATTATTGATTGGATTCTTCTCGTTAATCAACTATGAGGATTACAGCGTCGGATACGCCTCTGTAGAAAACAAACTGCCGGAGACAACTATAATTGGAACAGAAGCGGCAGCTAATACTGCTAATTTTATCGCAGATTATATGTCTGGATTGGGTATTGAACCATTGAACAAGGACAGTCTGTTAATGCCATATGATATCGGCCCATCTTTTTTGATTGAAGAACAGATGATGTCATTGCGCCTGGAAAGTGGAGAACACATTTTAAACCCAGGAACGGATTATGCTATTTTGACTTCCGGGAACATCGCTGAATCTGGAGTCGTGTATGACGCCACCAAGGATGACTTATACAAAATCGGAAGTTACAATCAATTTGAGAACAAGTTCTTGTTGATTGATCAATTATATTATAGTGATACAGCTATTCAACACATCATAAAAACAATTACTGATAATGTTAGTGTAAAGGGTGTTATACTTGTTGCACGATCGGGTCAGATTATTCAAAACATGATTGTTGATGCTGATGAAGACAATGTTGTAATTGTTGTATCTCAAGAGATTTCACAAACACTAAAAGAAAATCCAGGCATGATGATTTCTATTAAGACGGTCGTCAAGCCATTGACTTCAACTGGTTATAATGTGGTAGGAATCCACCATGGCACTGACCCTCATATTAGCGATGAGGCGATAGTTGTTGGTATGAGTTTCAATTACTTAAATCAAGAAGGTAGAGAAGTATTGAAATTCAATATGAAACTTATGGAACGGTTATGTGAAATGTCTGACCAAAAAAGATCTTTCATATTCTTGTTCCTTGATGGAACGATCAATGAAAAACAGCATGGGATTAATTATATTTCAAAGGACTTTCCATATAGTCCTCAAAAGATTCAAGTTTATGTGGATTTAACGTCAATTAATCATGAACGCTTTGGGGAAATTGAATTTAGCACAGCGCAAGCCCCTGCAACAAGACAATTTGCATGGAGTCTCGGTCATCAGTTTGATTCAAAGCTTAATCAAAAGGGGTATACAATGCAACTGTTGGAGACTAAGTACATAGACGGATCATATTATTTCACTCAACATGAATCGGATAATGCACTTTTCTGGAACAGAGGCATACCCACAGTCGTATTGGGTACATTAAAAACAGAAACCAACCCTTGGAGTTTGGATGATCTGGGCAGTATTATACTAGAAGTAATCAATAATAATAATTATTGATCATTATTCCATGAGGAGTATTCAAATGGATGATAAACTCATTGAAGTCAAAAATTTAAGAATCTCTTTTTATCATGAAAACGAAAGTATTCAAGTTGTTAGAGGGTTTGATCTTAGCATGGATAGTGGAGAGATTTTGGGAATTCTCGGAGAATCCGGTAGCGGGAAAACTGTTTCTGCAACCTCTATTTTAAGATTGGAGGATGAAGCGGGATCAATTGACTCAGGTGCAATTCTTTTTAATGGCACGGATCTTCTTGCTCTGTCAGAGAAGGAATACAGAAAGATTAGAGGTAATCGAATTTCTTATGTTTTTCAGAATGCTTCAAGTGCTTTAAATCCATACAAGAAGATTGGATTGCAACTGACAGAAGTCTTGAAGAATCACAAATTACCTTTTTCCAGAACCATTGTTTTGGATGTGCTAAAGGAAGTTGGAATAGAAGAGGCTGATACTATATATGACATGTACCCATTTCAATTAAGCGGCGGCCAAAATCAGAGAATCATGATAGCCCAGGGGATTATCAGCAAACCGGACTTATTAATTGCAGATGAACCGTCAAGTTCCATTGATGCTTCTCTTAGAAAAACTGTGCTTGACTTGTTAAAGTATATCAATGAAAAATCACATATGGCAATTATACTTATTACGCATGATTTTGATGTGGCAAAGTATTTGTGTGACCGACTAATTATCATGTATGGAGGTCTTGTAATGGAAGAAGGGGATGTGAAAGATATATTCGAAACACCACTTCATCCATATACCGAGGAACTTATCAAATGTGCTAATTCATTGAATCGTGGAGACAGTCCTGTTTATACTCTCGAAGGTACTGCACCTACTCCTTTTCAGTTCAAAGACGAATGTCCATTTTTTTCCAGATGTAAAGAAAGATTACCAGAATGTATTGATGAGATTCCACAGATAATAGAATCAAACAATCGTAAAGTAAGATGCATCAAATATAAAAAGGGGTTAAAAGATGTCTGATATTGCTTTAAAGGTACAAGACCTTTCAAAACACTTTACTATCAGAAACAATGTTTTTTCAAAAAAGAAAACAATTCAAGCGGTTAATAGAATAAGCTTCGAAGTACAAACAGGAGAATCACTGGGTTTGATTGGTGAAAGCGGTTCGGGAAAAACAACTGTCGCCAACTTGTTACTTAAACTGATTGAATCTAGTGAAGGCAGAATTGAGCTTTTTGGAAAAGATATAACACACTTGCATGAAGATTCAATGCGTATATACAGAAGGGACATTCAAATTATATTTCAATACACCCATGCGGTACTAGATCCGAAAATGACTATTGAGGAGCTTTTGAGAGAACCCCTTGAAATACATCAGGTGGTAACCAAGAATCATATAGACGATGAGGTGGATCGATTACTTGAAATGGTGGGATTGTCAAAATCAGAAAAAATCAAGTTCCCATCACAATTGAGTGGCGGTCAAAATCAAAGAATCCTGATTGCAAGGGCAATTGCCACAAGAGCAAAAGTGATTGTCTGCGATGAACCGGTTTCTGCTCTGGACGTATCAGTGCAGGGACAGATATTGAATCTGCTTCTTAAGCTTAAAGAAGAGCTAGACTTGACTTATGTTTTTATTACCCATGATTTAAATGTGGTGAAACATATGTGCAATAGAATCGCTGTTATGTATCAAGGCGAAATTGTTGAGATTGGCAGTACCGAAAAAATACTCTCCAATCCTCAGAATCCTTATGCCAAAAGACTCATTCAATCCTTTCTGAAATAGAGGACACCTTTGGGACTATAAATTAATCCAGTAACGTTCTTTTTTATCACCCTCTACCAATACAGTGTTTTCATATATACCACCGTTGGCGATGATTGTTTTCTTACTTGCAACATTATCATTATTACAGGTTACCAAGACTTTTTCTAAGCCATGTAATCTGCATTTGACTAGAATCTGCTTAAGCATTTCTGTTGCGTAACCCTTCCTTCTTTCTTTCGGTCGAACAGAATAACCAATATGTCCTCCCCAAACGCCAAGAATTGGATGATTGATGTGATGCCTGAAGTCAATTATACCAACAATTGAATCATCACTGAGTCTTATTGCTAAGTAGGTATCTGAACAAACCTTATCTTTCGGACAAGTATCCAAACTCTCAAGCATTACCAAATCACGAATCCATTCTTCAGCTGTAGAACAAGCTCGCAAGCTTCCGCAACCGTCTAAGCTATCACCTAAATCTAAAAACTCCTGTCTGTAATCCATAATATCATTGGCATAAGCCATAGTAGGTTTTATTAATTTAATCTGATGCATAAAATCCCCCTTAAAAAAACATTTCGCCTGGCTTATAGGCATCAGGCAGCTCTTCTTCAGTTAAAAATTTAAAACTCTCATCTCGTAGTATTGGCAAAAACACTTTATAAGGTATCTTTGAGAATTCAGATACATAATTACTGGACCCGAACCACTTGCCTTCTTTGCTGGCTAGATTCAAACCTCTTGTAAATTTAGTGTAGTTGGAGCAATCGTGGACCACCAAATCCCAGTTTTCTTCAACAGCTGTTTTCATGAACTTCAATGTCAATTCCCTACTCCAAATCGGTGATATGTAACCATGTCGGGATATATACATGTTTTCTCCATCGTAATTGTCGATGTTATTCGCATTTAGATGCAGCTCAGCACAATTTATAAAGTCTAGTTTTGTCTCTAAAATAGCTTGCTTTTTCTTAAAAAAGGTTTCAAAGAACTCTGGGGTCATTGGTGTTTCAATACCTATATTATTAATATATTTTTTTGCAATCCCAATGTTTTCAATAACTATGTCCGAGCAATTGGAAGCCCCCAGATTGAAACGTATCTCATCAAGTCCAGCTTCTCCCAATGCTTTTAAGGTCTCTTCCGTCGCTAAAGTACCATTTGTGTATAAATGCTGATGAATCTGAGCATCACTGAATTTCTTTATAATTGGATAATACTTTTCAATTTCCATGAATGGTTCTAGAAAAACATAGGAAATGCCGGTTGGTTTCTGATGGATGGATAGCAGCAGATCCATATCCTTATCATAGAACTTGGTGCCACCAATTTCCCACATGCCTTCTCCTACAGGTGAAATATCCTCCAGTTCCCCATAATTGTAGCAGAACTTACACTCCAGGTTGCATACGTTGGTTTTCCTGATAGCGCTCAGTCCGGTTCCCAACAAACATGAACGACATCCTTGTGGAAATTTGCTTTCATTCCCCACAAAAAATGTTCTGTTGTCTAAGGTTTTCAGATTTGTAATCTCCGACATCAACATATCATTTCTAGCATCAATCGATGCTTCAATTTGTGCAAATGTAGCGTAAATGATTTCCTGTTGCTTAGTCATAACTTCCTCATCTTCTGGCAGGATTGAGAAAAACTCAAACCATGCCGATGCGTCTTTTTTTGAAATTTTCATGAATTGTACTCCTAATCATTTTTTTTGAGTTGCTTCCAAACGGTTGAAGTCGCATATGGTGACATCCCAATGCTGTAATAGAATTGTTGTGAAGATCCTACAAACACAATCTTAGCGCCTAGTTTCCCTACACGACTGATTCCTTCCAAGACAGCTGCCTTACCCAGTCCCATCTTCCTGTAATCAGGATCTGTTGCAACAGGTTCTATCAATGCAAATCCAGCCTTTTCGTCGTACCACATGCCACAGTAGGAAACAAAATGTCCATCTGGTCCGACAACTGCTATCTTAAGATCCAGATCGACATTAGGACGCATCATCTCATTATCTACACCTCTATTTTTTTCTTCCGAAAACGAAAATTCACCTTCTCCTTTTAGTTCATGATTAAAGCCTCTCCACAGGACTCTCAAATACTCATAAGGATTGTAATTTTCTTTCATTGTTGTTATATGATATCCCTCTTGCAATTGATACTCAGTTGGTGATTTATCCACGTAAAAGACTGCATCGTCCTCAGTGTCGTCGGTTGCAGTGAATCCTAATTCTAAAGCAATATTTTGAAATTCCACATCCTTTGATGAAATAACTATGCCAAATTCACTGTCACCCTCTAAATGCTCTTTGGAATAGATTAGCATCTCTCTTTTAAGAAATGAATACTCTGGCTTTGTGAGACAATAAGCGTTGCATAGTATTGTATCAAACGTTGATACTCCAACAAGTTTTCCATCGTCTTCCCATAGCCCTATTCTCCCTACCGACTCTTTATCCAGATAACTGTGAGTGATCATCCAATCCCATCTGGCATAAACAAATTCACAATATCCCAATTCAATTAAGAAATCTCTAACTACGAAATAATCCTCAGTTACTCCAGCCTTTCCATTATAGTTTCTAAAACCTATAGACATAAAACCACATCCTTTGTTGATTTTTCAATATGAATTACTTGACGTAAACTCTCCTGCTCCTTTGAGATAACTGTCAAAAAAGTCCAGGCACATCTTGTTTATTATCGTTAGGACATCTTCTGCTTCATTTATTGATTGCTGTCCGTCCAAGAATCGAGTCAGTAAAGGGCTGGTCAAAGCAAAATCAGTCAGTCCTAAATGCCCCACCCCGTTGATATGGACATTAAACGAAGTCGGATTATCATCTGTTAGCATGTCATAGTTTGCCTTGTATTGCGGTCGTTCAGAGAGGATATTCCACGCGCTATCCGAATACACATTTAGCACAGGCACAGGATAATTTGCATCTGTGAAATTAAACTGATCATTCTCAAGACTCTCAATATCACACATAAAGGGCGATTCCAGAGCAATTACCGCGCTAACATCATCTCTTATTCTTGCTATTCCCAGGGCTGCCGATCCGCCTAGGGAGTGTCCCATTGCACCAATTTTAGTGGTGTCTATAAGTGTGTATACAAAATCAGCATTGTTGTTTTCTGATTCTAAAATTACTGAGTCGATGACAAAATCAATGTCTTTTGTCCGCACACTCATCCATTTTTGATAATACTCATAGCTTAGCTCGATATTTGAATTTGGATCTTCCGAGAACAACTCCTTCATATAACCGAGATCAACCCAAGTTGTCTTTCCGTCATCATCTGTTGTGTAAAAGCTATGATATGTATGATCTATCGAGCACACAACATAACCATGACTTGCAAGCTCTTTGTATAGCGATTCATTGCTAGATTTGATACCAAGTCCACCGTGTGAGAACACAATTAGAGGATACTTTCCACCTGCATTATCAGGATACCACATTTGTACATTAAGCTTTCGGTTTTTTTCTGTGTTTCCATGGCTCTCAAGACGGCTATCATCAATATACATGTATGTTTTTGTCAAAGTCTGATAATCTCCTGTGACATCTATTATAGTCTTGTTTTGTGGAAAGGCAATAGCTGGTAAGGTAACCACAAAAAAAAGAACCATCATCCCTATAGCCTTTAAAATAATATATTTTGCTGAATATCTCCTTTTATCTTCTGTACCATATATCAATCTGATTGTCCCGATTATTGCCAACACAAGCAATAAGGTGGCTAGAGCATAATAGCGCATGCTCCAGTCAATAACCGGCAGGACTGCAAGTAGCACAAATCCCGCAAAGGAAACAATTCTGATTATGTTTCTTGCTTTTACCCGATTTGACTGTTTAGCAAAGCAAACCACTGCCAATGAAATCTCCACAATAATTGCTGTCAATAGTATATTTATACCCATGATTTACATCCTTGTTTTTATTTGACACTATTTACCTATGCTCTCCAAGAAGAAATCATTAATCTCATCCATCAAGTCTCTGTTTATATCCTGGGCTAAGTCTCTATCGATTTTTGAGTAAAAGTCTTGTTTGATTTCATATGGAATGTTTTGATTATATGAATCATAAAGCTTGCGATATTCAATATTGATTTCATCTATGTATTCCATACTGGCTCTGGAACGAAATAGATTGTTATGTCCGTTTCTTCCAGGCTCACTTAATGATATGGCTCTTGCGTTAGGATTGGTGATGTCTTCAAGTTTCGAAACAATGGAGCTCCCCTCATAAGCAACTGCCTCATCTTCTGTCCCGTGAATAATCAAAACAGGTACATTTGATTGGTTGATGGCGTCGATTGCATTCAGAGAAGCTGTTTCTCCATATAAGATCCTTTGATATAACCACAAAAATGGATATTGAATATTAATAAAGGGCCCCATCATACTTCGTCCTTGTTCTACAATCATTTCCATCGCACTATTGGCACCGGATACTGTAGCAACAGCCGAAATTTTGTAGTTATAATGCAATAGATTGGACACTGCATAGCCACCCCAGCTGTGCCCAAACAATAGTATTGGCAGATCGACAAATGTCTCTTGAGTGTTAATAAATGTCAAAGCCGCATCCAAGTCAATCAATGCTTGAGGAAATCCTTTTGTGGTCTTGCCTTCACTGTCGAAGCTTCCGGTTGCATCATAAGCAAAAACTTGCCATCCCTGATCGACAAAATAAGTGATTTGAGACAAATAACTATCCGCGCCTCCGCCAAGACCATGGGCCACGACAACAAGACCTTGGTTTTGATTTTGACCATAGATATATCCTTGCAAGGTATTATTGCCTGATTTGAAACTCACAAGACTTCTTGGATACACCGTTTCTAGATCTTCATATCTCAATCCGGCTGTAATCGTCGAATCATGTCTATCATATCTTGGAAATTGTCCATTGTAAATAATCGATACAACAATCATCGAAAGGATAGAAAATATCAAAACGAAACCTATTATGCTCAATCCTAAAATTCTAAATTTTCTCTTTCTATTGCCATGTTGTGCCATCATATCTCCTTTTGTTTTCTTATTATCAGTATTGGTATTGCTCTTTAATTGAAACATATTCATTATTTAAAACAATGTCAATAACGCGAGTATTAAAGATTGCATTTAATGATATGATTTTTCTTCCTTGAGAACAACTGATCTGCCTAAAAAAGCAAAAATAATTAAGATGATACCTGTCAGCCATCCACCAAGACTAAAAATAGGAGGACCATACATCGCCAGTCCTGTTCCGATTAGTATTAGAAGCCCAGCCAGGATCCCAAACATTTTCATTCCGTATAGACTTATGAAAGGTAAATAATGAGTTCCAACTACAATCATAGCAGCGGGAAAAAACCATATGGGTCTGTAAAGAATAATTGCAACTACTAAAAGAAAATTTAGAGGTACAGTAAAAGCTATTTGGGATCCGAGTTCCCATAATCCATTCCCTTTACTCACTTTTGCACTTCTCCCCATCATACGCAATGTCAATTGTGTAAGTGGAAATATACTCATACAACCAAAAAACAGAAAAATCATACCATACGTTGGTGTACTGATAGTACTAATGACAGCAGACAGCAACCATATCACTCCAGAAACAAGCTGTCCTGCAAATCCACCTAAAAATGCTGACCTCATTTCTCTTTGAGCTTCAGTTAAGAATCCCGTAACACTACTTTCCTTAATGACCATTTAAAGCCTCCTTTTATCATAACTTTTTTCTTCTGATTTCCACCATAGTAATACAACCATAGCAGCATTTGTTTTTAAACTCTATTAAGCTTATGAATTCGTTATAACTCAATAGCATAAATACGCGAACTATCTCCCCAAGGATGATAACCTACACCAATATAATCAAATCCATATTTCTCATAATACCCGATATGGTCTGTACTTAAGTAAAGGTGAGAGAATCCCCCGATTTTAGCATCATTTTTTGCCTTATCCAGCAAGATAGAACCATAACCATGTCCTCTGAATCTTTTCTTAATATATAGAGCACAAACCCAGGGATATAGATCCATTCGACTTATAAAATCATTTGTTATAAGACCAGCACAACCAATTATTTCATTGTTATCACATAAAAGATACCATTGTGGCAATGGGCTGTTTGTATCAATACAGTGTTCAATACAGTCTTCATAAACCTTCATGGTCTCTGGTGAAGCCCATTTGCTCTGAAAGTACTTAATTGCTGTATCCTTAAATTCCGGTAGTTCTCTTATAGATATGATATTCATTTTGTAACTCCTTACACTTTCTGATATCAACAGGGTTCTTGGATTCAGGTGGTGTTTGAAACACCATCTGAATCTTAGAAACCGTTATCCAGGGACTTTGCAATGCTTATCTCCCACTTGTAGAAGTGGGAGATAAGCACTGTTAGTCATCGGATAAATTGTTATTTGGTGCGAGTTAAAGAATCTTTCACCCAATATTCACTGCCATCATTATTGCGGTCCATAAACCCGTATTCAATAAGATACCTTCTAGCACTTACGTAGTCATCTACCATACTTACAATGACTTCGTTCACTTCCTTTTCTGTGTATTTTTTGTCGGACTTAAATTTATCTACTATGTATTGTAAAATTACTAATTTCTTTTTATCCTTACTGGGAAATATGATCACTCTTCCATCCTTGATGTAGTTCTTAAGAATCTTATCCCTATCTGTCTGACTAATGACGTATTTTTCAACCACCTTGATTACCTCCAGTGAAAAGCTAAATGGCACTCCTTGTCTTCTACTTATTCTTCGATTATTAGATTGATACTTATATTATTTGTTACATTTTTACCATCAACTTTGTAAATTAATATACTATGGATCCAAGTGTCTTCAGGAAAGCCTGCTATTCTTTCTATTGTTCCATTTTCATTGATAGTAATGTTTAATTGCTTATCCTTCACACTCATTGATTCTATGTAATAACTGGTTCCCCAATTCACATCTTCCCATTTAGTATGTATAAACATTATTTTTTCGTTTTCTAATAAATTGATGCTGCGTATAGACTCCCCTTTAAGATATCTCTCTTTAAAAGCACCCCATTGCTGTTGTGTATCAAAAATATACACTTCGTTAGCATTTAATTCAACTATGTCATTTGGACTAGTATTACCGAAATACGAGATGCTATTGAATACCCGCTCAAATTTTACTTCTTGTTCTGCATTGCAACCCATCATAAGGGCTACTACTACGACTAAAATCAATGCATTCATACCAATTATTGTAATACTTTTTTTGCATTTCATTAAATCCTCCTGTTTTAGTTTTTTCTTAAAATCATATTTTCATGATTATTGTATCCTAACAAACACTCTGTAACATATAGTGCCCTCCATAGGGATTACATCAATAATTCCATATATCACAAAAAAAATTATTCAACTCTCATCAATAATTTATCATATATTTCATCTATATCTGACAAGTTAAAAATGACCGTGCGTCCGTTACTCTGCATTAATATGAAGGGCGGTTTTTTTGTGTCTACAAATAATTTGACTGATCCGAATTCAGTTGTCCTGAAATGTCCCTTTAAGTTCGAACCTAGTGCTGAACCATTGGTTCTCATCTCAATAGTAGGCAATTCTTCCATCAACTTGACAGTTTCAATAGACTCCCAGTTATAGATATCACCATACATACCATGAATTTGTAACCCTTCTTCAAGAAATGTCACCTTTGTTTCCTGAGATGAGAAAAACATGAGAAAAGCAACAAAGATTAGCGTAATAACTACAGTACCAACAGGTAAAGCAAATTGCTTCCATGCTCCCTCTATCAACTTTCCGCTCTTATCATAAATATTTCCATCATACTTCTGAGCCCGAATCAAAAGATAGACTGTTGAAATTCCAAATATTACAATTACTGGGGTCAAAACTGGTCTTAGACCAAAAGCATGTAATATACCCATTATAATCAAAACACCGCCATTGACATAGGAATACACCCCCATCAGACGACCAAGGCCTTCAGTGTCGACATTTGCCTTTTTCTCTTTCGACATGGTGTTATAGCCTGCTATAAGAAAATACCATTTAAACACATGAACAGCCAATCCAATTGCGATAAAGAATGCACCTATTATTAGATAAAACCACATGATTAACCTCCGGAAATCTAAATTATGCTATTTTTCGGTCTGACCCTAATCGCCAGTAAATGCTTTATATCATTCAAGACAGCTTTATCGTTAACCTCAATCATCAACCATCTTCCCATGGCAGAATAAGCCGTCCTGCCATAGAGTTCTTTTACATAAATTGTAAACAATTCTGCTTCCATACCTATACTCACTTCTTTTTCCTCTTTTGATCCTACAACCACCAAAGCTATGAAATAACCCGCCATTGGATAAAGGGTACAAAGTGACTTGCCGCTTTTCTTGTACTTAACATTCCATCCCGGTTGTGCGGAGCATGTGCTGTAGTCGATTTGAGGTTTGACCCGGTATGTCTCTTCAATATAGGATGTCAGTGCATCCCAATTAGTTTTTGCTTTCCCTAGATACTCTCTGATATCTTCATTAGTAGGAATATGGTCCATATCAAACATTTCATTCCAATTCATAACACCCTCCATTTTTAGGATATCCAAGTTCCCTAATACTTCTCGCCTAATTTTCGTTTTTAATATACATCATTAAAAAACTATCAAAATAGGAAAGGTTAACGCTAGTATCATCGTTTGCTAATAGTATGCCTACAGATATATATTCGTTGTTGATTTCTTCTGATACCTCTTCTACTATTATAAATCCGGTTTTTTTCATCTTTTGAATATACTGTTCTGATTCATCTTGTGAAATATTAGATAACTCAAGGTAAAAAAACTCTTGTTCTGGATCAATCCAACCGCGCAGAAATTCTCCCCATTCAGATTCGGGTATATTTGCTGTATATTCGTTTTGTGACCATTCACCTGCATCTAAAATAATAAGGTTCTCATGCAAAGGGTTTTCTGTATTGTTACCACACGCTGTCAGAAAAGTTAAAATCATAATAGCAAGAAACATAAGTGCTTTTTTCATATCACTCTCCTGTTATCTATTTTTTCGCGGTCAAGAAGTTAAACGTCTTTTCAATTGGACTGGAAAAATGTTGTTTTGTTCCCATTGGTTAGGACTTTCATTATATTATTATGAAATCTCTTTATACATAAACAGCACGTGTTCTGCATCTGAGAAATCATTTTTTCTATAGAACTTAGGTGCTGGTGTGAAACGGTTTGTTGACAATGTCAAACCTGCTAAGTCATGCTCTTTAGCATATTTTTCTACAACAGTAAGAAGCTCTGTCCCATATCCCTGTCTTTGAAGTTCAGGAGATATAAACATCTCATCGACGAAAACCTCAGTGTTATTCCACCAGATCTTCTCATGACAAAATATAGCGCCTTTAATTACCCCATCTATCCATAACGTATATCCAACAAATTTTTTGCTGTCATAATAATCATGCAAGTAACTTATAGCTGTTTCCAATGTCCAACTACACTGCCAATGCTCATTGTTATATACTGACATCATAATTTCTGCACATTCTCTCAAATCACTTGCCTCAAAGTTCTTTATCATTATGTGTACTCACCTTTTTTTAGATTTACTATAAAACAACCCATTATCACCTTTTCTTAGACAACAATTTATCCAAATATATCGATTTGAACTGTTTACTCGCCATCATCTGTTACCCATTTAGCCTCAGTTTCTGTATATAGAACCTGTAAGATTTTATACAGGCTTTCAGATGGCGGATCCCCTTGCGTAAACCAATTGATTCTATCTTCTAAATTCTTAAGGCATCTTTGCTTGTAATATGTCCCATGAATTCACCTTCTTAATATACATTACAATGGATTAGTTGTTTTCACATAGAGTGGCAGATCAAAGTTAGATCCTCGTCCACCTAGATTCCATAATGGGTGGAGCACCTTTATTAAGCTTGATTTTAGCTGTCCACAGGTACGTTTTTGGCCACTGGCGGAAGATCTTGATGAAGCTAAACAGGAACCTCAAGAAATGAGTCTTGGGACGTGGCTCCCACCCACCGTTAGGGTTTAGGGTTACTTCAACCTCTTCTCCACTGCGACTAACCTCATAAGTACCTCTCACCACTCCTGCTGACTCATCCGAACCAAGGACAAATTCGCCGCTAAAGGAGGTATTATCCGCGATGTGGGTGATTTCCGGGAAAGGTGGGCTAAACTCTGCTGAAAAACTATGTCTTTTACGATTTGTACTAATGCGGGCAAAGGCTGGACAGTTCTGATGATCTACAAGCTCATAAAGAGTGTTATTGGGCCCGTTAAGCTTGTTTCCTTCACCTATCAATAACTCAAGAGCATGTGATGACTGTGCCGGGCACCAGTCTACTAGAAATGTATCATCACTGTATCGCATGAAGTATACGCGAGATCCATTCAGCGGGAATGGAAAAGTATCTGCTTTATGATTGCGACCGTTAATGCTAATGGTTACGTCAGTATTTGCCCGACGGACAAAATCGAACTTAAACATCAAATAGAATGGTAAATATGAGGGATTAGCCGAGGAGCTTCCCACAGGCGCTAATAGCGAAAAAGGCTTGGTTGGCTTAAGGCTTTTTTCCACAATTTCAACTTCTATTTTGCGGCCAACTTTGTCCTCAAAAGCGAAAGCCACATCAATACCACTTTTGGTCACCCTAAATCGGGCATTTGTCAAAGGAATTATAATGGTATCAGCTAGTCCCTTTGCTGCTACGTCTAGTCTTTCCTCTATTGTCAGATCAGGTTGCTGGTACACATCGATATAGCCGTCCTTGCGCCAGGCTATAATTCTTAAGCCCGTACCGTAGGAGGCATCGTCAAACCACTGCGGCTCAAATCCAATGTAGATTTCGTCCGGATCCTTCTGAAAATTGATGAGGAACAATCGCTCCATGGGACTTATGTTGAGAGTAAAAGGTGAATACATTTGTAAACCTCCTGATGTTTGATTAGTCTTCTATTAGAAAAGTGTATATTCCCATTCATTAAGATTTTCCCTTGTCGTCATTTATGATAAAGCACACATTACGCTGCGTCGCTTCGCTGTCGGTTATAATGCTTACTACTCCACAGAAACTTCTCAATTAATACACCGATTAGAATACCAATAGTATAACATATCAAATCACTCCATAAAAACCCATAGCCAAGAACGAGACCACCTATTAGTGTTCTTCGTATTGCATCTATCCATTGGGCATGATATAGCTGACTTGTTTCTATTATGAATGTAAACAGAATTGAAATAACTGCCACGCGCCTCGTTTTCATTACTGTAAATAGAAATCCTATCATAAGAAAAATCATGAGTCCCCATAGTGTATCCCCTGCATAAGTTCCTATCCAGTTTGGCAAGCTACCTGAAAACCTTCTAGAGCATAGACCCAAAACTATAGTAAGTACAATCAAAACACCATCAACAGGGTTCTTGGGTTCAGGTGGAGTTTGAGACGCCATCTGAACCTTAGAAACCGTTATCCAGGGACGCTACAGTGCTTATCTCCCACTTATCGAAGTGGGGGTCTTAGCACTGTCAGTCATCGGATAAATAACTCTGCTGCGCTTAATACTCATAAGCCCTCCAATTGCTTAAATCCCTTTAGACTGTCAAGTGCATTACTTATGATAAGAACGATTTAAACAAAACTCCATTATCTCCTCGAAAAAGCTCAACAAAGCAATTATTGGAGTTGTTGTCATCAAAATATATTTTTGCGTATAAATTATCAATTCTATCAAATGGCGATAAAAGATGATATCCGCTCTTAACTATGCAATCGCCCTTTTCAGTTTTGTAGACACATTCAACTTGCGCGGTTACATAACTTCCAATCCTAACCCAATGCGCAGGAATTATGCTTACCACAGAGCCGTCATAACAAAGGCCCTCTCTCTTCAAGATTTCAAGCTTTCGTTGATTAGAAGCTCCTTTGATTTTCAGTCCAATCCCCATTATCATCCAAAAAATACCATTAATCAGAAATGCCCAATTTCCATCTTGAACGAAGAATATCACCACCCCTACTAAAGAGAATGGAATGCCAAATCCCAGTAGCATAAACTTAGACAGTCCATACCATGGAGTTGCTACTGTTCTCATCAATCTACCTCCAAATGCTATTTTCCTTGATTTGCTTTCTCTTTATTTAAATAGAAACCATGCACTAATAAGGCCAGTATAATAAATTAAGTAAAATATTGTTGTTTTATATGGAGATATTTCCCATTGTCCTGTAAAATCTCCCCCCGTTAATTCTTTTGTTTTTATATAAGAAAACAACTCTGTTAACAAGTAAATAGCAGCCAATATGAGAGACATCCTTATTATTTCGATTGCCATCTGTTGAAAGACTTTTACACGACTTAACAATGATATTACAGCAATACTAACTACTATAAAAAATTCAAAAACATGACCTCCTGCAACAAACCAATACATCTTTTTTTCACAAGGAATGTAATATTCTAAAATCTCAACATACTTTTCCATCTGTTTTGGGTTTTGGGAAGGCATAATTTTCTGGTTGTTATCGTCTAAAAGGGCTAGATGGGGAGTGATAGAAAACACTATTGCATGTATGAAATTCTTTTTCTTTTCTCTATTTATGAATCCTATTGCCATTTTACTTTTGGGAATTCCAAGTATATACCCTGCTAACATATGTCCCAACTCGTGAATCACTATTATCCCAGCGAGTATTGTTAAACTTATAATTGCGTTCATTTTATTTGCCTCTTAGTTTTTTTCTTTTCTGTTCAATTGCGTAACTCCATTTCTTTTTGGTCTCGATTAGTATACCAGATATAATGGCGTAAATTATAGTCACAACCATTATCATTAACACTATGTAAAAAATCCATCCACTATCAATAAGCACTTCAATAGCATTTAATAAAAAAATGATGCTAATCAAAAAAAATATTATTGCCGATTGCCGATAATGTGGCTTCTTATCCATGCTATTACGCTCTTTTCTTGATGCATAAATATAGGCATTGTTTAACAACAATCCTTTTTCTTTAAAAGAGAAAAAACTTATAACAAAGGTCCCTATTGATACTATAAAAAGAATAACTGCAATAATTATTTCTTTCATTAATATGGCACACCTCAATCAAACTCAAACCTAAATAACAACTTCAACTCTAAGTTTAAAATAGTTCTCTATAAAGTTAATCCTTCTAAAGGTCTTTTCCACCTCCGTCTCAAGGCGGAAATATCAACAAGTTAAGAATACCCTTCCTAATTGTACAACATTGTTGTTTATCGTTTAATCTATTATCTATCATTAGTGAAAATATATTTGCGATTCAAAGATACCCTCCAAATCATCTTACCCCCGTTTATAGAGGACTTTACACTAATGATCGTAAGCGTTAATTAGATTTACTGAATCGTGATTTTAGCCGATGATTAAAAATCTAACTTAAAAATCATCCGGTACTATGCATATCCACATCCATATACTATAATTAGAGAACCAATTAGCGGAGTGATAATATGAATTACATTTTTAGAAAAATGCAGGCGGATGATATAGAAAGTATCTGGACTGACTTATGTGGCTGTATCGGAAGAAGACCCTCACAAGGTACTATGCCTTGTCAAAGCAAGAAGAGATATGGCAGTTAAAAAAAGGCATGCAGCATTTTTATCCGCAGCCACTCACCCTCATTTTCGGGGTGATGGTCTTGTAGCAAAACTGACGAAATTCGCTTTAAAAGAAATGAGAGACGAAGGTGTCAACCTAAAATGATAATCTCCATTATTGATTTAAGATTACCACAAGTTCTATACCTTGACCTCAAATATTGATCCCTCTCTACGGTATCCGAGTTTTTCATAATATGGATCTACATCACTCATAACATAGACTGGTTGATCTGGAAATTCAATACACACCTGTTCCATTAACATTTTGCCAAGCTGATTACCCCGATATGACTTTCTTACAAGCAAATCATAAACATAAACACCGAAACCATTATCTTCTCGGCAGCGAGCATACCCACAGACAATAGTATTATCATAAGCTATATAGGTTGTGCTCGATTCAAGTGCTTTAATGTATTTATCGCGGCCAGCTGAACCGTGATAATCGCTCCACTCATCGCCCTCATCCACAAGCATGTCAAAAAGTAAGGGTGCATCGGCTATGCTGTATCTTTTAATCTCCATATATTTCTTCCCTCAAATCCAAACATTTTACTTAAATCCGAATAATGTCTTATTGCTCCCGTTTTAGAGACACCATATCAACAAGTTGTGTCCCAACAAAATATTCTCGACTTCGATGCAAAGGAACAAATAATTTAGAGTTCTGAATACCTATAAGGATTAATTAACTATCAGCCATATGCCTAAAACTAAGAACAGCAGCGCCCATATGTAGAAAAATATTTCTGTTCCCTTATCTCCCAACATTTTTTTAAACAATACTATTTTCTTCATGTTCCAAATTTTTTCCGGTTTCACCACAGCAATCACAACGACTGCTACAGCGTATACGATTGCTAAAACACCCCATAATTTCATGATTCAATCCTCCTTATTCTAATCCTTTTCTTATTTTTGGCGCTAAAATAGCAAATGCTATTATGCTTATCAAGACCACTATTCCTGAATATTTAATGATATCGAGCCATGTGCCACTGTTGGATAAAATTAGATTATTTCCCTTAAAGGTCCAATAAAAAGGTATCCAATAGAACAAAGGTTGATATTTATCAGCCAAAAGCTCTGCGCCAGCGACACCTCCAAAGAGAGGTAGAAACAGCAACTTCATATTGCCAGCTGCGTTCATCACATCATCGTTGTTTATTCCCTCAATGAAACCTATAAGTATACTAATTATACTGGAGGTAGCCACCATTATAAAAGCATGGAAGTAGTTGATCTCTCTAAACCCAGTTATAAACAGCATCAAAAAAGTCCCAACAACAGGTATGAAAACACCAATCAGACTTTTACCCGCAATGAACCCCAATCTGGACACAGGAGACAAATGGATGGCACTAATCGTATTATCTGTTTTTTCTTCAACGATATTGAGAGCGATGATCATACCTCCCAAAACTGAAATAAACATAACGGCAACATTTACCATCAGCTTTTTCAAAGGTGGAATGTCTCTTCCGTAGTCTAATATTTCAGCCATCGAATCTTCTATCCCTATATCGTAATGATTGAAAGCAGTTAGTCTTTTCACGTAATCAATGATGTAATCCTGTTCATTGCCTTGAGTTAAGATAAAATACTCACCCTTGTTACGGGGAAGCACCCCTACAATATTGTCTCTCTTTTTAACCCTTTCTTCTATATCTTCAACTGTATCAAGCAATTCAACATTTGCAAACTGCTTGAAAAATTCTTCCTGCTTTTGATTTTCACCTTTAAGCAGTGCGATCTCGACTGTCGTATCATTGATCCCTGGTGAAAAAACATTGATGATGACAGCAAAAATAATCGGTACAACTATGATGTACAATGTTATGAAATTTCTAATGCTAACTTTTAAATCTCTTCTAAAAATCAATAAAACCTTTCTAAGCATTTCACAACACTCCCTTACAATGTCAGTGTCTTTTTGAATCTATGGTTGGCCAATATAAAAATATCTAGTCCCAATACGGTAAATCCAAGAGATGCAACCAATACATAAGCAATATTGCCATTTAGAGATATTATTTCCTTAAAGCTTTGGAGCATGATATAGCTTGGAATAATCTTGATCCAATCCGGATCCCAGCTGGGTGTGAAATAAGATATGTTCGGCATGATCATAATGACAATCACAATGTAGAGAGCACCGAAAGCCTGTACTATATCTTTGTAAAAACTTGTAATATATAGCCCTAGAGAAGCTGCGAAAAAACCTGATGTGACAACAAATAGAATCATTGCGGGATAATTGGGCTGAAGACCCATAATAGGAACCGTTATGATTAAAGATGTTGCTATTGATGTAATGATTATGACGCCTACTTTACTTAACAGATATTGCCATACTGTCGAAGCGGTTACCGCATAGGCTTTAATGATACCTTCGCTTTTATCCAAGAAAATATAAGCTGAAATAACAAACAAACTCATCAGGCTTCCGTTGAAAGTTAAAAATACAGGTATCAGGTTTTGCCTGTCGTTTAAAGGTTCAATATCCTGATAGATGGACCTGACGACAATATTGTCAGAGTAATCATCTATAACATCGTATCCTGCCTTTCTATTGTGAAATACCAAGAGCAGATTTTTAAGTTTCTGAGTCTCATAGCCTTGAAGGTAGTAAGTATGTATGATCTGGTTATTTTCATTGACATGAACATGAACAGCCGGTACTCTCTCAGAACTGGAGAATGCATTTAACGCATCCATACTGTCCAGCAAATAAATCTTGGATTCTTCTGTTTCGTACATCTCAGCGTTAAAGATGGTCTTATCGGCTTCAACTTCAACCCATTCAGCAGTTTCATCCAAGTCTTCCTCCAATAGGGCATCTCTGTATCTATCTCTAACGACCTGAGGCAAATCCAGAAAAAGGTATTCAGTCCCTTTACTGTTAAACTCCTCGGGGACTACAAACAGCAAAATCAACAGGAGTATGATTGCCATACCCAATTCAATGTAAAAATACCAGCTTTTTGAAGAAAGGACGAGCTCCTTTGTGAAACTGTGCCATAATTTCATTTATACCAGTCCCCTTCCCGTAACCTTAATGAATATTTCTTCGAGAGTAGCCTCTTTGGAATGCATCGTTTGGAGATCATTTCCTTTAATCACTTCTATCAATTTGTTCTTTTCTTCTTCAACGACAGTCGAAAAGCTTTCTTTGAATAGTTGCCCATTTCTGAAGTATTCAACTTCAACCAATTTTTCCCCATATTTAAGCTTTAATTCCTTAGGAGAATCTATCAGTCTAATTTTACCATCCACAATAAAAGCAACCCTATCGCACAGCTCATCCGCTATGTACATATTGTGAGTCGTCAAAAACACTGTAACACCTTTCTCGTTCTCTTCTTTTATAATATCCTTAATGTTTGAGGCAATCGCGGGATCTAGTCCAGTGGTTGGTTCATCCAAAAACCATAGCTCCGGATTATTGATCATGGATCTGGCAAATGTGAGTCTGTGCTTCATTCCCTTTGAGTATTTTCCAGCCTTTATATGCTCTTTGCCATCCAACCCCACCATTCTGATTAACTCCATAGGATCTCTGGTTTTTACATCGAACAGTTTCCCGTAGAACTCAAGGTTCTCCAACCCTGACATCTTGTTATAGACATTCGATTGCTCAAAAGACATACCTATTTTATTGAACATTTTATTTTTTATGTTCTTGACATCATATCCCGCTACCTCTACATCTCCCTTTTGAAGCTGCAAAAGGCCTGTCAGTATATTCTGAGTAGTCGATTTGCCAGCACCGGATGGACCTAAAAATCCAAAAATCTCACCCTTTGAAATCTCAAAGTTGACATCATCTACCGCGTATTTGTCATCATTGCTGTATGAGTGGTAGAGGTTCTTAACTTTTATCATCTCATGTCTCCTCGTATAATAGTTTTAGCAAGGAAATTATATAGATAGATTTGGGATAATAGCCTTGCAATCTGTTATCCTTTTTTTATTAATTCTTTGTTGAACCAATAACAATGTCTGTGGTTTAATGATGGTAGAAACCATTA
>JAHRFV010000179.1 GCA_019084435.1 Dethiosulfatibacter sp.
AAGTCATGTGATTGGTTTTTCATCTGGCTAAAGTAAAAATCCAGAGCTTTTTCAATTGTTTTTTCAATAGCCTTCTTATCTTCATTTGGATTAAAATACTTTGAAATGATTGTTGGTTGAAGCTTAAATGGTTTTACTTTACCAGTGCTTTTAAGCATATCGCCACTGATAATCTTTTGGGCAGTATTCCAGTTTAGATTCCCTTCTTTCTCATGCTTTCTCAAAAGAGCAGCTTTTTTCATATCCACTTTAAAGGTGTTTTCAGAAATAATGGCCTCCACCATTTCTTGATTCTCCTGTGATAGATAAGAAAGGTCAACTCCTGCTCGCATTGCAATTTTACCTTCATCAACTAGATCTTTTAGCTGAGCGTTCAACTCATTAATTCGTAAGTAACGAGCTACTGATGCTCTAGATAAATTATATTCATCCCCAACTATTTCTTTTGAATCTAACTTCGTATCCATTGGATACGAAGTTACCAAAGATATTGAACTAGGTGCTTTAGAAAGCATTTCTATCTCATTTAATAAATCTGTTCTAATTCCCTGACTCTTCATAGCACTATGTCTTGTTGAAATAACTGTTGCCCTTTCAGAATGAGCTAGTTCTGAAAAAGAACGTTGCATTAGATTTGTTTCTGTGACAATGAGTGTCGCTTCTTCTTCTGTAAGTCCTTCTTTAATAACCGTTGGAACTTCAGTTAATCCAGCTTCTTTAGCCGCATTTACTCTGTTATGTCCAGATAAAATTTCATATTTGTCATCGACTTTTCTTACAACAATAGGAACGATGACACCATACTGTTTGATACTCTCAACCATGTCATTGAATCGTTCTCCCTCATAAAGCTTAAATGGATGGTTTCTAAAAGGGATAAGATTGTTAAGCTTTAATGACGTAGTGCCATCTGTTTTTTCAGATGGCACTTCACTATGATCTTCACCAAATATTGAGGCAAAGGTTTCAACTTTTTTCATTTTTGTTTTATCCATTATAAATCAACTCCTTTACTAGTTCCTGATATGCAATAGCCGCTTTATTCGTTGGCATATAATCTACAATACATTTACTTTGAAGATTGGCTTCTCCAACTTTTACTGATTTGGGAATTCTGATATCAAATACTTTGATATGCTCACCATAGGCTTCATCAACCATTTCAATCATATTTTTAGACAGATTGGTTCTTTCATCAAACATTGTTAGCAGAATGCCTTCAAAAGTAATCCTTGGATTTATACGACGCTTTATCTTCATAATTGTTTGTAGCAATAACTCCAGTCCTTTTACTGATAAGTACTCTGGTGTCGCTGGAATCAATACGCTGTCACAAGCAGCTAATACATTTAATGTCATCAAACCTAAGGATGGAGCTGAATCTATAATGATGTAATCATAATCTTCTCTAAGCTGTTCTGTAATTGTTTTTAAGACGTATTCCCTACTCATAGTGCTAACTAAGTTCATTTCAATGGCTGACATTTCAATACTGCTGGGGATGACATCCACGCCATCCCTCTTAAATATGTAGCTTTCTTTTGGTGGAAGATCATCTTCATTCATAACGGCCATCATCAAATGGTACAGTGTTGTATCAAGTGTTTCCGGCTTTTCAATGCCAAAGCAGTCTGTCATTGAAGCTTGATTGTCTGTATCGATTGCGAGTACCTTGTAACCCTCCTTTGCTAAAATCGTTGCTAAATTCCTACAAGTCGTACTTTTTGCTACCCCACCTTTTTGGGATGCTACAGCTATAATTTTACTCATGATTTTTTTACTCCTTTCTAACATTCACTTTATAATTTGATAATACACTTATTGATTTATTCAAGCAAGATTTCACTTATTTTACATTTAACGAATCAAATAATCTGGCAATTAGATTGCAGATATTCATTAATAGGTGTATTATTTAACTTAGGCAGGTGATAATTAATGAAATTAACGATGGGTGAGAAAATTCGAATTTTACTGAAGAGAAAAAATGTAACGATAATAGAACTTAGCAAAAGACTTGGAACTACAAATCAGAACATGGCAAATAAATTCAAAAGAGATAACTTCTCGATGAATGAATTAGAAGAGATTGCAAAGACTTTGGATTGTGAGTTCGAAGGGTATTTTGTTGATAAGAACGGGAATAAGATATAATACCTAGGTTCTGCGTTTAAATAATCCAGAAGTCTTAAAACTTAGTGATAACAACAAGTTTAGCAATATTCGCTTTTCACCCATTGGGTGAAAGGAAATTCAGATTATTTAATGTTTTTTGACTCTCATAATGGGTATAAATATAACAATGAATGTTGTATGAAAGGAGCCCAGAACTATGATTAATAAACTTGATTTTAATGCAAAGAATCTTACTTCAAATGCAGGAATCTTTTTGCTTCTTGAAGAAGCAAAAAACAATGGTATTTTCGATATGATTGAAAATGATCTCATTTTTGATAACCAATCCACCAATAGAATCAAAATGAATCACATAAAAACAATGCTTTGTGGACATTTTATTGGGATTGATAAGTTAGAACGTCTTAAGTTACTTCAAAATGATCCTTTGGTTAAGGAATTTGACATATCTGTAAAAATGCCCAGTACCGTATCAAGATTTCTATCTTGCTTTACATATAAGACAACGCAAATGTTTCGAGATATCAATTTCAAAGTGTTTAAAAAGTTACTTTCTAAAAGTGGATTAAGTTCAATTACAATAGATATTGATAGCAGTGTCATAAATGTAGAAGGTCATCAAGAAGGTGCTACCAAAGGTTATAACCCTAAAAAAGTAGGAAATCGCTGTTACAATATTCAATTTTCTTTCTGTGATGAACTTAAAGCTTATATCACTGGATTTATGAGAAGTGGTAACACCTATACTGCTAATGGCGCTGCAGAAATGATAAAGGAAATAGTAGCTAACATCAAAACAAATGATTTAGAAATCTTATTTCGAATGGATAGCGGATATTTTGATGAGGAAATAATACAGACAATAGAATCACTTAATTGCGAATATTTGATTAAAGCTAAAGCCTATCCTACTCTCACTACAAAAGTGACAGATTCCAAGAAACATTTTGTTGAAGGTGAAGAAGGTAGAGAGACAATAGAACTATTTACCAAATTAAATACTTGGGATAATGAAAGAAGATTTGTAGTTTCTCGTGTGATCAAACCCGAAAAAGATAGAGTTCAATTATCAATTTTGCCTGGTGCAGAGTACCTGTATTTTTTCTTTATTACCAATACAGATTTACCTTCAGAAAAGGTAGTCATTACCTATGAAAAAAGAGGTAATGCAGAAAATTATATTAAAGAAGCCAAATATGATATGAACGTAGGGCATCTTCTGTTGAAATCATTTTGGGCAAATGAAGCAGTATTTCAAATGATGATGCTTTCATACAACTTGTTTTTATTGTTTAAGTTTGATTTTTTAACAATCACTGAATACAGGCAACAAATTAAGACGTTTCGCTTAAAGTATGTGTTTCTTGCAGGAAAAATCATAAAAACTGCAAGGTCTGTAATCATGAAAATAGGTGAAACCTACCCTTATTGGAAAGTGTATGAAACTGTTTGGTATAACCGTTCATGAATGATAGTTAATAATTGTACTGCTAACATTAGCTTCGTAAAACACTATGAGGTTTATTTACTATGGTGGTGTTTTGGGGGAACATATATTATTACAGAAAACTTAGAAAAATTATTCAAAAGAAGGTTTATTTATGGTAGAATATAGTAATCGGAACTTAAATTCTTCGTAAATTTGATGAAATGTAATTATGAATCAGTTTAACGCAGAATTTAGGTGCTAAACTGATTAAGGATAAAGTAAAGAGAGGTTATGATGAGTATATTACAGGCAATTATATTAGGCATTGTTCAAGGTTTGACAGAATTTTTACCTGTGTCCAGTTCAGGACACCTGGTTTTGCTTCAAAGGCTTTTTGGCATTGAGGAAGGTACCTTATTTTTTACAATTATGGTCCATATGGGCACTTTACTGGCTGTAATTGTCATATTTAAAAAAGATATTTGGGATATGTTGAAGAAACCCTTTCAAAAGTTAAGTGTTTATATTGTTCTTGCAACCCTACCGACTATTTTTATAGCACTGCTACTAAAAGATTTTGTAGAATCTGCTTTTGATACAGGCTCAACCCTAGGCTTTGGTTTTATCATTACCGGTAGTCTACTATGGCTTGTTGAGTCTAAAAAACCTGGCCATAAAACTTTAAAAGAAATGAAACCTAGACATGCCATTGTTATGGGTATTGCCCAGGGGGCTGCTATTTTTCCAGCGGTCTCAAGAGCGGGTTCAACCATAGCAGGTGGTTTATTTGAGGGACTAGACAGACGTTTTGCGGCTAAGTTTTCTTTTTTAATGTCCATTCCAGCCATTTTAGGATCTTTGGTATTCCAGTTTAAGGACTTAGCCGAGATTGAGACCCTAGGGTCCTTAGGACCCATTGTTGCAGGGACCCTTGCTGCAGGGATTTCTGGCTATTTTGCCATTAAATTGATGATGGAACTCATTGCTAAAAAGAGTTTGAAGATTTTTTCTGTCTATGTTTTCATACTAGGGGCCTTTGTATTGGTTGATCAGTTTATACTACATAGATTTTTATAAGATAAGGATAAAAACAAGATGGGCATTTAAGCCACACCTTGTTTTTCTTTTTTTATAAGATAAAAGATACAAATTATTATGCCAACGACCAAAACAAAAGATACAATGAAACCACCTTCTGGACCAAAGTCCCCCCCATTGAGGAGCGTCTTTTCATTGGGTGCAATGCCCATAAGACTGCCACCTTTGGCTGAAGTGCCGCTGACAAGAAAACCATAGACATTACCTTGAAAAAAGTTCCAAGCGCTGTGGAGACCGCAAATGCCTAGGATACTTTCTTCATATAAGCTGTAAAGGGCTGCAAATAAACCGAAGAGGCTTAAATTCATAATGGGAATCCATCCCATGCCAGGGTTACCTAAATGTAGTAAGGAAAATAGGCATGAAGATATAAAAACACCAAAGAAGAGATTATAGCGATAAGTAAGTTTAGGCAGTATAAAGCCTCTTGTTAATACTTCTTCTGCCCCTCCTTGTATGAGCCAACCTACAAGCATAATAAGAACGGTTGGTAGGGCGGAATAACCAGAAACTTGTATATGATCAGCATTTAGCTGACCACTCTTAGATAATAAAATTAATAGGGTGGTCAGGCTGATCATGATAAAGCCTATTAAAAAGCCAAAACCATATTTGACCAATGGCTTTTTTGCTTGAAAGCCTAGGGTCTTAAGGCCCCTGTGTTCCATGGTTTTAACCACAAACCAGATGGATAAAACCATGACCATGAAGCTGATACCCAAATGAATGCTGGAAAACTTTAGGACTTCCATAAAATAAGTTGATGGCACAGTGGCACTGATGGGGTCAAGGGCGATAAAAAGCAAGGATGAAAAAACAATATAAACTGCGGGTGTTAATAGAAATATATCTATGAGTGACCATAAGCCCTTTTCGTTGCGTTGATTTTTTGCTGTAAGTATTAAATGATTGGATTTCATTTTTTGCCTCCTAATTTTTATTTTAACACATGAAAAAAATTTATAAAAGAAAGATAAGTTTAGGCATTATATTTTTATGATGGTTAAGTTTATGAATCAGGGGTATGCAGAAGGTGTTTATTGTAGTATACTAGTTTAGTTACTTGAAAACATACGAGATGTGAGGAATTATGGAAAAACAAAAAATTTTAAACGTGGCGGTAATTGCCCACGTAGACGCAGGTAAATCCACTTTGGTTGATGCATTGTTATCTCAAAGTGGTGTCTTTAGAGCCAATGAAGCAGTTGTATAATACTCTTTTTCGCTAGTTATCAATGTTATTATTGAATAGTTTTGGCAACTGATGTATAATTGCTAGATGGTTTTAATACTTTTCATGTTAAGAAAGAGGTGAGATATATGGATAGTGGTCCTGAACATAGTTGTTACAACCAAAATTTAATAAAGCACCTTAATCCTATCTATATGATTACCTTTATGTATACTTGATTATATCTTGTATTAATCCCGTATACTAAGTTTACTGTGAGAAAAAATGCTTGAGACATGTAATCATAAAGATCGCTTTTGTGTGCTCACATTATTCTAAGTATTGAAAGGAGATTATTATGATCAAGTATTTTAAAACACTCAATGAATCTTTAATCCAATTAAATGAAATTCAAGATAACATCTGGATTAATATGATTAAACCAACAGAGGAAGAAATCAATATAATAAGTAATTCATTTTCAATTCCACAAGACCATTTACGAGCAGCTCTTGATGAAGAGGAACGATCAAGAATAGAAGTAGATGAGAACTGTACGCTCATTCTAGTAGATGTTCCATTTTTTGAAGAAAATGATGGATCAAAGATTTATACAACATTACCTATGGGAATCATTTTATCAGGTGAAAATATTATAACAGTATGCCTAAAGGCAATCCCATTACTAAATGATTTCATGTCTGGTAAAATTAAAAGTTTCTACACTTTCAAGAAAAGTCGATTTATACTTCAATTACTTTTCAAAAATGCAACTTATTACCTTCAATATTTGAAACAAATTGATCGCATGAGCCTTAATATTGAACGTGAACTGCATAAATCTATGAAAAACAAAGAATTAATTCAACTTCTGGATTTAGAGAAAAGCTTAGTTTATTTTTCTACTTCTTTAAGAAGTAATGAAATTGTTCTTGAAAAAATGCTCAAACTTGATGCAATTAAAAAATATCCTGAAGATGAAGATTTACTTGAAGATGTTATTATTGAAAATAAGCAAGCTATTGAAATGGCCAATATCTATAGCAATATTTTAAGCGGAATGATGGACGCTTTTGCTTCTATTATTTCAAACAATCTAAACATTGTAATGAAGTTTTTAACCTCAGTGACAATTGTACTTACTATTCCTACAATGATTGCAAGCTTTTTTGGAATGAATGTACCTGTTCCTTTGTCTATGCAGCCTTATGCGTTTATTATAATAATCGCAATTTCTTTAGGGTTATCAACTATTCTGGCTCTTTTCATGGTAAAGAAAAAAATGTTTTGACATGTTGAAAATTAATACTGATTATGATAAATTCATATTATTGGGAATGAAGTTCTCCCTAAGCTTAGCTTGAACCGCAAATTTGCTGATGACTTCTGTGATTTTTTATTTTCACAGACTCATCAGCTTTTTTATTATAGGGTCAATTCCCCTAACTGCGGGTGTATTAGCTGGTAATACCATATTGACAGTAGCTGTTTTGACAATTATGATTACTGCTCCATTGGGCGCCATTGGTATTGATCATTTGCATAGCCGATTGTTAAAAAAGATGATTAATAATATAAATTTAGATAATGAAATGCCCTAGATTCTACTAATTGAATCTAGGGCATTTCATTATCTAAATTTCCATTTTTGAACCTCAAAATCTACTGTTGGTAGACGTGTTCCCACGTACCATGTCATATTGCGATTTTGATTTTGATACTCCTTTTTAGGTCTTTTTGGGGGTAATTTTCGCTACTTTTGCTAAAACTAAAGAAGTCATAAAAGTGCTTAAACTCCAGTAAAATCAAGGGTTCTGGCGTTGTAGTCGTACCACCGTCTCCACATGGCTCGAGAGGATACTAAGTACGTCGAGGTACTAACACTTTATCCACTTATCACTTTTACTAATTTTCTTTTTATCTGTACAAACAAATTATCCAGCTTAATACCCAATATTTATAGATACATATTGCCTATTCTTTACAAATAATAATACTTCCATAGCATAATAATTCAATGTTACTTTAGGATAATCATTTACAAAACTAAAAATATACTTATAGTATTCATCAATTCCACATGGATGAATTTCAAATATCCTATAAAATTCATTTGTCTCTAATCCGTTTTTAAGTTCTGCATACCCCAATATGCCATCTTCTTCGCTACCTTTTCTCCTAATAAAAATCTTTTTAATTCTAAAATCAAAGCTATATATCTCATCATTTGGTTTAACTAACAAAGGCAGTACCTTTATTTCATTAGGTAGCTCACTTAAATCATTTTGTACATCAATAAAGAATGATATATATTCAACCGCTTTGGATTGAACATTCTCTTTCATAACTTGCTTGAAAGTGATGTTTTGGATTCTCTGACTATTATTAAGACAGTTTGGCAACTGAACTTTTACCTCTGTAAGAATCTCTTCTGCCATTTGTTGCACATAGTCATTTACTTCTTTAACCTTATCCAAAGCCTTTACAAGTGGATAGGATATTCCATCATATATGAAATCTCTAATCAAAAATTCATCATTAGAACCTAAGATAAAGCTAGTCTTTACCGTAACAAGAATTGTCTTAATATGCTTAATGTAATTGTCAAATGCTTGTAAATATAAATAGATTTGATTTGCTTTATTGTCATCCAGCAATGTTTTTAAATAAGCAAAAGATGAAATTCCGTCTAGCTTACTGTTGACCTTTCTTATTAGCTGTCTGTCCGTTATCTGGAAAGACTCATCGCCAAACAAAGCCGCATTGATAATTTGAAACATAACATCCACGCTCATCCTTGCATAGTGAAAGAACTCTACTATAGTTTTCCTTAAAAAAATACTATCATCAATATCTAATCCTGCAATTTTCAAGTCTGTACAATGCAAATCACTCTCATTTATAGATGCAGAACCTGTTTCGGCTGCTTCTTGTAAAATAATTGACTGCTGTGCTTTTAAGGAATCCACTCTATTTTTATGAACATTTACTAACAGTTGATAGGATAAATCCATATATGCAAGCATCTCTCTTAGGCTATCAACATATTGCCAAGTATCATATACCTTTTGATGTGCTAGTTCTTTTTGAAACTCTTTAATATCTAAACTCACTCTATATTTCCTCCTCGAACTTATTATATTACAGGGCTTCTAAGCATTTCTTTGTATTAATCGATGTATACTATCAACTTCTTTTTTTTCATTAGCCACAAAACAAGACTTTTATATTCTATACAATTAACATTAAATGTACCTTCTTTTATTCTTTTTCGAATCGCTGAATTTTAACATAACTTAAAGGACTAAACATCATATAAAGCAACATCCAACTTTTCCTTTAATACCGATAAACTATCCTCAATATTAGCCACATCAATAAAGAACAAATTCACAGTTGTTCCATCGCCGCTATCGAACTTTATTGATTCTAAATTTCTCATTTCATCATTTATTGGATACAATAACCATATTTCTGATGTTTCATATTTCTTGGAATAAGCATACATCTGATACATATCACTTTGGGAAATACCGTAGTTTGATCTTTCATTATTAATAAGATTCTTCCATTTGGTATCCAGTATAACTGTACGATCATCCTTCGTAATAACTAAATCCGGTCTTAGTCCAAACTGCTTTCTAGGATTCATAAATAGGTAGTGACCTTTATCCTGAGACGAGACATCCCACCCATCTGGGCGAAATACTTTCTTCATTTGCTGAGCTACATAACTCTCATAAACACTTTCCATAGGAAACAATAAAGCTCTTGATGTTGTGCTTCCAGAAAACGTAGTAAAACTCTTGTTCATAAGGAACACTTTTGACCATTGCATTAACATTTCATAGTCCTTTGTATTCCTGTCTATAACAACTTTAGAAAAATCCTTTTGATAATTTATTGAAGATTCTACTAGCTCAAAAGCTGTAAGGATCTGTCTTATTTCTTTTGAATTTTCCGCACTACTAGTTATCTTCTGTAATTTCTCCAAGGTCGATTTCACAAGCCTATTTTCAGGTCTGTTCATGAGAAATTCCTCATACCCTACATAAAATCTTTCTTTATGGACTAAGTTTTTACGTAAATGCTGTCCTACCAGAAGCTTTCCCTTATAAAATCGCAGATTATCTTCTTGAGAAATATATGCGGATTTAATACCCCTTTTCACCAAATGACGTACTTCCTGTAGATACATATTGATGAAAATTTCATAAAGGTTCATTTGGTCTACTTTTAGGCTAGCATCATTAAACATCTTACTTGGGAAGTCTCTCATACTACGAAGCATACGTAAAAAAACACGCTTTGTCTTAGCATTACCAGGATCTTCTCCATCGGCAAATGAAATCTTCGGAAGAACTTGTACTTGAAATCCATCCTTCATCTGAATCAGACCAACATAATTCTTTATGGTAATTGTCTCACCAACATTCCTTCGATAACCAATACGCATAAAATCTAAAGCATCTGCATTTTCTTCACTACCAGAAAATTCATGGATAAACGTTTCTAAATTTCTAAATTGTTTTTCGATAAGATACTTATAATGATCATCGTCTTTGTAATCGCTATTACAGATAATTGAATCAAATTCTTTTACCTCAAATGGTTTACCCATGTTTTCTCACCTCACTTTACATGATTTCAATATAACTTTGAATATTAGACAATGCTACTTTGTTAATAGAATATTTCTTTTCTGGTAAATCAATCACATCTTCAACATTACCTTTGAAAATACTCTTTGCAATTACTTTGTCATCTTTTATGAATTTTAAATTCGAATTCTCTTTTCCGTTATCACCCAGAACCATCTGAATCTTTTGATAGTCTTCGTAGAAGTACTCCTGCAATAATGGAATAACCGATTTTTCAAAAATACTTTGTAATCTTTCAAGAGAAGCATCATCTTTTAATCCAGTAAAGAATGCATGACCAATTGTATGCTCTCTATCATATAAAAATCCAATTCTCTCATTAATTACATCAAGCATATCTGCTACGTTTAGATCACCAACCTTGTCTGCACCAATTTCACGTAATACATTTGTTTTAGGCATCATCTCGACAAAACTGAATCTTCTTCGAAGTGCTGTGTCCATCAACGCAATTGATCGGTCAGCAGTATTCATTGTTCCAAGTATATAAACGTTTTGTGGAACACTGAACGGATCACCAGAATATGGCAACACCGCATTAGCTGCTTCTGGCATTCCTTCTCGTTTTGTGCATTCGATAAGGGTAATTAATTCACCAAATATTTTTGAGATATTACCTCTATTAATTTCATCAATTACAAATACATAAGGTTTTGCATTTTCCTCAATTTCAGTATTTGAAAGCTCACTGTTAAGAGATTTTGCCAAATTGACGACATCGCTTACCTGCATTCCTGGAACACGTGACACTGTCATCCTGTGGAGTATTCTATTTTTATTTATACTTCTTATATCTTCATTAATTTCTTTAGCTAACCATATTACATCTCTAGTTGTTGCATCATCTTCAACTTCTAGAGAATATGCTTTGTCTTTAGAGACAACTGCGATTCCATTTATTAAACTTCTTGAACCATCTGTTGTAATAATGATGTCACCAGTTTTCATATCGTTTACAAACGCGTACGCACCTTCACTATCTATATCCCAACCAATTCTCACATGATTATTCTCTAAACATTCAGCGTTCACTTCAGGACTTACTGTTACTTTCCAAACAATAGCATCTTCTGGTATATCGAATTTATCTGCTTTCACCTTAGATTTCTTAGCAGTTTCACAGAATTCTTTAAATATTCCTGGCGCAACTTTATAAGATACATCCCCGCTGCCATCAGGTTGGTCTTCCCAAACAACCGGTTTAATTCCTTCAATAAATTCTTCATACCCATATGATTGATGGAACGTGGTAAAAACAATACGACGATCATTCTTTAATTCATTGTATCTCTCCATAACAGCATCATAATCAGTCAATTCTTCCAACGATTTATTGTCACAAATTGCAACTGCGTATGTAGCTGAATGATATGTCTTTCCAGTCCCTGGAGGACCATAGAGTATAAGATTTTTATCGAATTCGTTCGTTTGGTCTATCGGTTTACTCGTATCTTTATTTGATGAATCCATTCCTCCTAGCACCTCCACTACTTTTTCAATTCCAATAACATGCTCATAATAAGGAATCAATGCTTCAACAGTTTCCAACATAGCTGATTGAATGTCATCATTAGTTAATTCATCAGTCCATTCCTGAATCCTACAAAGCTGAACCTTCTTATATGTTCCGTCATTAATTTTTTGCTTTAGAACTCCTACTGGTTCATCAACAATCTGCATTGCACCAAACTCATTACTACCTGAAACATATACAAGTGCGCTTTCTTCTACAAGTGGCAAATCCAAATAACTGTGGTATTCCTCCATTTGATTTTTATCTGAATTATCATTCTTAATTTCCAAACTAAAACGATATCTAGTTCTATTTGTTGTGTCAGACATTTCAGCAAAAATTGAAATGCTAATAGGGTTATCAGTATACTTAGAATACTTCATCTGAGCCCATAGATATTTTCTAGTTTTCGTATTGGAACCATCAAGCCAAGACATAGGCTCACATTTATCAAGTTCAAATTGTTCTTTACATATTGCAACCATTTTCTTTATTTCAGCTAATGCCGACTGGCCTTTTTGCTTTACCTCTAGAAGATGATCTTTATCTGCTGCTGAAATTCCGGGGGCTTCTGGATTTGAGTAAGGTATATCTCTATTGTTTTCTAAATAATCAAGTACACCAATGTAATCAATATCTGTCTGTGACTTATGCTCACCCAATCCCCTGGCAGCAATATCAAAAATTCTATAATTCTTTATTAAGTAATTCTCATCTCTATATTTCTTAACCTCTCGGCAATTGGCTATATATGTCTGCACCTCTGTTTTTTTATCCAGTGGTATACCTAAATAAACATAAATATTGTCATTCCCCATATTGCTATTAAAAATAGGAAAAGCAAATGGTTTGAGACAGTGCAATACCATAGACGCTGATGCAGCTCTCATCCCGCGATAGCTTGGGATTAACACTTGCGACATTCTATCATAAATTCGCTCGTCATCATCCATATCTAGGACATCAATACATGCTTGAATGAAATTTATAGGAGATTTCTCATCTGTAGTGCGTACAAAGGAAAAAAAACCAGTTCCAAACATGCCAAATGAACCGTTATCAACACTATTACTATATTCTTTCCTCTCGGCCTTACCCCAAATTAAATCAATTAAATTTTTTAATTTTGTTTTTGATTCTTCCAGCAAATGACTTTCATCTACCGTTTTCTTCTTTGCTTCAACTTTATGTTTCCAAGTTCCAATAGTCATAAGGTATACAAGGTTAAGGTCCTTATAATCACATACACTAAGATCACTCAATTCTGAGTATGCTCTAATCGTTTCTCTTACTAATTCATATGCGCCATCGTGCTTATCAGGATCCATTTCTTCAGCATGCAAAAGTTTTTGAACCAAATCTAAATAAACTTTCACCTTCGCTGGAACACGAACAGCACTTTGGGGAGATGAAAAACCATAGTTCTCAAGCAATTTTTTAGGAAAAATGCTTTCAGAAAATTCTTCTAACATTTCCAGCTCCATGTATCGTCCATAAGTCCCATCGAATTCTCCTGATACATTAAATTCTTTATCATCAATATCAGGTACTTGAATATCCACTTTATTCGCCCTACATTTAAAACGAATCGCCTTCACAGAATCAGAAACATAAATGTATATAATATCTCCTTCTGATACATTTGTATTCTGCTTCCAATCTACTTTACCTAAAGAATGAAATGCACCTACTACATCATATTTTTTAGGATTTCCTGAAATAATCCATTCAGTTTGCGACTTTGATTCAATGACTTTTGTATTTTCCATATGAACCCCTTTCCAAAATTAATCTATAATTCTATTTGAATACTTATTATCCTCTCTTCACATAAACTAGCTCAATATCATACCCTAATCGTTCTAGCATTCTAATGAATGTTTTATTCACTACACCTTCTGAATTCTTTATGATCCTATTTACGTAGGGTGCAGTTATTTCAATTTCTTCAGCTAATTGTGCCTGTGTTATGCCCTCTTCTATACACTTAACTTTTATATCAATTTCCAAGTTATTCTTAATCACAAAGTTCACCTCTATCACTTTAATAAATTATCTTATTTGTATAATTTATTATAACATATGGCAATAACAAAAATCCAGATATTTCAATTAGTATAAAAAGTTTCTATAGACAATCAAAAACAGGAGCCCCTACTATAGAGTTTCTCCTGCCAATGTTATCGCTCAATATTTAATTTGAATCCCGTCTTATATTCTATCTCAAAATATTCGCTGTAAACCGTTATTCTTTGAATATATAACCTTACCAGTTTGTCATCATATTCTATCAGCTCTTGCTGAAAGTTTTGAAGATATTCTTCTAATTCAGCAATTCGTTTTTTATACCCGCTTTGTTCTGCCGCTTCTACCATTATCATCTTCTTCTTTTCACGCATGTCCATAATCGCTTGAACTAGTTCATCGTAATTTTGCTTCGAGTTAGCCTTTTTCAAAAGCTCCTGTTGCAAATCTTCCAACTTAGCTTCCACTTCTTCTAGTTTACTCTCAGGTGAATCAATAACTTCAGAAATATTTTTTTTGAAAACTTCCACCATGCTATCTCTACTTGAATAAAGGGTATTGAAGGCAGCTATCGTTGCCATCTGAAGGTCCTCTTCTAAAATTGTCTCTGCATCACAAGCTTCTGGTCCACCTTGGACTCTAGTGCAACATCTCCAGACTATGGAATGCTTACCACGGTTGTTCCAAGCTATCCTGCGATAAATGTCTCCACATTTAGGGCAAAATACCAAACTCGATAAAGCATATTTGCTACTGTAGATGCGTCGCTTTTTTCCAGCTTTCATATTGGATCGTCTTGTCATTTCTTCTTGAACCTGCATGTATAGATCTTTGGGAATAATGCCTTCATGACTATTTTCCACATAATATTGCGGAACAACACCTTCATTTTTAACTCGCTTTTTCGTAAGAAAATCAACCGTATATGTTTTCTGTAAAAGAGCATCGCCTATATACTTTTCATTAGAAAGCATCTTTTTGATGGTTTCAGGTCGCCATCGTTTTTTTCCAGCACCAGTTAGCATACCATCAGCTTCTAAACTCCGACCAATCTGTATCAAACTTTTACCTTCTAAATACTCTCGATATATCCTGCGGATAATAACAGCCTCAACTTCATCAATGATGAGGTTTCCTTCTTCATCCTTTGTATATCCTAAAAAGCGATTATGATTGACTGTCATTTCACCGTTCTGGTATCGGAATTGAAAGCCTAGCTTCACGTTTTGGGAAAGCGACTGACTTTCTTGTTGGGCAAGGGAAGCCATAATAGTAAGAAGTACCTCACCTTTAGAATCCATGGTATTTATATTTTCTTTCTCGAAAAATACCGGTATGTTCTTATCTTTCAGTTCCCGGATATATTGTAGGCAGTCCAGTGTATTTCTAGCAAATCTACTTATGGATTTAGTAATAATCATGTCAATCTTTCCCGAATTACAATCCTCAATCATACGATTAAAATCTTCACGCTTTTTGGTGTTAGTACCTGAAATACCATCATCAGCATAAATACCAGCAAATTCCCACTCTGAGTTATTTTGAATAAAAGTTGTGTAATGTTCAACCTGTGTTTCATAACTGGTTGCCTGTTCATCGCTGTCAGTACTGACGCGGCAGTACGCTGCGACTCTTAAATTAGGCTTTTCTTCTGATTTTACGTTATTACCAACACGCCTTATAGCCGGGATAACGGTAACACTTCTATTCATTTACTTCCTCACTTTCTATCAAGCTGTATGTGTATTCTGCCTGCTTGAATGGGTCATCATATTTTTGCTCAATTTTTCCTATTTTAAAGATATGTTTCATTGGTTTAGTGACCTCAACATCTCCATAATTATAGATTCTGCCCAATGCCTTTGCACGCTTCATGCGTTCTAATTCTGCTGCTTCAAATGTAGCTTTTTCAATAATGGGAGGATAAAAGTCTGTACCTAGGTATTTTTCATTTCGTAGCATCCTACCAATACTTGAATGAGTAACCATAATACCAGCTGACTCTGCTGATGCCTTAAGAGCTAAACCTGCAATGTAAGCTTTAAATAATGCATGAAGCTGCTTAGCTTTTTCTCCATCAACGACTGCTTTCCCGTTTACAATTCGGTATCCAAGTGGGGTGTGAGCCATTTATTTCACCAACCTTTCTGGTAAATTCAATCCGCACTTTAGAGTAAAAACAACCTCTTCTCTTGAGCCTACTACTATCTTTTCTACATACTCCAAGAAAATGTTATCATCGAATTGCAAAATATCGCCGCACTTAGATAAGTATTTTAGAAGCTTCTGCGCTTCCTCCGACTGCTTACGGTAAGAAATAATACTGCTCGCCAGGAGTTCTTTTTCTATTTGAAGTCTATTAAGCTCTGCAACCAGGGCGTTATTCTCCTTGTTAAAAACAGCAGGTTCTAAAATAGCGCTGCTCATGAGACCTACCAGTACCTGCCGCTGCTCAATGTTCTTTCCTATACGCTCATCAATCTCACTAAGTTTCAACAGGTATTCTTTGTCGTTAGTGCCGCTAAGTGACCATGCAAATGGCTTTATTATCTTCGTATGTGTAGCTACAAGTTTTTGCATCATCCTAACAAATGTAACCTTTAATGCTTCCTCTGCAACATATTTCATTGAACATTCTTTCTTGTTTTCGATGTGCTTGCTGCAGCACCAAGCAACGTAATCTCCGCTAGGCTTATAGTGCTTCCGTCGCTTGAATTTGCTGCCGCAGTCACCGCAGATGATCTTTCCTGAAAATGCATAGCGTACTTGGTATTTACCTTTGTCCTTCTCGATGCCTTTTTCCTTACCATGTTGATCTAGCAAATCCTGCGCCTTATTAAACACCTCATGAGTTATAATCGGCGCGTGATGGTTTTCAACCTGGTATTGATTTAGCTCACCGCGATTTTTATGGCGATTAAAGCTTCTATCTGTAAAAGTTTTCTGGAATATCACATCACCAGTATATTTCTCGTTTTTCAAGATTCCGTTAATGGTGCTAGGGCTCCAGATACGGTTCTTTTTAGTAGGAATACCATCTTGTTCAAGGCCTCTTGCAATAGCACGTGTTCCTTTGCCAGCAAGTGCTTCTTCAAATATGCGCTTTACTACAACTGCCTGTTCAGGAATAATCACCAATTCACCATTCTTATTTTCATAACCATAAGGAGGATACGAAACAATAAATGTGCCATTCTGGAAACGCTTCTGGATACTCCACTTTGAATTTTCTGAAATAGAAACCGACTCGCTTTCTGCCATGCTTGAAAGAATGGTTAACATCAGCTCGCTATCCATTGACCCAGTGTTGATGTTCTCCTTCTCAAAGAACACTGGAATATTCAGTTCCTGAAGTCTTCTAACCATTTCTAGACAATCTGTAGTGTTTCTCGAAAATCGACTGATGGATTTTGTGATAATGTAATCAATACTTCCAGTTTCACAATCACTAAGCATTTGCAATAAGCCAATTCTCTTTTCTACCTTGGTTCCGCTAATCCCCTCGTCAAAATAAATACCCGCAAACACCCATTCATCATTTGCATTAATATAATTTTCGTAATGTACTTTCTGAGTTTCTAAGCTCAAAAGTTGTTCATCAGAACCAGTGGAAACTCTAGCGTAAGCAGCTACTCTTAATTTCTTCTTGTAACCGAAGTCCTTAACTTCTTCAATTTTTGTTATTCGTTTCATCAACTCACCTCACTTTCTTACAGTCACATGTTCGCTCTACTTTGCATATATAGCAAGTCATTTACTCATATAATTCTGTTAAGTATGGGGAGAAAGATTTACGATTTAGATCTGTTATTTTATTGAATTCGTCATCAGTAATTAGGCCATTTTCATGCATGCCTAAAAGTATTTTTTGAGCTAATCTAAAATCCATATCGCGAAGCATTTGTGCCTCATCCATCTTGCGAGGTAACACCTTTAGAACCTTCTGTTTACTATCTATTTGGGTTGTTATTTGTCTATCCATAATCGGCTAGTCCTCCTTTGGTAGAAAAAAATTCCTTCTAGCTTACTAAGTGAATTTCCAACACATTCTTCCGGTATGAGGACAAACTTTTGCAAAAAAAATAATGCTCACCGAAGAAACATCTTCGATGAGCATTTATAAATTCTATTTTATATAACCTTCAAATCCTGCTTTCTTTAGTTTAGAAAGCATTGCATCTGCATTCGCCTTAACGGTATAAGCACCAACTTGCACACGATATAGTTTTTCATTAGTTATAGATGATTGAGGAGTAGATAAAACATCTTTCACATCAGTTCGAAAATCGTCCATTGATTTGCCATGTTTAGGAAACCAGTGCATGACGTCACTATGATTACTGGCGATACCCATTTTGTAGCCCTCACTGTGACAGAGGATGTTCTCTTCGGTCAAGCTATAGAGTTTGCAAAGATACACACAAAGTTCAACGGCTTCTTGGTACACTTTATTGAAATAATTCTTATCTGAAAGATCGTCCTCACAGATTTCAAAGCCGATGTGAGTATCGTTGCAGCTACCACCACCATGCCATCCACGATGATTCCAAGGCAAGGTCTGGTAGGTGGCGATTGTTCCGTCATTTAATTTACCAATAAAAGCATGAACGCAAACTTGCCGACCATCGGGCTTGTCTTGATTCCAGTGGTTATTATATTGGTTCATACCGAGCAAACCATCATCTGGGCCAACATAACGTTTGAGCCAAGGGTTATTTGCACCGGTTGAGTGAACCATAATACCTTTGGGGATAATAGTTCTTCCGGCTTTATAGCAAGCATTTTTAGTAAGAATCAGTTTTCTTAGATTCATACATCATTCCTCCTTGCCATTTTTATTATTAAGTTGCTCTAAAACATCTTTTAACTTTTGCGGCACAGGCAGACCGATGTGGGCAGCATTTTCAAGAATGGAAATACCCTCGTTAGACAGATAAAAGAAGATAACTGCTGTTCTAATCACAGAGCCTTCTCCTATTACGTTTTGATCGATGATATGCCCTATGGCCACGAGTGAGAATATAAGAACTTTCTTAAAAATACCTCGAAAACCAACTTCACTGGATAGTTTTTTATCTAGTACTGCACACATTAGACCCGTTATGTAGTCAATGACTACAAAGGCAAGAAGAGCAAATAAAAAGCCATCAAGACCCCCGATAAAATAACCAAATCCACCTCCAACACCTGCTATAACTGCCTGACTCCAATTCCATATTTCTTTCATTGTAGACCTCCTTTGTTTAATGCATAAAAAATGACGCCTGCTATATAAGCGAGCGTCTTGATGTCGATTTATTCTGGTGTATATAAAACCTTGATGTCTTCAAGTCACTGTATTATTCATAGATCCTACTGCTACTTGATCTATCTTTTATGATCATACCAATGTAGTCACTGAGTCTGCCTCTACCAACTTTGCCTCCGCTGTCTACCGTGAAATCGGTATAAAAACCGTCTTTCCCAAAGCGGTGGGTGATCTCGGTTATAAGACCTAGACTTGTAGAACCTTCGGCACTCACTATCACAGCTTCATCTCCTAAAATGAGTTGTGGCCTAAATGGGCCTGTGAAGCTTTCAATTTTACCCACATACTGAAGGCTATCAGCAATCTGAGTAGCATAACTCTCTGCATCGGTGTGAGTCGTACCTTCTGGTACATTAACATAAAGGGTCTTATTAGCCTGCAAATTCCAGCCACTATAAGTCTCCACATCCCTGTATACTTTGATGATGAAATTCTGATTGTGGACACATACTCGGCGATATGCTTCCTGGTCATCTCTAACAATACTTCTTGTAAAGATGTCTTTATCTCTATAGAATGAATATCTAGAATTCGGGGTGAATCCAGCATAGTTTTCAGAGCCAATGACTACAGTTCCATCTACAATTTCTTTAATATGCCAGTTATTAAGAGCCTTCAAAATCTCCATAATGCCTGCAAGACAGCTCATATTTGCATCGAATTGATACCCAGCATAAATAGAAGTGTTTTCCACTAATACCTCGTCAGAACTAATATTGAACCTATATAATATTTCTTTTAAAGTTTCACGAAGATTCCAATAAGGATAGACATTTTCCTCATCAAAGGTTTGATCATTTAGCGCTTTACCAATGATGTTTCTGCCATCGACACCAACCGTCTCGTTTAATAGAGAAAAATTACTTCTGTCCACATAAAATGTGCCCAAGGGATATGGTTCACTATCACCCATACTAAATTCAAAAGTCACTTTACTCCCAGGAGAAAGCAAACTTGAATCTTCAGATATTGACACATTTCCAACGTACTCCGGATTTTCATTGAGTGGATTCTCCAAATTCAAAGTGAATGAGGAAATAGGTGTATCCATAGAATGCTTTATTGTTGCACTATCCAAGTATCTATCCATCTCGAAAGCGAACTCATATATTAACAGTTTTTGTGCGTTACTCGTTCGATAGCTACCTACGATTCCAAAACCCGATAACGTCTTCAGCTCAAGATGGGTCATGTTTGTATCTTCAATAGGGCTAATCTCATTAGTGTCTAACCAAACTGGACTATCGAAGTCGCCGTCAAATTTTTTAGATGAAGTTCCATACATTTTACCGTTACTCAAGTAAAACAGCTCTCCTTCTGTCCTCTCAAATTGTACAAAGTCGGGATAATTCCCAGTACCAACTACAGCAACTGTTTCAAATGACAACTGCATAGATTCACCTCTTTCTAATCCTTGAAAACCAACCTAAAAATCATTCATTCTCATCTTCTTTTGGTAGCAAATCTGCTATTTTAGCCATCAATACTTTGACTTCTGCATATGGATCTATTTTAGGTACATCTTTACATGTTACTGTTTCTTGAAAATGTGAAATATCATGAGCTGTTTTGCACTGAATACACTCGATTGTATTTGAAAGTGTCTCAATACCCATCACGGCTCCACAGACACATATTATTTGTCCAGATTTCATTCTATACCCCTTCTCCAAATTGAATTTCAAAACTAACATCTAAAACATAGTCCGTTGACTTTGGAAAATAATTAACTCTTCCTGAAACCGATACTGTTTCTCCCAAAGCCGGCGGTGTTGCAAATGTGGCTATTGGAGCACTATTTAGTGGATCTTCTATCCATACCATGCGCACACCAAGTCCATAACTAGACATCCTTACTCGATAATATAAATCATCCCATGTAACTATCGCTGACTGTACGTCTCTACCAGAGCTGGCACGAGAACCACGTGATAAGCGAGTGGTCCAAGTTTCACCATCTATAGATGAATCCAAATACAAGTAACCTGTATCATTATTGCTATTTCCTAATGCGTCTAAGAATATTTTCTTACCTTGCAAACTTTCTGTGTTTTTCCACGTGCCCATATCCGTGTAAGAAAACCAAGACTGTCCACCTGTAGCAAAAGGATCAGCCACCCAGCTTAAAAAGGTTTTGCCAACTACTGGATAGTCCATGAATGATAAAATGGATAATCTCTTAGTTGGATTTTCTGTACCAGAAATTATTGCGTTCCCATCAATAGTGCTATTTCGCTTAAATATTGGATTCATAATTTCGGGGATTACTGGGAACTGCGTTATTAGGCCATCACCTACACCGATTATCTTGTTTACAAAGTCCACTGATGGAACTGGTGTGTACCTACAAATCCCGTTTAATGAAAGTGTTTTAACTTGGTTGTAGGTATTACCTTCAGTAATCTCAAATCTTGTCGAATACCTTCTTTTTCTATTTACAGTTTCAGCCACAACTGTTGGAGACTTAGATGTTATAAAATGAATTGTTGAAAGAGCATTTGTATCTCGCTCATTCAAATCTAGTTCTATTGCAGATGTAGTATTGTATGACCCACCTGTAAAGTACATTATTAGTTCGTTATAATTTACTGTGCCTGAAATAATCGAACTTAAGCACATCCTAGTATTTGTATTGTCATTTAAAGTTGCAAATATGGTGGCGTAAATAACGATTACATCTAAATCTGTTTTTGTAAGTGTTAGAGGATTACCTTCTGCATCTTTTATCATGGCATGCGTTATTAAATTGGTATTTGTAGAACCAAAAGCAACACCAACTTCTGTCAATGTCGCACCAACATTATCGCTTGGGTTTAGGGTTATTTTTCTAGTCCATTTACTTGTCGGTAACGCTCGGATTGTTTCAGTCGTCTCAGCTGTTTTTGTACCTAAATGTGTGAACAAAGTTGTTCTTGTAGATTCCAAAGTTCCATTACCTGTACCATAGTGAATATTGACAAAGAAAGAAGACAGAGCACAAAGCCTTGTATAGGCTTGATCCAGAACGATATTTTCAGCGAAACCCTTTTGAATTACCACCCCTTCCCTAATAACTTCAATGTCAAATCTATTATGAAATTTTACTTTTGATTTTATTTGCATAAACTCCCTCCTTAAGGGTTTACAACACCAACATAAGTCAATATTGCACTTGCGATTACATTGGTATAAATAGATTCTTGTGCATACATACTCGTGTAAGATACTTTACTAAATGTTTCAGTACATGTAATCCCAACTGTAATTTGTTCACCTGCATGTGGATTAGGCTTAGTTTCTAAATCCGCTGGAACAAATGATTCACTAAATCCAGGCACTGGTCCACCTCTACCTCTAAGTGTTCCTAATGCTTGATTGTAAACTACACTGACAGAATATTTGACATTGTTAAACCTACCTTGAGGGTGCATTGTCAAAAGCAAATGCTTGTCATTTTCAAAATCTGGATGTCTTTCAACATTAGCAACTTTATAGACCTTATCTATTGTTTGGCCACCAATGTATTGATGCTCCTCTCCTGTTACAAGAAAAGCTCTTTCATTACCTATTGCTACAAGCATCTCAATTTCATAAATATACAGATAAGATGAATACCTATCTAATATTGACCAGCGATAATATGAGTATGGTATTGACTGCTCCCACTGAAATTCTAACCAGCCAGCCGTATCTGCACTGACTGTCTCTAGTAAAGTAGACCAAGTTATACCATCATTTGAGGCTTCTACAATAAATGTCTTTGGCCTGTAAGAACTTACATACCATTTAAATCCAGAACTGCTAACACCATATCTATAATCCATCTGTATCCACTGAGTTCCTGTGGTTCTTGTATACCATTGTGTCGATGTACTACCATCAAATGCTGAAGATGGTGCATAAGTTGTGTACTGGCTACTTGCAGTCGCTATACCATCCGGCCTACGATACTCATTCCCAAAGGATGGAAGTAGTCCAGTAATATCACCTCTAAGTACTTCAGTAAACTCAATGGCAATCTTTTGTCCTTCACCTTTACTCATTCCAAATCACCTCCACAGTAGGTAACGGTAGGTCTGGAAATATCAAGTTCAGCGGCATAAATGAATCATTCATCGTATCAAAAAGATAACCCGCTTCATTCCACGAATCAGTAATTTCTACAGCTACTAACTGCTGCACAGTATTCATTCCAAACTCTGCACCTGCTTCATCAATATAAACATCAAATTGAAACCCCTTACTTCCATTCACTTCTACTACATTTGCTACTGGAATTGGTGCATTCCACTCAGTGTCCATTAGCACTACTGTAGGTACATTTACTGCAAAATAGTTCAGTGTAATCCGTATTATGAAGCCCCAGTCTTGATACTCCTCATCTTGCTCATTTAACCTTGTCATTGGCAAATTTTCTAGTGTAACAATCGAGTTATCTGTTCTGCCAAATAGTAACGCACAACTTGTTAAAAAATTGGTGATAATAGTCTCATCATGAAAGACATCGTAATAACTTACTTTCAATAAATCTGTTGAACTGGTTATATTGGTAGTTATCGTATGCTGTTCAACTGCCATTCCTGCCCAGTTTCTAGGTGTGATTAACCAGTGCACTTGTCCAGTGCTGGATTCTATTGCAAAGCCCATTCTATAGTCATTCGTTATAAACATATTTAAATGAACTGCTGTATCAGTAAACTGTGTTAACTGTCTCTCACCTTCCCAAACATAAGTGTAGTCTTCTTGCTGGCAATAATTCCTATAACAAACCGTACCATCTGTCTTGACATAGCCTACAACTATACCTTGATCACTCTCAATAACATTTACATTCTTCCATGCGCGTATTGCCCGTACACAAGATACATTAGTTGCTAACTCGAACTTAGTAGTCTCGTCATCCCAATACTGTCTCCATAAAATACCCGTATCATCTACCCAAAATATCCATGGCTTTTCATCCGTTATTAAACGCCACAGTTTTCTATATCGTTCCCAGTGACCATTAAAAGCTATGGCTACAGAAGAACCAGGGCCTAAAGTAAACTGGTCTTTCCACCCATCCTTCAACTTATCTGGGTATTCTCTAATAGCCGTATTTACTTCATTATTATGGACGTGAATCTCATAAAGCCTATTCGGATGACCATAACTTTTAAATCGTCTAGGGGTTACTGACACATCTCCCAAACCTTCTCCTGTTCGAATCGTTTCAACGGTCCAGTAGGCACTATCCACTACAGTTGTTCTTGCTCTGCTCACTTTGATACTCATTTTGGGGTCTGAATTATTTGCTGGAGTTTGCTGAGTGCTTTTCAATTTTTCATTCATCAAGGAGCTTACACTTCTCACAGCGTCACCTCTTCTTTGATAATCATGTTGATATTGCCTTCAAAAAAGCTTCTATCTTTATCACCATGAGCAAAGTTTATACGCTTCCATTCAATACTTTCTTCAATGAACACCAAATACTTTTTATCAAGGAAGAATAGTACCAGTGGAGTTCCTTGATCAACCATGCTGTTTAGCATTTCAGCTTGATTAAATGATGAGATAATGGAACCTTCCATCTTTCTGAGAGGGCTTCCTATAATCTGCACATGATAGCTTCCATCAAGTAATCGGTTCACTTGTTTATTTGATGAATATTTCATAGGAGAGACTTCTTTAAGAATCTTTGACAAAGCGATACCAGTTGATGTTTCCAGTCTTATCATCAGATTCTAGCCTCCCTTCTGAATTGATCCATAATGATTTCAACCACACCTGTGAGTTCATTTTTGCTGTTCACTCCACGGACTTCAATAATTCCTGTATGCTCAACAAAGGATTTTGTATTCTGCTCGGTCCCGCTTATCCCACCGTTCATATTTAGCTTTGAATCTATGTTGAAGTCTGTAGGGATGGAGGTCTGCATATCTTTAGCAACCTTATCCATAATGTGATCAAATCCAACTCCGATACCAAGTCCCATGTTCTCACCAATTCCTGCAAATACTAGGGATGGAGAATGGATACCAAGCATTCCCTTTACACCGTCTGTAATGCCAGAAAAGAAACCCTCGACCTTATCGGTAATCCAGGAGCCAAGGGATTTAATTCCATCCCATAAGCCTGTAACAATGTTTTTACCAATTTCAAATACTGAACCTACTGCTTTACCGAGTCCTCCTACAATTGCTGCAATAATCTGTGGGATTGCCGCTACAAGTTGAGGAATTGCCTTAATCAAACCTGCTGCAAGCTTAACAGTAAGTTCAATCCCCATCGCAATAATAGCAGGTAGATTGTCAGTGATAAAATTGATAATGCTCGTAATAATCTGAGGTAAAGCCTCTATTAATTCAGGTAGAGCGTTTAGCAAGCCTTCTGCTAGACCTGTTATAATGGCAAACGCCGCTTCTAAAATTTTATCCATGCTATCAAGTAACCCCTGAACGATGGTGATAATTGCTTCCACTGCAGCTGGAATAAGTTCGGGCAATGCTAATCCGATCCCTTCAACAAGTGCCGTTATAAGTTGAACCGCCGCATCAATAAGAAGTGGAAGGTTTTCTATGAGGGCACCTACAATTGTCATAACTGCATCTACCGCTGCAGGGATAAGCTCAGGTAAAAGAGTAAGAATTGTATTTAGCACCTGTGTGAATAGTTCCGTGACAGTTCCTAGAAGCGTTGGCAGTAATTCACCGATAGCAGATAAAATGGCATCCATTGCCGCTGGTAGCGCAGCTACTATGTTCTCAATCACAGGCACAATATTCTTAACTACTGCCTGAAAAGCATCAACCAAGTTTCCTGTAAGATTTGTCATATCAGCATTGGCATTACCAAGCCCTGCCGTAAAAGAACCAAGTGCTGCTTGCATAAGTCCAATAGAACCGGAAATAGTCTGCGTTGATTCTTTTGCAAAGTTACCGGCATACTGCTGTGTATTCTCAAAAAACATCTGCATAGCAACTTCTGCTTTTTCTGCCTGTGTGGCGCTATTCCATGTGAAATCTAGTCCTTTTGCAAGTGCGTAGGCTTCTACATTTGTGGCATTCATCGCGACACCAAGGTTATCCATCATGGTGAAATTGCCTTTTGCCGCGCCTGTGACCGCGTCCATTGCCATCGACATATCAATTCCCATAACAGATGCCATGTCTGCAGCACGTTGCATTGCTTTTTCAGTCAGATCAAGAGATTGTTGCTGCTCGATACCAGAGCCTTGAAACAAAGCACCCATCTTATTTGCAGTGGCTAAATAGTCACTTTGAGAGAGTCCTAGGTTTTTATAAGCATCTTCACCTGTCTTTTGGATGGAATCAGCATACTTGCCAAAGACAGCTTCAGAACCTCCAAGATTCTGCTCCAGTTCTCCAAACTGCTCAACGACCTCTTTCCCAAGCTTAAAAGCAGCGGCTCCTGCAGCAAGGGCAGCAGCTCCCATTGCCGCACCGACACCTTTTAAAATACCACCCAATTTTTCAAACTTCCCACCGGAATTTTCTGCATCATCACCGGCTTCTTTCAAACCATCTCCAAGATCATCTGCACTATCAGCCGATTGTTCTAGTTCTCGTTCCATACCATTAAGTTCTGCTTTTGCATTGTTAAGCTGAATGGCCCAGTTTTGAGTACGACGATCATTTTCACCAAAACTCTCAGAGGCATTCTTTAAGGCGGATTCGAGCGTGGATATTTTATCTTTCTGTACATCGATTGATTTATTTAACGTTTCGTTTCGAGCAGTCATCGCCTGAACACTTTTATCGTTTTTATCGTACTCTGAGGATACGAGTTTCATCTCACTCCCAAGAACCTTAAAGGATTGATTGATATCAGAAAGTGCTTTTTTAAATTCTTTCTCGCCTTCAATGCCAATCTTTAATCCGAAATTATCCGCCATATCTCACCACCTCCTTAAATTCCATTTGGTATGATTTCATCGATATAATAGTCACGTTTTGCTTTTGCAAGTCCATTAAACTGCTTATATATCTCCCACTGGTCTAAAAGATGTCCAATTGGCAGGAGCCAAACATCACGCTCTGCACGTCCAAGTAGAGTAGTTCCATAAAAAATGAGTCGAGCAAACAATTCTTCATCGCTTACCCGACCGACACGTTTTTTGAAGATTCGTCCTCACTTTCAACATTGCGCTTTGTTCCCTTAAGCATCGCTTCCATAATGCTGTTTTTGTAATCTGCAAGTTCAAGTGGTGATGTGAGAAGTTCTACCATATCCTGGGTAAGAAGTTCTCGCTTCTCAGCTGAGTTTAGGAGATTGTGTACCAGCACTGATTGATTGGCAAGCAGGGTAATAAGCCAGATAATTTCATCCAGAGCCATTTCAAAGTTCTCTGACTTCATCAACTTTTCTCCTAAATTAGAAAGACCGCCATATCTTTTGGCGATCTCTTTGGTTGCTTTGGTGGTTAGAAGCATTTCATATATCTGACCACCTATTGTAATTTCTGCACTTCTATCTTTATCCATTATTCATTCCTCCATTAAGGTGTCACTGCAAACACAGGCTCATAAACCTCTGTATACCAGCTTGTAATTACAGGTGCTGGAACAGATGCATCGTCCTCATTAACCTCTGCCTTCCAAGGATGCTTGCCGTTTCCATCGATTTTATTACGGCGGAGCACCGTACCCTCAATAGTCGGAGTTGAAAAAGTGATGCTATCTCCTTTGGTCTGAAGATTTGTTGCAGGGATACCAAATACCACGCGGTAAAGCCAAAAATAGCGGTATTTACCGTTGGACTTCTTAGCACGAAATCCCACTGCAACAGGAGTTCCACCATCTTCCCCACCCGATATCACCACATGATTGTCATCAATTTTTGCACCTGTCAGATCCTCAGCTGCGGATGTTCCAATATCATCGACACCAAGTGACAGTGTTCCTGATTTGAATTCTTTAACCACCGCAGCGGGTCCATCATCTGCGTATAGGGTAGCTTCAGCAAGCTCCACCGACAAATCAGCTTTCATTGCCTTTGCAAGCGGGATAGGCGTGCCATAGGTTTCTTCACCGTTTTCACCTTCCGTTATTTTTGAATAATAGAGTTTATCAAGTCCAATTGTAGCCATTTGTTATTCCTCCAGTTCATAATATTTCGCTATATCAATAGCGTAATGATGGTAGCCGGTATCGTCCTCATGACCGATGTACCGGCGTTCTGTTATTGTAATATCTGCCAAAAGCAAGGCATGAACGATAGCATTCTTCGTTCTCAGATAATTGCCTTTATCAAACAGCGAGACTCGTACTTCTTGTATATCCGCGCCAGGAAGATTATCAGCAAAGAGTTCAAATGTGTCAGAAATAGGGATCATCACAGCATACTGATCAGGAGCATTATCCGAAAACACACCTGTTTCAACAGGAATGTTTAAACTTTGAAAGATCAGATTCAATTCGGATAACAAACTCATATGCGGTCCACCTCACTTTCCAGTTTTGCCTTCATCGCTTCGATACAGGTCTTTTTAATTGCTGATTTCGCAGGTTTTAAGAAAGGCTTAGGCGGTTGACCACTTTTGCCATATTCAAGAACTCCAGCAATCATGGCATTGCTTTTACCATCTGACCGTGGTTCAGCAAAACCTACTTTTACATTGAAGTTGCCTTCTCTATCTTGCTTTGCTGAGGAAACACCAAGTGCTAAAATAAGCTCTCCTGTAGAACGACTTTCTTCCTTTGTGCCTCTTCCAATAACGGCCTGCAAATTACTTTTTACCTTTGTCTCCACAACCTCACCCCCCGCTTCAAGCACGCGTGGTAGTATCTCATCTGTCTTTTCACCAAGTCGAGATAATTTTAGGAGGAACTCTTCTGGCATCTTCATAGTTGATTTAGCCACTAGGTTTCACCTCCTTGGCAAGTACCTCAACATACATTTTTCTACCTTTGACATCTTCAACTGAGGTGATTTCAAAACGTCCGTTATCGCAGACAATGACCATTGCTGTTGTCACTAGTACATCAGGTATTCTGCGAAAACGGAAAAGGTCGGTGGCTTCAGAAAACGAGGCTCGATTCGCCCATTTCTCATTGCCGTGCCGACCTTCCCGATATGCCCTAACTGAAGCCAGTATATTGTCAGTTTGTATCTTAAATCCTTCACTATCTTTTATAGTTACTTTCTGGGTGATGTCAATAAAACTATTCATTTTACCATAGCTCATGCTCTACACCTTCCAGTCCCGGTCAAGCCGTAGTAGCAGGTTGACCGTATTCCATACTTGTTGTCCCGCCTGAACATTATCCGAAAAGAAACCACCAGTGCTGCCGTCCCTGGATTCATAAAAATGGGACGACAGCATTATGATGGCTTGTTCTGTGGTGGCAGGCATGGAAGTTTCTTCGTAGTTATTTTCACTAAGATGCTGATAGCTTTCCGCGTACCGTGTGGCGGCGGTGATGTACATCTCAAGCAGCTCATCATCTGCCGCGTGTTCAAGAATAAGGTTTGCTTTTACTTTTTCTAGCAGTGTCATACCGCCACCATCCTTTCATTAATCTGAAATCATAAGCCCTGAGCTCTTAAGTTTGGTAAGAAGAGCATTGAAATCTGACACCAAATCTTCTACTGTAGCTGCAGTGCTTGCAGCTTGATTATCAAGAATGGGAAGGCCAGTAACGACCGCCCCATCCCTTATTTCAAGTGTTCCACCAATGACGGTTTTTTCACCGCCTTGTTCAGTATAGTTCTTTGCGTTATAAGTCATAGTCCACCTCCATTATGCTTTCTGCTGAAGCACTTTGATGGCTTCTGGTAAAATCAATTTTCCATCCACACGCTGAGTTGCAGCAAAACCTACCTGACCAGTGGCAGCATAAAGTTCATTAAGTCTCTTAAATACACGACCCTGACGATCCGCTACCCAGTAGTAATTAAAGTCACCAAAGATAATGGACTTTGCAGAGGCAGCAATGGTAGGAACGTATGATGAAGTGTAAACAGGTCGGTTCAATATGGTATCAGGGGTTCCTGCCTGAAGTGAAGGCTGCCAGATATATTGACCCTGACCATCCTTTAGTTTTCTAATAGCCTTAACGGTGGCATCATTCATCACAAATACAGCCTTGTTTCTGTAAGGTGATTTAAGTGAGTAGAAGAGGTCCATCACTTCATCAATGGTAATGGCTGTAGCACTTGCAGCGGTTACACCAATCTGTGCACCTCCAGTTGCAGCGAGAATACCCGTAGGTTTACCAGATCCATCTCCTGTGAAGAAAGCATCTTCTTCCCTGTTTCCAATCCGTCTTGCAAACTCCTTAGCGATGTAAGTTTCAAGATTAAACACGCTGTCATTAAGAAGCTCTTCAGAAACCTTAATCATGGTACCAAGCTTGTAAGCGCCAATAGAAACTTGTAAAAAGCTATCGTCGCTTTCAGGAATTGCGCCTTCTTCATCTATCCAAGAAGCCGTTCCCTTAGAAGCCACAACTGGAATTTTTCTATCACCAGAAGAAGTGGAGATTACGTTGGCCAGCTTTCTAAAAATATTTTCTTCATTTAATGCTTCAATCAGAGTACGCTCGAATTCATCTGGTACAAGGTAACCGCCTTCAGTGTCAGTACCAATCTGCAGTGCATTTCTAATCACTGGATCAAGTCCTTCACCTGAACGGGTACGCATAGCATTCCAGAACGCCTTTTGATATTCTGTAGATGCTCTGCCCGATTTAGATTCCATACCTTGAAACATAGGTTTTCCTGTAAGAGGTGTATTCAACGGTTTTGAAAGTTCACGATCTAGTGCTTCTTGTTTTTCAAGGCGGTCGATTTCTTTTCCAAGTGATACAACATCTGTTTCCATCTTTTCATAAGTTGCAGTGTCTTCAGCAGATACGATACCATCTGTACCTCTTTTGGTATCAAGGAATGCTTTAGCAGCTTCCCAGGATTTTGCTCTCTTTTCACGTAGTTCAAGAATTTTATTCATAATTGTTTCCTCCTAAAATTTAGTGTCCTATTAAAGAAAGTCGCTTTTCCAGCGACTCAACAGGGGTGCCATTATTCTCTTTTTCTAATTTGGGGTTTACCTTATCCAGCAAAGAGTTGGTAACAGCTCTGCGGCTGAAGGCATAGGTTATATTCTCTGTCTGCTTTCGTTTCTTTTCATCCTCCATGAGGCTATCCGCAAAACCAAGCTCGATGGCCTTTTTCGCATTTAGCCAGGTTTCTGCATCCATAAGATGAGAGAGCTTTGTCCTTGATTGGCCCGTCTTAATCTCATAGGCATTGATGATGCTCTCTTTAACTTCAGAAAGCATATTGATGGCTTTTTTCATTTCTTCACTGTCGCCAATGGCCACCGTAAGTGGGTTGTGTACCATCATTAGGGCGGTTGGTGCCATGAGCACTGTTGTTCCCGCCATGGCAATGACAGACGCTGCAGAGGCTGCAATTCCATCAATCTTTACAGTAACAGTGCCTTTGTAATCCATTAACATGGAGTAAATCTGACTAGCTGCAATGCAATCGCCTCCTGGAGAGTTGAGCCAAATAACAATGTCACCCTCGCCGGCAGTAAGATCTGTTTTAAATGCCTTAGGGGTTACATCATCGTCAAACCATGAATCTTCTGCAATTACGCCGTCTAGATATAGCGTTCGGACGCCAGTATTTTCATCTTGCGCCCAGTTCCAAAACCTCTTCATTTAGATTCCTCCGTTTCTTTAATATTTGCGAATGCACCAGCATCCTGTAATTTTGTCATCGCACCATTTATGAGGTAGAGATCGCCACCCAATGGTTCTGGAATTCTATCCAGATTTTCAAGCTCCCTAATATCATTGGCGCTCATCCAGCCATTTTGACGGGCAGTAGCGTAGCCACTCATACGGCTTACATAATCACCACGCAAAAGACCATCTACATTAAATTTGATAAAGACATTAGGTTTTTCACTTTCCATAAGAAGCGCACGACACATGGCCTGTTCCCAGCGAACCACCCAAGGGTCAAGGGTGTATTTTACAAACTCCAGGGATTGCTGCTCGATGTTACTAAAGGATGACTTCTCAAGATCAGCAAGCATATGAGGGGGGACCCTGAAAATACGAGCGATCTCATTGATCTGAAATTTTCTGGTTTCCAGGAACTGAGCTTGTTCAGGTGAAATGCCAATAGCTTGATATTTCATGCCTTCTTCAAGGACAGCTACCCTGTGGGCATTGCCACTTCCTTGATAAGCAGCATTCCAAGATTCTTTAATTTTTCCAGGATCTTTGATGGTACCAGGGTGTTCTAGTACTCCACCAGGTGAAGCACCATTAGCAAAGAACTTAGCTCCATATTCTTCTGTAGCAATGGCAAGACCTACAGCGTTTTTGGCCATGGCTATAGGTGAATAACCCACCAGTCCATCAAAGCCAAGCCCTGGTATATGCAGAACATCTGAGGGTGAAAGATATACCTGATTATCTCTGCTAAGAGATGGAATATCTTCACTGCCACGTTGATATAAATAGAAAAGTCGACCACTTGAATCGCGATCGACTGTCATTTTGTTTGGCATTAAAGGATAGAGGGATATCACTTCGCCCCGTGCATTTCGAATAATCTGAGCATAGGCATTTCCCCATAATAAAAGATGACTCATCAGCGTTTCTCTAAGCGCAAAAGAAGTCATCTCGGGGTTTGGTTCATCATGGAGCAGTTTGTATAGTGGGTGTTTTAAGTTTTTTTCTTTGCCACCTGAATCATTATATTTATAGACATGAAGCGGAAGTCCGGCGAGCGTCTCAGCCAAGATTCTCACACAGCTGTACACTGCGGTCATTTGCATAGCAGTTTGCTCATTAACTGGTTTTCCAGCGCTGGTGCTTCCAAATAAGAAGCTGTAGCGGCTGCCACCAAGAGCATCTTTAGGCTTATCTCGAGCCTTGAATATTCCTTGCAGTATTCCCATGGACATCACTCTCCTTAAAAATGGGTATAAAAAAAGCACCTTGCTTATATTGCAAAATGCTCTATTAATAATGATTATTGAATTGAGTAGTCGCTATTAACAAAATCCTTGGCATCGTTGAGTGCAATAATTGACTCAATCTTATAATTTTTAGCTAGTCTTACACAGAAAAGTGTTTCATAATACTGCTTGTTTTCTGCAACATGGCACAGTAGTAATGCAATATTATCAAAGGGTGTCAAGTAGCCTCTGTCACTAACACCATCCACTCCAAGCACCACCGCTCTTAGGCTAAACGGATGCTCAGAAGTTGACAGCATTTTAGCGAGAGATTCTAAAGGCTTTATTTTCTCTTCATCTTCATAAATCCACTGACTTGACCAATCACAAAAGTTAAAATCTTTGTCGAGAAATTGGTAAATAGAACTAATGTCTCCATTAATAAAACCATTGTATAAAACTTTTATATAATGATTTAGCATTACATTTTTTACTGGATTTTCCACGGGATCTACTCCTCAAAATATAATCGTTACTATTTAAGTGTAAATTTTAATATTAAATAAGTCAAGAAATACAGTTTTAAATAAATAGAATACCTCTATCGTCATATATAGAATTGCCAGTTTCTCCACCACATCTTATTGCACGGTCCAGAGCCATAATAGTTGCTACTGCGCCGTCAATCTTCTCAGTGGATTTCTCTTTATCTGATTTTATATTTCCAGCAGGGTCTGTTCTAATAAATATATTATCCATCATCCACCTAAGTACAGGATGACCACCGTGGCCTATCTTTTTTTCTAGTGTCAGCTTCATCAGTTCTTTAGTTGGTGGAGACATATCTTTAAAGCCCTGACCAAAGGGAACTACAGAGAATCCTAAATTTTCTAGGTTCTGCGTCATTTGAACTGCACCCCAGCGGTCAAAAGCAATCTCGCGGATGTTATATTTCATTCCAAGGTCTTCTATAAATGTCTCAATGAATCCGTAGTGAACCACATTTCCTTCTGTAGTTAGAAGGAAGCCTTGTTTCTCCCAAACATCATAATTCACATGATCCCTTCTAACTCTTAAATCAATACTTTCTTCAGGTATCCAGAAGTATGGAAGAACCATATATTTATCATCTTCATCCAGTGGAGGAAAAACAAGTACAAAGGCTGTTATGTCTGTGGAAGATGAAAGATCTAGTCCACCATAGCACACACGCCCCTTAAGAGATTCTAAATCAACAGGAAAAGCACATGCATCCCATTTATCCATAGGCATGCAGCGAATAGCCTGCTTAACCCACTGATTTAATCTAAGCTGTCTGAAACTATTTTCTTCAGCAGGATTTTGTCTTGCAGACTCAAAAGCCATTTTTACTTTGTCCATGCCAACAGTTATTCCAAGGGATGGATTCGCTTTTTTCCACACCTTTGGGTCGGACCAGTCATCTTCAAGCGCTGCTCCATAAATCACAGGGTAAAAGGTAGGATCATTTTTTCTTCCTGCCATTATATCCAGAGCCTTTTGATGTACTTCCCAGCAGATACTATTTTGATTGTCTCCAGCAGTTGTTATAAGAAAGTACAATGGCTGCATCCTTGCATCGCCACTACCTTTGGTCATAACATCATAAAGCTTTCGATTGGGCTGGGTATGTAACTCATCAAATACAACGCCATGGGTGTTAAAGCCATGTTTGTTTCCGACATCTGCAGAAAGCACTTGATAAATACTTCCGGTGGGTTGGAATATAAGTCTTTTTTGTGAGTCCAGAATCTTTACCCGTTTGGATAAGGCAGGGCACATTCGTACCATATCAGCAGCCACGTTAAAAACGATGGATGCCTGGTTACGATCTGCCGCGCAGCCATAAACCTCAGCACGTTCTTCGTTATCTCCACAGGTGAGTAGCAGGGCAATAGCTGCAGCTAATTCACTTTTTCCCATCTTCTTTGGTATTTCTACATAAGATGTATTAAACTGACGATAACCATTTGGTTTTAGGGTTCCAAATAAATCACGGATTATTTGTTCTTGCCAATCTATAAGTTCAAAGGGCTTTCCTGCCCAGGTTCCTTTGGTATGGGAGAGGCATTCAATAAAACCTACCGCATAGTCCGCCATCTCTTTACTATAATGGGAATCTTTCGCCATGTATGAGGTTGGTTTATATTTCTTTAGTTTTCGGATATGCGGACACCTCCTTTAAAACGACATAAAAATAGACCTCATTAGGTCTTATTTAACGAGGAAAAGAGCTATACAGCCCTATTCCAATTTGAATTTTTATTAAATCACTTTACATGAATCGACACCGTAAACCACATTTAAGCTGCTCCCGTTGTCCCACTGAACCATAATTGAACCTATGTCATCAACGCCCCACACAGTGCCTTTTGTGCCCGTAGGTGGTGCTTGAGCGTCATCCATCCAAAGGAGCTGAACTCTGGCACCAGCGGGGTACTGCTTGCGTAGGTGGGCTAGTATTTCTCTACTGATCGGTTTCATTAGGAGCACCTCCTTTGAAAGCACTGCTGCCTGAGAGGTTTTGAAGAAGAATCTTTCTAGGGGTTTTGAATTCTTCTCCAATAAATCCGAGTCGGAGAAGGAAGCAGCGGAACGCGTATTTCTCGTTATCGACTTCTTTCTCTTTCACGGTGATTCTCTTTTGGGTTTTCGCCATCTCACAAAGCTTTGTGATGAACTGGGAGTAGGCTTTTATTTCGTCAGGATTTGGCAGCTTTGGAAACCAAGGAAAGCTGATGCGTTCTTCATCGGCTTCAATGGGAAGGGCATCCACATTGAGAGCTTTCTTAATGAGGTTTCCTTTTGCTTCTACAAGTTTGGTCAGTTTCTCCAAATCATCATCTGAAAGTGTACTCTTTGGTATCTGGATGATGAGTCCAGTTTCCTCTGGTTCTGCTTCAGTGAAATCCGATTCATCCACCCCAGCTTCAAACCCTGCGTCTAGTAGTTTTTTCATTAGCGCATTGATATCGCCTTGAGCCACTTCGGTGTCAAAGGTTAGCTCTCCGTCTTTTCCGATGTGGTAAGGGCCGATCTGGTAAGCGCAGGATGGAACACCCAGGTACTTTGAGGGAACCTCTGTGATTTCACTGATGAGCTTTACCAATTTTTTTCGTTCGTCGCCTCTTACCTTGTAATTGATTTTCATGGTATTGACCTCCTTGTTTTTTGCTTACTACATATATCACTCTAAGTGATGTAAATAGCAAGTCTATCTTTCGATAGATGTGTTATTTATTTTCAGGGAGGTCAATGTATCGATATTCTTTTCCATCACGTAGGAGATAAACATCATCTGAAGTCTCTGCTCCAGAAATGAATCTTTCAACAATTACATCACAATACTTTTCATCAAGTTCAATGGTGTGACAAATTCGATTTGTCTGTTCACAGGCAATGAGTGTACTGCCAGAGCCTCCAAAAGGATCAAGGACGATGCAGTTACTGAGACTTGAGTTAAGGATTGGATGGGCCACAAGAGCTACTGGTTTCATTGTTGGATGGGACCCGCTTTTTCTTGGTTTTTCAAATTCCCAGATGGTCGTTTGCTTTCTATCAGCATACCAGTTGTGCTTGCCTTTTTTCTTCCACCCAAATAGCACCGGTTCATGCTGCCATTGGTAAGGAGATCTGCCAAGAACCAGTGATTGCTTTTTCCAGATGCAGGTCCCAGAGAGATAGAATCCAGCTTCAGAGAAAGCTTTTCTAAAGTTCAACCCTTCCGTATCTGCGTGGAAAACATAGACAGAGGAGTCCTGCGTCATCACGGCTTCCGTATTGGTAAAGGCAGCTAATAGAAACTCATAAAAAGCAGAATCACCCATGTTGTCGTTTTTGATTTTACCGGCTGTGCCTTCATAGTTCACATTGTAAGGGGGATCTGTCACCACAAGATTTGCCAGTTTTCCATCCATAAGAAGAGTGAAGGTTTCAGCTTTGGTGGAATCCCCGCAGACTAGTCTATGGGTTCCAAGCTTCCAGACATCACCAAGTTTTGTCATAGCTGGTTTTTCTAGCTCCCCGTCCACATCAAACTCATCATCGTGAATGCCTTCTTTCAAGGAATCCTTAAACAGGTCATCCAGTTCAGAAGGATCAAAACCAGTAAGAGAAACATCAAAGTCAGCACCTTGCAGATCAGCGATAAGTAAGGCTAGCTTATCCTTATCCCAATCACCACTTATTCTATTGAGAGCAATGTTGAGTGCCTTTTCCTTTTCTTCATCCATCTCAATGACCACACACTCAACTTCGGTCATTCCTAAATCCAGGAGTATTTTTAATCTCTGGTGCCCACCAACAACCCTTCCAGTGGTTTTGTTCCAAATGACTGGTTCTACATAACCAAACTGCTCAATGGAACGCTTGAGTTTATCGTATTCAGCATCCCCGGGTTTTAAATCCTTACGTGGATTATAGTCAGCGGGAAGTAAGAGCTTAGTTTTCAGTTTTTCGATCTTCATATTTTTCCGCCGCCTTTCTTAAATTTAGATTGAAGTCCACGCTCTCCCAAGGGAAGAGAGAAGAATTGAAATGACCATAGGTAGCTGTATCTGAATACATCGCATTTCTGAGGCGCAACTTTTCAATGATTGCAGCTGGACGTAAGTTGAAGATCTCTTTTACCAGTTCACTTAAATCCTCATCACTGATTTTTCCTGTACCAAAGGATGTCACATTTACTGCCACTGGATTTGCTTTTCCAATGGCATAAGAAATAGCAACCTCACATCTTTCAGCAAGCCCGCTCCAAACAATATTCTTTGCAATATATCTGGCCATGTAGGCACCACTTCGGTCAACCTTTGTTGGATCCTTTCCTGAAAGAGCTCCCCCACCATGAGAAGCCAGTCCACCATAGGTATCTACCATAATTTTTCTGCCAGTAAGACCAGTGTCTGCTGCAGGACCGCCTTCAACAAATCTCCCAGAAGGATTGATGAGTATCTCTGTCTCATCATCCAGTGGGAAATCTTCGAAACACTGCCAGAGCACGTTGTTTAAGATATCTGATTCTAAGCGCTTTTGTGATTTTTCCTTAAGGTGCTGGATGGACACCACAACAGTTTTAACGCGAATGGGTTTATCGCCATCATACTCAATAGTCACCTGTACTTTTCCATCTGCTAGGATACCCTTTATGAGTTTTCCTTTGCGACATTCATCGATGCGCTTTACAATCCTGTGAGATAGAAGAATAGGAAGTGGAAGCATTTCACGTGTTTCACCAGTAGCATATCCGTATACAGTACCTTGATCACCAGCACCAATAGAACTATATGGGTCAACAATTCCATTTCTTGCTTCTAGGGCTGTATCTACACCACTAGCAATATCTACACTTTGATGATGTACAAACACAAATACTGTAAATCTCCAGGGGCTATATCCAACCTCACGAAGTACATTTTTTACAATGAGACGGATATTTATTTTTTCGCTGCAGGTGATCTCGCCCGCCACGATGATTTTACCTTTTGTTGCCATGACCTCACAGGCCACACGTGATGCTTTGTCTCTGCGAAGGCAGGTATCCAGAATACTATCTGCGATTAAATCACAAAGTTTATCAGGATGTCCTTTGCAGACACTTTCTGCGGTTCTATAACTTTTACTCATATCGCTATCTCCAATCTCTTTTTATTTGCCCTTTCGAGCAGAAAGTAATTTTTCCATTACATCGTCCTGTGGATTTGCTCCACTGTATTCTCCAGTGCAGTTTTCTTTTACGATTTGAAATATCTCAAACCACAGACGATTGGTCTGGTTCATATAGTTCTGGCCCATTGATACATAAGGACTTTGAATCGCATTTCCGGTGGTGGGATGTTTTGCAAGAAAACCATATTCTGTAATGGCTTCTTCACACTGAATCCAGCGCGCAACACTCATGGCATAGCGTTCAAGGAGCTGTGGAGATACCAGAGCAGCACAGCCGCGCTTATCAATCCACTGCCAGGTAGCTTTGTAAATTTCACCAGCAACCAGAGCCTTGCCGTCTTTTTGAATGGCCTCGAGCATCTTATTTGCTTCAGGCATTTCTTGTCCCTCAAGATCTGCTGTATCAGAAAACTCCATAACTGTCAGTTTCCTGCCACCAAGATTACCTTCTGCTATTTTGTCAGCCAGAGGTTTCTTTTTTGCTCCTGCACCAACCCGAGCACCACCTCTGTTTGTACCGTCTTTTGCCAATGATCACACCTCCTTTTTAAAGTGGGGTCTATACCCCCGTTTGAATCTGCGTTTTTGTGTACGGTACCCCACGCCGCTGTCCGCTTAAATTAGTTGTGGAGATTTCACCTCCCCCACCGGTCTCCCATCTCAACCGTAATTCTTGAGTGACAAGACTTACATAAAGACATAAGGTTACTAATTTCATTACCACCACCCTTAGATAAAGGAATGATATGATGCACCTCTTCAGCTGGAGTTATAAAACCATTCTTCTGACATTCCACACAGAGGGGGTGAGCCTTGATATATCTGTCACGGATTCTTTTCCACGCCCGACCATATCTTTTATTTGACTTTGGATCTCGCTGGAATTTATTGTAATGCTTGTTTGCTACTTGTTTATGTTCACTGCAGTATTGCTCTCCATTTTCACAGAGCCGACCGCAACTGCTCATACTACAAGGGCGCTTAGGTTTTGTTGGCACAAGTTTCATCTCCATTCGGGCATAAGAAAAGCCGCCACAGATTCACTCTATAGCGGCTATGCCTTTGTATATTTTCTTCTCATTATAACAATAACATAATACCTTGATGTCTTTCTATGTCTTATAGTGTCCTCTCTGCATTGGGGTGGGTATTTTACATTCCTTTAGTGCCCGGTTGTGTAGCTTGTGTAAATAACGCAAATCATAATTCATATCCACCGCTGTCCTTTCCCATGAAAGAAAACACAAATACCGTTTCTCTAAAAGGGTCTGGTACTCAAGGTTGTCAATATCTTTAATCACAGTTACTATTTCTTGTTTCAGATTAACTAAGGTTTCGATATCATTGTTAATCTCTGATTGAAGATCAATAATTTTATCTACAGCATTCGCCATAGCTGATGTTGCTCCATTTGGATTTCGAGGCATATCATTAATAACAGATGTGCATTTTGTAGCCAGATCATTTAATGACGAAACCTGCTCGATTTTACTATTGATTCTTAAATCAAGACGGTAGGCTTGGGATAAATATTCTTTCGCTGTCATAACCACGTTCCTCCTACATTTGCTTTTACTGCTTCAATCAGTTCAGATTGATGTATCTCCTTTTGTACTAACGCTTTTAGAATCTTTTCATCAATAGCACCTTCTGTAATAATGTGTTGAATTACTACTATACTTGCAGTCTGTCCTTGTCTCCAAAGCCTAGCTACCGTCTGCTGGTATAATTCTAAGCTCCAGGTAAGTCCGAACCACACTAACGTGGAACCACCGCTTTGAAGATTCAGTCCATGTCCTGCTGATGCAGGATGAATAAGGCCAACTGTTATTTCTCCTTTATTCCATTTGCGTATATTCTCTTCTTTTGTTAAACGGGCATAATCGATTTTCAAGCCTTCCAACCTTCTAATAATTCTTTCAAGATCATGTTGAAACCAATATGCTACTAAAATTGGATTTCCATTTGCAGCTTCAATAATATCTTCCAAAGCATCTAATTTCCTATCATGTATATGGACAATTCGTTGATTATCTGAATACACTGCACCATTTGCCATTTGGCATAGTTTATTTGAAAGCACTGCTGCATTTGCTGCGGTAATTTCATCTTCATCCATGTAAGGAAGCACTAGATCTTTTCTCATATCTTCGTAATACGTTTTTTCTTTTTCATCCATGTACACGGGATATCTGGTATTAATAAGTTCTGGCATTTTTAAATGGTCCATTGCTTTCATGGAAATGGTGATATCTGAAATCTTGTCATAGATTCTTTCTTCTGCACCAGGTAGTAACTTATAGCTATAAACAATCTGGCCATTCATACGATCCGGCCTGAAATAATTAGTTCGGTACTGTGTAATATAGCTTCCAAGGCGCGCTCCCATATCTAGAACTTTAAATTCTGCAAACAAATCCATAAGACCATTAGATGAAGGTGTACCGGTTAGACCTACCACTCTTTTTACTTTCGGTCTTACTTTCATAAATGCTTTAAATCGCTTGCTACTCCAATTCTTAAATGATGATAATTCATCAAGCACTACCATATCGTAATCAAACTCAGTACCGCTTTTTTCAATGAGCCATTGAAGGTTTTCACGATTAATGAGATAGATATCTGCATGTTTTTCGATTGCAGCAAAACGTTCTTTTTCGGTACCAAGAATTTTAGAATAACTTAGATGGCTCAAATGATCCCATTGTTTTATCTCATCACTCCATACAGTACTCGCAACCCTAAGCGGTGCTACAATTAAAACCTTATGAATTTCAAAGCTATCATACATTAGCTCTTTGATGGCAGAAAGGGTAATTGAGGTCTTACCCATACCCATCGCTAAGATAACTGCTGCAATAGGTTGCTTCTTAATATATTCAATTGCATATTTTTGATAATCATGTGGATTGTATTTCATCAAGTATTCCTCCGATTTGCTCTATTCCATCTAGGACATAAACTTGAAAGCCGAGTTGCTTTAACAGTTTATGTCTGGATAATTGAAGTGGACGTGGTTTTTCACCAGGGGCTTTAACTTCTACCAGGCCAAACTTCCGTCCTGGCATAAAGACCAGTCTATCTGGCATACCAGAGTAGCCTTGGCCCACCCATTTAGGACAAATGCCACCACGCTTTTTCACTTCCAAAACTAACTTCTGTTCTATAATTTTCTCTCGCATGGCACCCTCCATCAAATAATTAGTGTAGGTCTATGAAGGTCGTTTCATAAAACCCCCTATAGGGCTATTTTTGTCTATAAAACTCTCTATAGGGACTTTTTATATATGAGGTACATAGACCTACACTAATTATTTGATGGAGGGTGCCATGCGAGAGAAAATTATAGAACAGAAGTTAGTTTTGGAAGTGAAAAAGCGTGGTGGCATTTGTCCTAAATGGGTGGGCCAAGGCTACTCTGGTA
>JAHRFV010000297.1 GCA_019084435.1 Dethiosulfatibacter sp.
TGGCTCTTTGTCAAATGTTGGGGTAGAGCCAGTAAAAGAATAAATCACGGAAGGTATAATTTGGAAAAAATTATACCTTCTTTCATTTTGCTAAAAGAATTCCAGTAGGTATAGATCACCATAGAAAGCAGCACAAATATGATTGGGAATAATGGATAAGCTAAACTGACCTGAAGAGAAGTCAGGCACAATCAACTGCACAGATCAAATATAGTGACTATTTAGTTCATCATATGCAGAATCCTGTTTCTGAACCGATCAAAGTTTTTGACCCCGTAGGCATTTCGCTTAAGTACCTTGATTTTGTTGTTGACCCCTTCCGTATAACCGTTGGTGTAGGGACAAGTGAAGGAGTTGAGAATGTATTTCTGCCAATTGGTGATGGTTTTGGAACAGGTGTTGAATTCTTTCAGATTGCAGGTGTTGACAAACATATACCAGGCCTGCAGGTTTTTTTTGGCTTCATAGAGATCCTTACTGTCAACAAATTCATAGAACTTCTCTTTCAGAAGATAGGCGTTCTGAAGGTCGGTGGATGTCTGAAGCATGACATCCACCGCATCCAGCTCATCCCGGCTCAGATGCTTCATGCGCTTTAAAAGCAGGAAGCGGCTTCTCTTGAAATACTTTCGACGGTAGTCGGAAAACTTCTTCTGCTCCTCCTTGCGAACCCTATCAAAAGCCCAGGTCACTTGCCGGATGAAGTGATACTTGTCGATGACAATGGTAGCGTTCTTGAAGTAGGTTTCAGCGATATCTTTGTAGGGCTGCCACATATCCATGACAAAATACCGCACATTGGACCGGTTGTCCATCTGTTTGAAATAATCACTCAGGATATGTTGCTCTCTGCCCTCAAGGATATCCAGAACCTGTTTGTCCTTAGGATTGGTCAGAATGCACTGATACTTCCTAGTCCCGGCATTGCCCTTGAACTCATCAATGGAGAGCACCTTGGGCATCTTAGCCACAGGATAACTGATGTGTCTGAATACCCTGAAGACAGTGGGAACTGACAGGTTACAAGACTTGGCGATGCTGGTGACAGAGTGGGTGCTTCTCATCTGGGTCACCACATACTGAATCAACCTCGAGCTCATGCGGTAGTATCTTGGCATGATTAAAGACTTCTCATAGAAGCGCTTATGACATCTTTTACAGACATACCGCCTTTTTCTGTAATGGAGATAGGTGGACTTTCCGAAAGCTGGAATGTCCTTGATAACCTGTATGCGGTAGTCATGGACCTTGTCGGTCAGCTGTTGGCAACATGGACAGTTATGGGCTTTGATCTTCATTTCCAGATAAATATCCATCCTTGTGGCATCGTTTTGAACATCTCTTAAAATTATATCTTTAAATCCAACCAGTTTTTCAATATAATGATGGTAGTAGAGCATTGCTAAAACCTCCTTGAATGGATTGTGGTGATTTTATTCTAACTGGTTTTAGTCTTTTGCTCTACTTTTTTTGTAAAAAAAGATGTTGGAATGTTTTACCACCCCAACATTTATTATAGAACCA
>JAHRFV010000070.1 GCA_019084435.1 Dethiosulfatibacter sp.
CTAACATGCCATCACTCATTATCAAGAGGCTTTCGCGGCATAAACGCTGCCGATATTATCATCGGGAGTTGACGTATCTAAATATTAATACACAAGAATATTTAACAGGTCCGTGTCACATATGTTTGACGTCTCTAGACTGTCTTTTTTGGATGAGGTTTGATTAAGCTTTAATTATCATAACGCTTAGTGTATAATGTTATGTACAACAAATGACAAAGGAGCACAATGAAATGGAAGACAGACATTATGAAGATGAGATATCATTAAAAGAACTGATAATGGCGTTGGTTAACAATTGGAAACTGATTGCTGTTTTTATTGTAGTGGCAGCAGTACTGGCCGTAGGTTATGTACAAATTATTGCAGATGATGTATATGAATCATCGATTGAAGGAATTATCAGTGTTCCAGAAACTACGAGTACCCGGTTTGGTATGTACACATACCCGACAATAAATAAGATGGATTATTTGAATGAAGTTTATTCAAATGCAATGTTTCAAAAGTTTGTTGAGAAAATGGAACTGGAAGAGGCTTCAGTTGAAGGTTTTAGAAGTAGCATTACGATTGAAACAGAAGAGAAATCTTCGAGATTTGTGATCAAAATCTCTGGAAAATCGCCTGAAGATGCTATGAATCGTTTGGTTGTTTTAAGCAATCTCTTTTTGGAAGAAGTTCAAATGAAGTACAAAGATAGTGCTATTAAATACTTCATTAGAGAGTATAATGTCATGGCCAAGCAACTTGAGGAGACACTTCTAAACCAACAAAAACAACTTGTTGAGCTTGAAACCGAGTTTGATGATGTATCACCGGTCATTACACTTCAAAAGCTAGTCACAAGTGATCCTGTATATGCAGCAGAGCTAGCTAAATCAAGAGGAATAAGCATTGATGATCTTTCTGGTGAAAAAATGCTACAAGAAGAAATCAATCCACATTATTTAGCGATTCAGGGCAATATCATCGATCTAAGAAAGGTCATTCAAAACACTGAACGTGAAATTGAAAAGAACTTGAGATACACCGATGAGTTAAGAAATGAGCATGATGCAGTACAAACTTACTTACTGACTGGTGATTCATCCAATACCACTGAAGATATGCTAAATGTCATGGAATCAACACTGCAAATGAGTGTTCAACCAAGTCTACCCAGAAGTCCAATTGCGCCTAGAAAAGCTTTGACACTTGCCATCGCACTTGTTTTAGGTGGTATGATGGGAGTGTTTGCAGCATTTTTTAAAGAGTACTGGAAAAACAGTTGATTAGCCTATTTTTGTAATGCTATTTAGCTCTTCAATCATACTTGTAGAAATAAGCTGCTGTCTATAACAGCAATCTCTTGTTATCCTAAACCATCGCTCTAGATGCAAGTGTTCCTTCCTTAACAATATCTCCCGCTTTAACTCGGTGGTTTAGTTTTTTTCCTGGCTCGTAGTATAAGTATTCATGCAAATCTGTAATTGCTATTGCTGTGTCTTTCAAGGTCAAATACTTATTGATACATTTACAATAAGTATAATTTGATATAAAGTAGAACATAATAGCCTATTAATAATTATGGGGGACATTGTTTGAATGCATTCATAGAAATGAGAAAATCATATTTTGAAAATAAGAGTATAGTTTCGTTTCCAGAGTTTTACTTAGAGAATCATTCTCGTTTTAATCAAAAGGATGATGTTGCCAGATCTTCATTAATCAATAAAATTGCTTCTATCAGAACACTCTATACTAAAGAAACAGTTAACGAAGATCAAATCATTCAAGTTTTGTCCTATCTGGGCGAAAATGATTACATAGACCGATACATTGTTGGTCTGCTTATAAAGCATAAGGCTTTTCTTGCGGAAAGCAAATTGAGCGGAATATTCATGAATATGTTGATTGATACAGAGAATTCATCATACAAGTTGTGTCATCTATTGGACATTTGCATAGAATGTGATTGTTCGTTTTTAGAAGGTGAAAATCTAAAGAATGTATTTCGTCAGTATGAAAATGATTTTGACGGATTATCCATGCTGATAGAATATATGGCACATTTCCGCATAGATGATTTCGCTAATACTTTATTAGATCAATTGACCCATGATTATCCGGAAAGTATAAAATTGCAAATCGTAGATTTATTGATACAGTGCAACTCGGAGAATAAAAATATAAGCGAGTTAATCAGACTTAAAATTCCTCTCGAAAACAAGTCGAAAGTTTTTTTGGATTATCTAGATTTCACTTCCGGAGGCGTATTATTGAATGAGGAAGGTATCGTGGTTATTCAGGCTGCATTCTTTGGCAATCCTGAGTTTAGTGGTAAAGGAATAAGCGGCGGATTGGGGACACTTTTAAGAACACTTGGAAACCAACTGGCAAAACAAGAAGAACTTTCTAATGTTATTACATTGACCATCAACAATGATTGGAGCGATGGTAAACCATTCATGGGTTATCTCGGGGATCATCATTTGATAGTCAGACTCCCAGTTTTTCTTAATGCTTTAGTTCCAACTGTATTCGTAAGAAAGGAACTCTCGATTAAGAGAGCTGTCGATAGATTCATGAAGAAGTGGCAGGTAAAACCGGATATTTTTCATGTTCGATATCTTGATAATGCCTCCAGGTCCATTGCTCTTTTATGTAAGGAAATGGATGTTAAGCTGGTTTTCACGTTGACACCCGATCCACATAGAAATATGGTGGATCAAGAAGGAGTATTAGCTCGCTTTAAGATAGAGGAGACACTGGAAAAATTAAATAAAATTATTGTCGGTGATGAACTTCTGGCAATTGCAGACGGTATTGTAGGGATTGGGGCAAAAGCGGTTAAAGAGGAGTTAGAACTGTATTTTCCTCAACTGAAATCTGAGGAGAGCCGATTTGCCTTCAAGATGATAGGTGAAGGAATCAATACAGAGATAGATTATTTCGACCTTGATTTGTGGAGTTTTTTGAAAGACCATACTGTGAAATACAGCATTGATAGTCCATTCAAATCAAGGCCGGTCATCCTGAACGTGGGTAGATTGAACAGACAGAAGGGACAAGATAGATTAATTAAAGTATGGGGCGAGTCGAGATTATGGAAAGATTTCAATCTTGTTATTATCGGTGGAAACCTTCAAAAACCGGATGAAAAAGAATCAAGGATCATGAAATCTTTCGATGATTACATTGAATCCAACCAGCATCTTAAAGGACGCTTTGCTCATGTGGAAGCACTATCGAATGATATCATCAGAAATATTGAGCGAAAAATAATGGAGAATACTTCAGCTGATTATCCTAATATATATCTTTGTTCCAGTTTGAAGGAAGAGTTCGGGATATCTATATTAGAAGCCTTGTCTGAAAGGTTTCTAGTGTTTGCGCCGATTCAAGGAGGCGTAAAAACATACATCAAAGATGGGTTTAATGGGTTTCTGGTAGACACATCAGACTGGTGCACCCTTCTAGAAGATGTTGAAAGAACACTATATCAATCCAATAGAAGTATGAAAGATTTTAGAAAGATACAAGAATTAGGTCAACGCACCGTATTGGAAAAGTTTTCAATAAAAGAAATCTCAAAACAGCTGCTGGCCTTTTATTTAGATCTCAAAGAGGAGGGATAAAGGTTATGGGTTATGAACACATCTTCTTCGTAAGTCCGCCCTTCTATTCTCATTTTATGCCGCTGACAGCTTTGGCAAAGAGCTTTAAAAAACTAGGAATCAAAGTAACTATGGGTTGCAGCAATGAGTTTAGAGAGGCTGTTTTGTCTGCTCAACTGGAATTCTATGAAATCAATATCAGCACCAATAAAAATACTGGAACTGCATCTGATACCGAACAACCGGAATCAGAAAAAATGAGATTGAATGAATTTTTTGAGGCCACGAAAGTTGGGGCTATCGAAACATTGATCACACAGTCAAACCACCGAAAAGAAGATATGCTTTCTAATCCGAAAGGGCTAATGGAAACAATTAAAAGGATAGATGAAGCTTCGAAGGTAGATCTATGGGTTGTGGATGTCCTATCCTATGGTGTGACCTTAAGTCTACATTGTTTGGATCTTCCCTATATTACCTTTTGTCCTCCCCATCCCAATACGATTCCAAAAGAAGGTGTGAACTTTGGGGTGCCTGTCAATTGGCCTTCAAGTATCAAGATAGAACCAGAAAAACTGGTAAGACTAAATGAAATCGCTATTCAGACTCAGCAGCAATTTACAGATATCTTCAACGAGTATATCTTTTTATATCATGAGCGTCCTCAAAAAATAGACAATGCTTTTCAACTCAATTCCGATCAAGCGATTATCTATAATTATTTTGATTTTAATCAAGTGGAGGATTTAAGCGAAAAGCCACTACACATTTACATAGGACACTCATTTGAAGAGGAACCTTTAAGCCAGAGCTGGCTGGGAAAAGTTGAAAATGTGAAGCAAAGAAAAATTCTGATTACACTGGGAACTTTTTTATCCAACCGAATAGATGTGCTGACACAATTGATTACAGCCTGCCAGGAATTTGATCCTGAGGCTTTTATCGTTGTATCGGCAGGTAGCAATGCAAAAAATCTCAAACAATACGAATCATCAATGGTGTCTATCCATGAATTCATCCCGCAAAGGGCGTTGATGCCATTCATGGATATCGTGATTCATCATGGGGGGAATAATACCTTTACAGAAACCGTTTATTATGGAAAGCCTATGATTATCTTGCCCTTTTCAAGCGATCAGTTCAATATCGCATATGATGCGGAAGTCAATAACCTAGGGATTACCTTAGATCCGAATCGACTGTCTAGAACAATTATTGTTGATGCGTTGGAACAGGTTTCTAATATCGATAGAAAAAACTTGCTACATTGGAGCCGGTTTTCACAAGAACGGGGACCGGATTATGCGGCGAGGCGAATCACTGAGTAACAAAAAACAAAAGGGACGGTTCTTTTTGTTTTTTGCTCTAATCCTTTATATGATGATTCGTTGATATGAAGTATTGGTCATGATAGAATGAAATAAGTTTATTCAAACCAAGGAAATAGAGAGGTTGAGAAAATATATGCGAACAATTTTAATCACCGGTGGAGCAGGGTTCATTGGAAGTAATTTTGTGAGAATGATGATAAACAGATATCCTCGATACAATATCATCAATCTGGATACCCTGACCTATGCAGGCAATCTGGGGAACCTTTCTGGTGTTGCGTCAGCTCCCAACTATCGTTTTGTGAAAGGGGATATCAGAGATCGAAAAGCGGTTGATCAGATTTTCAATACTTATGGCATCGACGCGGTTGTGAATTTTGCTGCGGAAACACATGTGGATCGAAGCATAGATGAGCCAGAGGTATTCCTGACAACCAATGTTGTGGGGACGCAAATCCTGTTAGATACAGCCAAGAAATACTGGAAAATAAATCCGGAGGATAAATACTGCGGAGAATATAAGCCAGGAGTGAAGTTTCTTCAAATCTCCACCGATGAGGTTTATGGTGCCTTAGGCGACACAGGATTGTTTGTTGAAACCATGCCCATGATGCCGAATAGCCCTTATGCCGCTTCAAAAGCTAGCGCGGATATGATTGTAAGGGCCTATCACAAGACCTATGGATTGCCTGTGAACATTACCCGTTGCAGCAACAATTATGGCCTTTATCAGCATTCGGAAAAGCTGATACCTCTAATGATCAATAACTGCCTGCAAGGTAAAGACCTTCCCGTTTATGGCGATGGACTGCAGATAAGGGACTGGCTATATGTTGGAGATCATTGCCAGGCGATTGAGGCTGTGTTACACAAGGGGAGATCTGGAGAAATCTACAATATCGGGGGAAACAACGAAAAAACCAATATAGAAATAGTGAGGTTGATTCTAAACAGTCTTGGAAAATCCGAGAAGCTGATTCAATATGTAAAGGACCGACCAGGGCATGACAGACGTTATGCCATAGACAACACCAAGATAACTGCCGAGTTGGGTTGGAAGCCTATCTATACATTTGAACAGGGAATCAAAAAAACAATTCAATGGTATGTGGATCAATACAATAACTGAAGGAGATAAGGATGAGAGGAATAATACTTGCTGGAGGAAAAGGAACCAGACTGTACCCAATGACCAAAGCGGTATCCAAGCAACTGCTTCCCATATATGACAAACCACTGATATATTACTCCTTATCTGTGTTGATGCTCGCCGGTATCAGAGAGATTCTGATTATTTCAACACCTGATGACACACCGATCTATGAAAAACTATTAGGCAACGGATCTTCCCTAGGACTTAAGATTTCTTATACTATTCAGAAAGAACCAAAAGGGTTGGCCGATGCTTTCATTCTGGGTGAAAAATTCATTGGAAACGATCGTGTTTGCCTAATACTGGGAGACAATGTCTTCTATGGTCAGGATTTGACAAAGGTATTGAATCAAGCAAGTTCATCAGTGGAAGGTGCTGTCATCTTTGGCTATCCGGTAAAGGATGCAAAACTACTGGCTGTGATTGAGTTTGATGAAAATGGAAAAGCCATATCAATCGAGGAAAAACCGGAGAATCCCAAGTCAAATTTTGCCGTTCCAGGCTTATATTTCTATGACAGCCGTGTTGTGGAGATTGCTAAAAGTGTTAAACCCTCTAATCGTGGAGAATTAGAAATCACATCAATCAATAACACTTATTTGGAGGACAGGGATCTGAAGGTCGTTCTTCTAGGTCGAGGCATGGCATGGCTGGACACCGGTACACCGGAAGGTATGCTGAAGGCTGCCCAATATGTCGAAGCGGTTCAATCAAGGCAGGGGTTTTATATTGCCTGTCTTGAAGAGATTGCCTGGAGAAGAGGATTCATCACAAATGAGCAATTGCAGGAAGTCGGTGAAAGCTTGAAGATGACAAACTACGGGCAATATATCCTGTCTTTGTTGGATGAGGTTTGAGTCAACACTACATACATAGTATACTAAAATAGTATTTATTTAAGGGGTTAATCAAATCGGGGGATTTTGATAAATTGGATATTAAATATTATGATTTATCCGATGACTAACAGTGCTAAGACTCCCACTTCTATAAGTGGGAGATAAGCACTGTGGAGTCCCTGGATAACGATTTCTAAGGTTCAGATGGCGTTTGAAACGCCATCTGAACCCAAGAACCCTGTTGATGAGTCCCTGGCTGTTATGAGCGAGGGTTTTTTGCAGGAAAAATTTAAAATGGAGGTTTTATTAATGGATGAATATGGTCAAAAATATGAGCAAACTGTTAACCCGGAGCCAGTGAGTATGAATGAGTGGCTAATCACATTAATTATATTAATGATTCCAATTGTTAATCTAATTATGCCTTTTGTTTGGGCTTTTGGTGGTGGTTCCAATCCGAGCAAGAGTAATTTCTTTAAAGCGCAAATTATTGTTGTATTAGTAGGTATTGTACTTTGGTTTCTCTTTGTGGGGTCAATGGTAAGACAAATGATGTATACTTATTATTAAAAGAAAGAGACAGCAGAATAAATCCGCTGTCTCTTTTTATATTTCTCAGCCTATTTCGGTTTTAGTTTGTGCCATCCAAATTGATTAACAGATTGAAAATCACTTTAATTGCCTCAGCTCTGGTTAGATTATTCTTGGGTTTGAAGGTCCCGTCTGGATAACCATCCAATAAGCCCCTACTGACTGCTGATAGTATAGCTGATTTGCTCCATGTTGACGCTTCATCCATATCACTTAGAGATGTGTCTTCAGACGCTTCATCTAGCACAAGGGCTCTGGCTATCATGACCGCCATTTGCTCTCGGGTAATGAAATCTTCAGGACCAAAGGCATTTTCGCTATAGCCTTTGATAATACTGTGATATACGGCTGTTGAGATATTGCCAGTAGACCATCGGTCCAAGGTATCTTCGAAATATAAGCCGGTCTTGGATTCTAATCCCAATGCCCTAACGAGTATTGACGCAAATTCTTCTCTGGTGATTTTGTTTTCAGGTCTGAATGTCCTATCTGGATAGCCATTGATTATATTCCTCGATACGACTTCTTTAATGTAATCTCCTGACCAGTGGTCTTTAGCATCTTCAAAAATGTTCTCAGTTTCTATTTTCTCTATTGATAAATCGTAAACTCGGCTTCTGTAGTAATTTCTGTTGTCCATCATCTCAACTTTGACTGAGAAATTGCCCGATTCATCTGAGATACCGGAAATAATGCCTTCTGCACTCATTGATAGTCCAACAGGAAGACCTTCGGCAGACCAGTTATATGGGACTACTCCGCCAACTGCTTTCATTTCAAACTCGTATTCTTCACCCTCGATTCCATCTGGAAGTGATGTAGTTTCTATTCCAAGCTCTGGTATGGATGGTCTTGGTGATGGGGATGGTTCTTCTGGTGCTGATGTAAAAATATTGCCATGAACAGGATATCCCTCATTAGTTTTTGCTTGTATTTTCCATTCGTAGTAATCTGTTTGAGGAGATGGAAGATTACTATTCAATTGGGAAACAAAACTATCACTTTTCATAGTTGCAGAAGGGATTGAAAGACAGTTTTCGCTGCTTCCATGGACTGATGGGGTGTACCCATTATGTTCAACTGCAATTATATCTGCATCTTGATTCCAATAGCTCTTGACAAAGTTGATTCCTTCGATGGTACGGCCGTAAAAACCGCCTATATATCCCCAAGCGCTACCTGATACATCGCCTGTGGCATAACAGTTTTCTATAACACTTGAACCACTCCAGTTAACCGCATATCCCACAAATCCACCAGCGTGAGGGTATGCCCCAGCGATAACGTCACCAGTTGCATAGCTGTTGACTATATTGCCGCCGTCATTATAAGCGACAAATCCTCCTATGTCAGACCCGTTACTTGTTACATTGACATTGCTGTATGAATTATAAATATTACCTGCATTTCGACCGACTAGGCCTCCTGGACTGGGATAAGAATTGATGGTCCCTGCAGATCCACAATGATTGATTTCTCCTCCATTATTATATCCTGCCAATGTACCAGTTCCCATTGTAGTAGTAGAATATATTGTTGAGTCAAAGATTCTTAAATTCTCTAATGCTGAATCAGAACCAATGACTCCAAATAAACCTGAAGCATAATATGAGGTATTTATAACAGTTGAACTTCCTATTTTTAAACCAACTATAATCCTGTTATTTCCATCGAAAGAACCATTGAAATAATTAGTTACATAAGCTCCGATAGGAACCCACTCTTTCCCAGATAAATCCACATCGTTTACAAGTTTAAAATACTTACCTGAATAAAGATTGCCGGTATTTACATTATAAGCAAGTTGGGCCAGATGATTAGCAGTTGAGATTTCATAAGCTGTTTCTTCTGATGAACCATCTCCTCCATCGAATGGATATTGGTCTGTAGACTCGATTTCTATGCCCCAGACTTTAGGGTAGGATACCCAGACAACACTGTGCCCATCTGTGTAGGTATAATAACCTGCTTTTGTTGTGGGTGTGACATAATCGTCTTTGCGGTAGGTTTTGATGTCAGCATTTCTGTCCAACTGAATAAAGGTTTCAGCAATAATTTCACCGTCGATTGTCACAGAAGGTTTATCATCGACATTATGCCAAGCCCAAACGCCAGTACCATTTTCTGATATTACATTGCCATTTATAATAGCAGTACCATTAAAAGTTGTGTAAACTCCTTTACCACCTGTACCGCTTGAATTGACATCACCATGAACTGTTACTGAGCCACCTGAACTGGAAAAGACACCATTTGAATAATCACCATAACTAATGGCACTTCCAGATACATTGACAAGGCTGCCTGTTCCATGGGCATGAGCGCCATATCCATAATTGGCTGAGGAAGATATCGCGTCTCCTCCTATGAAGATATGTGACCCTCCAAATGCTTTTGCACCATCAACTATAGAAGTAGTATTTCCGTGTACCGTTATTTTAGAATTAAAAGTTGCAAGGGCAGCTGTATACCGACTCTCAACATCACCAAAGACTTCTATTTCTGAATCATAATCGGCAACTACCCCCTGGCTATTTGCAGATGTGGCCTTACCATAAACAGTGATTTTGGAATTAATTCCTTCTGTTTGGGCGCCTCTACAGTGTGTCCCATTGGGTGTATCAGCTGTAGAGTTTCCTAAAACATTTATTATGCCGCCAGTGACAGCATATGCTCCATGAGACTTGTAACTTTGGTCACCTGTAAGCAATATGTTTGTGACTGTAGCTTTACCACCATCATGAGTATAAACAGCACCTTTAGTGACAAAATTAGTTCCTTTGACATCAACTCCAATAGCATTAAACTCACCTTCTCCTGTTAAGCCAATCTCTCCTCCAGCTCCTACTTCAACTGTCACATCACCGGTGTTTGTCGCATTAAGAGTCAATCCATTTAAATCGAAGGTTATTGTCTTGTTAGTTATAGCGATCTTACCTGTATGATCAATATGCCTTAGTAAAACAATCGTGTCACCATCAACGGAAGCTGTTAAAGCATCTGCGAATAATTCATACTCTGTTTCTCCGATTTTGCATTCTGGCACTCCAGGTACCCCAAATGCCTCTAGATTAATTCCTCCAAACATTGAAAAAACCATAATGACTGCTAATACCCAACTATAAATCCTCTTATGCATTCCTTTATCCTCCTCACATATCGTTTTATTATTTTTCTATTAATAAGATAGTTCATTTATTAATTGTACAACAAAAAAACTTCTAGAAGTTACATATCAAGTATTTGTCAATGACATTTAATTGGCATGTTTCGTGACAAAACAGTAATTTCACATTATCATATATTTTATAAGAATAATCAATCGTATTATTTATGCCATGTTTCATTGTAATAAAACGGCAGACATGATAAAATATAAAGAAGCATGAAATCTGAGGAGAAATACATGGGTGTTCAAAATATCGGAGTAATAAAATCAATAAGAGGAAGCGTTATAGAGGTTGTTTTTGAGGATAAAATTCCGGGCATCAATAACAAGCTTATTTCTGGAGAAAATCAGGAGATTATTATGGAGGTCAGCGCCTATGTCAATGACACGACTATCAAGGCAATCGCCCTTACATTTACTTCGGGACTTTCCAGAGGTGATAAGGTTATTGATACGGGTGAACATATTAAAGTCCCTGTTGGGAAAGTGGTACTTGGCAAGATGTTTGATGTTTTTGGGAATCGATTGGACAGCGATGAGCCACTAGATAAAGATGTTATCTATAAATCAATACATCAAACTCCAGTTCCTTTTTCCGAGAGGGTGCCTTCTGATGAGATATTTCTTACGGGTATAAAAATGATAGATTTGCTCACACCGCTAGCTAAAGGTGGAAAAGCCGGCTTATTTGGTGGTGCTGGCGTAGGAAAAACGGTGCTCATTACC
>JAHRFV010000152.1 GCA_019084435.1 Dethiosulfatibacter sp.
GTCTGCTATCTGCTTTATTTTACCTCTATTTTGAGTAAAATTCTACCTTAAACTAATCTTCTATCCAATGAATATCAATGGTTTTTGATTATTCCAGCCTTTTTACCCTTTACTTGCGTTTACTATTTCAATTCACCATTATATCAATTTCTTCAGTTTATCATTTGAAACCATTCCCGGCAATCTACCTCTCTTGGAAATTGGTTTGTCATTTACTTCCTTGATATCCATAGTCATATCGATAGCCGGGGCTCCTGAAATATAACTGCCAACACCAAACGCATCTGCTCCAGCTGCTCTGAGAAGTCTTATCTTTTCAGGGTATAATCCTCCAGATACGAATATTTTGACCCAGGTATAACCATTAAGATCCAGATGCTGTCTGACCTCATTGACAAGCTCAGGGCTTACTCCCCCTCTTTCGCTCGGTGTATCTAGTCTGATGGCAAACAAATTCTTGCCCAAAGCTTTCGCAACTCTAAGAGTCTCCTCAACTTCATCTTTAAATGTATCGATCAGCACAATCCGTTTGTGTTCCGGCGGCATCAATCTGTCATAGGTTTTTGCCAATTCCACGGTATCCCCTGCAATCAAAAATGCCGCATGTGGCAAGGTTCCCATGGGTTCCATTCCCATCTTTTTAGCAGCCAGTACATTACTGGCACCACTGGCACCACCGATTATCGCTGCCCTTTCCATCACCGGTGACACAGCAGGATGAAGGTGTCTTGTCCCAAAAATCGTGAAGCTTGAATCTCCACAGGCTTCTTTTACCTCTCTTGCTGCGGTGGCCCAACCCGAAGGGCTTGCCAGACATCCGAGAATGATTGATTCAAAGATAGCGAATTCACTGTATTTACCTCGTATTCTGAGAAGCGTTTCTTTCTCTGCAAACTCAGATCCTTCTTCTATCGCCCAGACTTCTATATCCTTGTCTTTGAGGATTTCATATACTTCGTTAAGCCCAACTAGAATACCTTTTTTCCGTGCAAAAATTTCAGCTGTAACAATGCTGTCATCCAGCTTCATTTCCTTTAGAATATCCAAAGTTCTGATAAAATATATATCAGTGGTCAACCCAGCATAAATTTCCTCGTGACTTGCTGAAAACAGCCTTCTATTCTCTTCTGTCAACTTGATATTTTTTACATCGTCTAAGCTTTCAATTTGCTTCATTGATTCCTCCAATAGTAAGTTCTTTTTTGTTTTTGAGTTCCAACAATGTGTCGACCTGTTGTTTAAGTGTCTCTATAGATTTTGTATTTTCTATGATGATATCGACTTGACTTCTCTTTTCCTCGATATCCATTTGTGCATCAAGAATATTCATTGATTCTTGTTTGTCCCTTTTATCTCTTCTAAAAAGTCTTTCTATCTGTAGTTCTCTGGTTGTGTAGACGAGCCATATCTGATTGTATGCCAATCCGAAATTGATCAGATTATCTTTTTCTTCCAGCATAAGCGGAATGTCGACAAAAATGGTATCTCCTTTTGCCTTAGAGATTTCTTCGTTGATTCTCTCTATGACTGCCTTATGGACTAAAGCATTGATTTCTTTTCTGATGTTTTCCGAAGAAAATATAAACTTGACCAGCTTTGCCCTGTCAATTTCGTTTCGTTCATCGAGAATTTCAATTCCTGCCATTCTGATGATTGATAAATAGACACTGTTTCCCTTTTTATAAAGATTATGTACGATATTATCAGAATCTATGACCTCATAACCTCTTTCACGAATATGATTTGTGACGGTGCTTTTACCGGTTGCGATTCCGCCTGTTATTACGATGATGTTTTTATTTTGTGTCATACCAAGTATCTCCAATATTCAAGTCTACAACGACGGGAAC
>JAHRFV010000027.1 GCA_019084435.1 Dethiosulfatibacter sp.
ATAACATTATAGTTTCTATGAGATTTTATGTCAATAGCAAAAGGGGAACTCGAACAGGGGTCAATTGAAAAAGTAATTTCCACATTGAAAAAGTAAAATCCACCAATCTCCTTATGTCTAACGATTTTCAGATTAGTGGATTTTACTTTTTCAATGTGGAAATTACTTTTTCAATTGACCCCTGTTCGAGTTCCCCTTTTGCTATTGACATAAAATCTCATAGAAACTATAATGTTATAGATTATTTTATTATAATTTTTCTTAAAACTATAAAATACTAGAAATAGAGAGGTTCCACTGTGTATGAATTTAAGAACCATTTTGAAATAAAAAAGGCAATTGAAATATTCGAAGATCAGATATTATCAGAACATCTTCAGCCAGGAGCAAAGCTGGAAAACTTACAGGAAATACCTGGACTAACAACATTGAACTCCAAATCAATCGAGAAGGCCATCAAGATAATGGAAGTGCTCGAATTAGTAGAAATAGAGGACGGCGAACCTTACATATCAAAAAACTTTTCTCCTCTTTCTATGATGAATCCGGCCTCTCTGGCTTTTATGCTTTATGGTGGGAGTTCCCATCAGGTCTATGAGGCACGATTGGTAACAGAATGCTATGCAGCTTATTTAGCTGCCGGGAGAAGGACTGAAGATGAGGTGGAGATTTTAAAAACAATCATCGACAGGATGGCATCCAATAGAGATTCAAATGCAGACAAGGATTTTCATTTCATTATCTCTAAAATGACAAAAAACAAATTAATGTATTATCAAACTATGAGCATGATCAATCTGACAAATTCTTTTATTTCGGATTCCATGAACCAGTTTATCGAAGCGTATAGCCTTGAGGTAGTTCATAAAATTCATTGTGATATTTATGAAGCCATTAAAAACCAGCGACCTCAAGAGGCCTACAATGCCATGAAAAAACACTTTGACTTGCTGGAAAAATTTTACCAATAACTCTTAAGAATTAAAGAAGCTGGCAAATTTCGCCAGCTTCTGTTTTTTTGTTCAACCGCCTCCGACAGGTGGAAACAGCGCAACGATGTCTCCGTCTTTCAGCTCCTTGTCGAATGACACTTTGATTCCGTTCACCAAAAGTATCGCTACGTCCTTTTCTTCTATTAGAATTTCAGACAGCACTTTACTTACTGAAATGCCCTCCTCAAAAGTCAAAACCTCTTTCTTGAGACCATTTCTTCTCAAAGTTGCAAAATATCTAATCTCAATGCTAATCAACTTATAGCCCCAATGATTTTAATTTTTCTTCTGTTGGTATTCCTTCGGGACTCCAACCTCTTGCCTGATAATATTTTGGAAGCATCTCGTCAAGCTTGGTAGTCCATCCCTTCGAAGGACCCTCAGCTATCGGATCATCCAATAACCTCTTAGGCAGTGTATCCTGACTTGAATCAATTCCTGCTTTTAGGTTAAACATTTTCTCAAGATTCCAAATGCGGTCTCCTGCTTCAAGTATACTGTCCGCAGTATGGTCAGATCCAGTAATCACGTTACACATATCCGCATAATCACCTGCTCCCAGTGCAAATGAAGTAAACAAACATACCCCTAGCGAGTCAATTGTCGCTGTTAAATCCTGGAATATTTTCGCCCATGTTTCCTTACCTTCTGTAGCAAATCTGTCCAATTGCTCTGGCAGTCCTAATATCTCAGGTGAAATCAAGTAGCCTCTTACGTGGCATCCACCTCTGTTGGTTGTCGCATATTGAAGTCCCTGGCCTTGGATACCCCTTGGGTCATATGCCGGAAGCTCAAGTTTCTTGACGGTCATGGAAAGCTCAGGAACACCGTATCCTTCAGCCAGTCTATAGGATCCTTCTGCCATTTTGTTTCCTAACCCCTGTCTATATCCCATTCTTTTGGTCCATTCCATAATATCTGTGGCATTGCCAAACTCTAACTTTAAGCCGTCAAGCTCATCATCCTTGATGTAACCCTTTTGCTTTAATTCAATAGCTGCAGCGATTGTAGCACCTGCCGATATGGTGTCCAATCCCATTTCATTACACCAGTAATTTGCTTCTATGATGGATTTAAGATCATTGATACCGCAATCCGACCCAAAGGCCCACAGTGTTTCGTATTCTGGTCCACCACCTTCTCCAGCTTCCATTTTGACATATCTACCACATGCGATAGGACATCTATAACATGCTGTGTTTTTTATCAAATATTTTTCAGCTAGAGCCTCACCACTGATATCTTCGGCCTTTGCAAACTGAGACAACAGGAAATTGTTGGTTGGCAGAGTTCCAAGCTCGTTCAGTATATTGACCAATACAGCAGTACCATAGGTAGGTAAGCCTTGGCCGGTGACGCCATTTTCTTTTATTTTTGATAGTTGTGCCTTATTCATTTCTTTCAGTTTTTCATCATCAAAAACTTTAGGCTTCCCAGATCCCTTAACAACTATTGCTTTAAGGTTTTTCGATCCCATAACAGCCCCTACACCAGATCTGCCGGCAGCTCTGTCCTCATCATTAAGAATTGCTGCGATTTTGGATAAATTCTCTCCGGCTGGACCGATGGTCAAGACTTTACTGCCTTTTACATGCTTTTCTTCAAGCTTTTTAGTCGTCACTGATACGGTGGTTCCCCACAAATCTTCTGCAGACAACAGCTCAACCTTATCATCCTCTATGCTTAAATAAACCGGTTCATCAGCTTTATCTTCAAATATGATGACATCATATCCTGCAAATTTCAACTCAGCTCCCCATCTTCCACCTGAATTGGATGATGCGATGGTTCCAGATAGTGGAGACTTGGTAACGACCATGTATCTGCCTCCAGTCGCCACCGGATTGCCTGTCATCGGTCCTGTTACAATCAAAAGCTTGTTCTCAGGGCTAAGAGCGTCAACCTGTGGGTCAACTTCATCCATCATGATTTTAGTTCCTAGACCTCTACCACCTATATACTTCTTAGCCAAATCTTCGTTCAGCTCTTCTGTCTTAATCGTTTTAGCTTTTAGGTTAACTCTTAAAATCTTTCCGTTATACCCATTCATAAAAAAACCTCCCATAAACTTATTTACAGGAGATGATGCAAAATTCATGCCAGAAAGAGTGATTTATTTCTGCACATTCACCCTTGTAATCACAACGCTTTCAAAGATTATTAATTCGCACATGAATAAGTAATCCAATCATTGCGCCAAAATAGATCATTTTTTATAAATTTGTATGTTCCATTTTGTAACACTGTTCTATTTTAGAGCATGTATTTTGTGTTTTTCCAGCTTTCTATACAATGTATTTCTACCGATCCCTAACGTTTTTGCTGTTTTAGATATATTATCGTTGTTGTTTTTCAAAACCTTTAAAATATGGTCTTTTTCTAGTTCATCTAATGTGATATCTACGATATGTTGATCTTTCCTGCTAATCACCACTTCAAATTTACTGCCTGATGTCAAAGGAACTCCCTCTGTATTGATGACCAGCTCAACAAAATTTTCCAATTCTCTGATGTTACCGGGCCAATCATAGTCCATCAGCAGTCTCATGTGTTCTTCTTTTATATTAACTTCCTTTTTATTGAGTCTTCTGGATTTACGATCCATAAAATAGTCAATAAAGAGAGGAATATCTATTTTTCTTTCTCTGAGTGGCGGTAACCTGATTGGCAAAACATTCAGCCTGTAGTATAGATCTTTCCTGAAGTTTCCCTTTTCTACCTCTTCTCTCAGATTTTTGTTAGTTGCCGCAATGATTCTGACATCAATCGGAATCTCATCAGTTCCTCCAACCCTTCTAATGACGCCTTCCTCTATAACTCTTAGTAGTCTCGTTTGCAGCTCGTAGGGCATCTCCCCTATTTCGTCTAAGAATAATGTTCCACCATCAGCTATTTCAAATTTTCCTGTCTGTCCACCTTGTTTGGCCCCTGTGAAAGCACCTTCCACATAGCCAAACAACTCCGCCTCAATAAGATTTTTAGGTATCGCCCCACAATTTAATGCAACAAATGACTCGTCTTTACGGTTGCTATGGTTCTGTATTGACTGTGCGAATATTTCCTTGCCTGTGCCGCTTTCGCCCATCAGCAAAACTGTCGACTTTGAGTCAGATATTTTTTTGGCAAATTCAACTGTTTTTAGAAAACCCGGATCACTACCAATTACTTTGTCGAAAGTATAAACAGCTTTGGATCCAGTTACTTTATTCGCTAGTTTTCTCATCTTTTTTACATCTCGGATAACAAATACCATTTCATTTATTTCTTCTTTATGATCTAAAATCGGGTGGACGCTCAAATTGACCTCGATTTTATTCATTTTAAGGCGAACATAAACATCCTCCTGCATTATACTCTCGTTATTTTTGATTGTTTCCACTACTTTTGTCCAATTGATAATAATGTCAGATGCATTCATCTTGTATAGATCTTTTGAAGTATAACCGAGTATTGATTTCGTATGCTTATTGGCTAATTTGATATTGCCTTCAAAATCAGCGGTGAATATTGCTGAAGGCAGGGAGTTCATGATTGTTTCAATATATATCTTGCTTGAAGCCAGTTCTTCGCCATAATAGTTTGAAATCAGCATATTTTCTATGGCCTTCGCAGCGGCTGCAACCATACCCAATGTATGGGAATTAACCAATTCTTTGTCGCCAGTCAAATCCAGACATCCTGTCAGTTTGCCCTCATGGTCTCTGATAGGAGCACCTGAGCATGTCCACTTATTGAATATTTCAACGTAATGTTCTTTTCCGGAAACCTGCAGCGGTCTTCCTTCATGCAATGCAGTCCCCATGCCGTTTGTGCCGATGTATTTTTCTCCCATGAAGGCGCCTGGTACCAATGCCGTTTCAAAGGCTTTCTGCAGCATGTTGTCGTTACCAATAATATTTAGTATACAGCCCTCTTCGTCATTAAGAATGACAATAAAATTTGAGGATTTTACAAAGTCGTAAAGCTGATTGATAAACGGGTTTGCAACATAAATCAGCTCATGTTTGAACTTAATGCGTTCACTGAGTTCCCGATCATTCAGTACTCTTTTGCTCATTTTTTGATTTTTCTCAATACCATATAGCTGACTTCTTTTATTGGATTCTGCTATAAAATCCCTTTTATCCCTGTCCATTTTATACCTTTAAGATATGACATACCAATAAAATATCAAATTACAGGTTAATTGTCAAAATTTATAACATCACTAGGTTTTGAATCACCAGATGCATCTAAAAAAAACAACATCAATGTACATGACAATAAATCCGCCGCTCCCCCTGGGCTAAGTCTTCTACGAATGAATTCTTCATCCATTTTTTGCAGTTTAAGCATTCCTGCTCCATTCAAAATTCCCCCTGATTCAAGGGTCTCTCTCGCCATCTGCTTGGCATAGTCTATTCCCTCAAGTCCTCCCCTCGATAACAGATTGGTGTCATCGCAATTTATGATGATTTTCAATAAAGCATTAACAGCAGCATCGTTTAATGATGCACCACTTTCGATTAATTGCACCAGATAGGGAAATGCATGATTTGTGATAGTTGTGAGTCCTGATTTAACTTCTCCTCTGATTCCGGTTATACCGTGGCTATTATAATAGGACAACCCTGATGTTTGCTTGTCAGCTTGTTTGCCATGAAAATCCAACTCAAATATTTTTTCTGTCAATTTGCTGACATAATTACATATGTTTATATAATTGAAGTTTTTCTCATTTTTATAGCTATACGCCGTTGCCGCTGCCAACAGACCTAAAGAAAAAACAGCGCCTTTATGGGTATTGATTCCCCTTGTGGCACTGAACATATCTAAATCAGCTCGCTTTCCTCGATCTCGGAGCAGCAAAAAAACCTGATGATAAGCTTCATTCTCATTTTCCAACACAATTTTTGCACAATCAAAAAAATAACCTTCAAGTGCTAAAGCACTGTCAATAAATGTGAAAATATCCATATCATCATGTGACCCGTTGTTGATGCGATCAACTAATCCAGGTTTTGGTGTGACCGCAACTTCATATAGCAATGCTTTAAGAGTGGCTTGCTTGATTTTATTGCTCAGTTCCAAATTATTCATAATTAAAACCCTATCAATGATTTAATAAAAGCATTAAAACTTTTCTTATAACCGGTGGAAGAAAGATGACTATGCTTACTATTCTTATCAAGTGCATAGAAGCCACTATTGAAACATCGGCACCATAGGAATCTGCAAGAATCGACATTTCAGCTATGCCCCCAGGAGCAGTGCCCAGCATGGCTGTGGCTAAATCAATGCCAGCCACTTTATGTAAAAACAATCCCATCAATATACTAAATGTAAACATTCCCACTACCATAATAATAAGCGGTAGTATACTTGATTTTATTTGAAAAAGACTGTTTCTAGAGAAGCTCAGACCAATATATCCCCCTACAACCATTTGTGCGACTAATCTGAAGTTGTAAGGGATATATCCTTTGGAAGACAGTATATTGTATAATGCTGACGCCACTATGGACCCAATCAACGCCCCTGCCGGAATTCTTAGTCTCAATCCAATTAAACCGCCTAAAACTGCGACAAATAATGTTTGAACCGTGCTCATATAGCCCTCCAGTAAATTTGTTATTTTATTTTTCCCCATTCCAAATCTATATTGACTCTGATTCTTTCTAAAAACAATTTTATAGCATCCAATTCACTTTCACTAAATCCGTCCAATCCACGTTTTGCAGTGTTTTCTATTTTAGTCAGTAAATCTGGATAAATGTCTATCAGCTTATCACCTGGATAAAGAGTCCAAGATCTTCTATCTATTTTAGACTTATGTTTTTTGATGTAATCTTTGTCTTCCAATTTTTTCAATGCTTTAGCAGTTGTTGTCTTATCAAATCTAAGCATATAGGATAGTTCTTCCTGGCTTATGCCCGGGTTTTCCATGATTCTAGTCAAAAATGAGTGCTGTCCTCTTGTTAAACCCTTCTTATTGAATTCCTCATTCCTTATAGATGCTATGCATCTCGAAATGGTTACGATTTCTCTAATAATTTCTCGTTCTATTATCACAAAATCTCCTTTAAATCAGAATGAATACGCTCCAACTTGTAACCGCTTAATTAGTTGACAATTCAACTAATTATCATTATAATACATATTAATAAAATATTCAATCATAAAACAAATACTTCAAAAACATTTAGTTTGAGGCAGGTGATGGGATGGATGGATTCAATGTAGCTCAATTACTAGATGACAGGGAAGAAAGATACAAAAAACAGATTGAGATGATAACGGTTCATAATCTGCCAATCATTAGCTTTACAATCAACACACCAGGATCAGAAAAGAATAATAAAATTATCAAGCATATATTTGAATCAGGCTTAAAGGAAATTGAATCAGTTTTATTGAATAACAGTATTGAGATTATGGATAGATACTACTCAACTGATGGATTGTCCGGTCCTATAATAATACTGTCCCTCTCCTCTAATCCTATAAAATTAAAAGAATTGATGATTGGCATCGAAAACAAGCATTCCCTTGGAAGATTGCTTGATATTGATGTGATCGATGAACAATTGAAACATATTTCCAGAACTGATCTAGGGTTTGAAACCAGAAAATGTTTGATATGCAATGAGTACGCTAAAATCTGCTCGAGAAGCCAGCGACATGACATGACGGATGTGCTTAATAAATTTTATGATATCTGCTTTTCATATTTAGCAAATCAAAATAAAAAAACCTGATTAACAGGGTTCTTGGGTTCAGGTGGCGTTTGAAACATCATCTGAACCTTAGAAACCGTTATCCAGGGACTCTACAGTGCTTATCTCCCACTTAAAGAAGTGGGAGTCTTAGCACTGTTAGTCATCGGAGAAAATCCCAGGTTTTTTCATCATCACACAAGTTTTTTGCTTATTAGATACTCTTCAAATTTTTTCAGATTGTTTTCGAAATCAAGGCGACCATACCCCATCCTAAAATAATTGCCTTCATATGAGTATATATCAGCTGGCAGAAGCAGTATTCCCTGTTCTTCAACCATCTGATTGCAGAAATTGTTGATTGAAATATCCAATTTCAAACGATGGAAGGCAATCGGTCCACACATAGGTCTGTTGTATTGGAACAGATTTCTGTATTTTTCAAAAAACAAATCTGAAAACTCCAGATTTTTTTTGATAATTCCCATGTTCCTATCAAGAATTTTCTTCCCATTTTTCAACGCAATTGTTGCAAGATATTCAGATGTGCTGCTATTGCATATAGTTGTATAATGCTTGAACTTTATCATTTTCTCAAGGATGTTTTTATCATTTGTGGCTATCCATCCTATTCTAAGCCCTGCCAATCCATAAGCCTTAGACATAACACCGAGTGAAACCGCTTTGTCATATAGATCAGCGAACCATTTCCTGTTTATGCCATCCAATTCTAGTCCTTTGTATACCTCATCTGAAAAAATATAGATACCGTTTTGATTAGCAATGGCGGCAATGTCCATCATCTGCTGATTCGTTAGTGTAAAGCCTGTGGGGTTGTTGGGTGTATTGATGCAAATCAGTTTTGTATTAGGTCTGATTAGTTCTTTTAACTGGTCAATATCTATGGTCCACTGATTCTCTTCCTGTATCAGATGCCACCTGTCAACCTCGCAGCCTATGGCATCTGCGACTTCAAACAAGGACTGATAGGTTGGAAACATTGTTATCACATGGTCGCTTTTATCAAGCATAGCATTCATAAAATTGAATATAGCCTCTTGGGCTCCCGAATGTGCAAGGATTCCATCTGGTCCGATGCTTTCATATAGCGCAGCTATTTCTTGCCTTAACTCCGGTCCTCCGGGGACTTCTGTATACCCTAGCCAATTGTCAAGCAAGCCTTCTTCAGACTCACCTGCCAACTCAAGCAATTCTTTTACTGTCATGGACTGACAATCAGATTGTGTCAATAGATAAGGTGCTGAAAACTCGTATTTACCAAAAAAAACTTCAAGCTTGAAATCATTCAATTTCATACAATTATCCTCCTTTTATTTCTTCCGCTATTTATTACATATTCTTAGTATAACATCAAAAACCCAACAACGCATGCCCTCTTTCATGGGTTGTTGGGTTTAATAGAGATTAAATCAATCTCCTGTTAAATAACCTTCTTATATTTCAGTAGTATAGAGTAAAGTCACTGAAAATACAACAGAATATCTATTTATTAATAAAACTTAATATTTATCCGATGACTAACAGCATTCTAGCTGTCTGCGTAAGCTCTTTTGAAGATTTTTAGATAACTTTCTTTATTGATTGGTCTAGGATTGTTTAGTGTTGAGCTGTTTTTTTCCGACATTTCTGACAACAATTCAAAATCATCAGGATTTACATTTAGAGACTTCAAGCTAGGCAAACCGATTTTTCTAGAGAGAATCTTGATATTTTCAATTCCCTCAGAGGCTGTCATTAGTTCATTAGGCCCGAATAAGCCCATATAGTTTGCTATGTTGGCGTATTTTCTTTCTACAGCAGTCAGATTGTACTCCATGACATACGGAAGCAATACCGAGTTACATGTGCCGTGAGGTGCGTCATATATGCTTCCCAATGCCTCAGCCATACAGTGAACTGCACCAACATCAGAATGACCGAATGATAAACCAGCCATCAGACTTCCCATCATCATATTGTCCCTAGCCTCGATGTCATTTCCGTTTTTAAATGCTTTTTCGAGGTTTTCAGTCAGATAACTGACAGCATAAAGTCCCAGAGCCTCAGCTATAGGTTCTGCCTTAAGAGATGTATATCCTTCAATGGCATGTGTTAAGGCATCAATACCTGTGGTAGCTGTGATGCATGGTGGTAAAGTAATGGTCAGAAGAGGATCTATAATGGCGACTTTGGCTGCTATCAGAGGGCTCTTGACAGTATATTTAAACTTTTCCGTCGTATCTGTAATAACAGATGAAAAAGTCACTTCACTACCAGTACCGGCTGTTGTGGGAATTGCAATCATTGGAACCGTTTTTTCTATGCTTCTCTTCTTATGCATGTAATCGTAGATATCACCATCCTGAGCCGCAAGTATGGAAATAACCTTTGCAGCATCTATTGGACTCCCTCCGCCAAAAGCTACAATCAGATCCACCCCTTCATTACGTGCTATTTCTGCTGCTTTAGTGATATTGTAATCTTTTGGGTTTTGTTCCACCTCATCACAGATGATATAACTATACCCTTTCAATACCTCTTCCAGTTTATCGGTCAATTTCAAACTGATAAGCTTAGGGTCTGTTACCACCATTATTTTTTGGGGATTAAATAGCTTCAACTCTTCAGGCAATTGCTGCAAAGATCCAATCCCGTAAATGATCTTTGTCGGTAGTAAAAATTCAAATCCTTTTATCATAATACCCTCCCATTTTTTCTAAAATGTTTGTTCTTTGGTTTTTCTTTCTGTTAGGTTTTTTTGTATTTTTTCTATAATATCCTTAGTTAATGTATATTTCTTTAAAAATAGATACCCTGCAAAGAATGCGACTAAGCTTCCTATACAAAGAATAATACCCAACATTATCGAAGTATAAGTTGTTTGTGAGCTCAAACCAGAATCGAATTTGATCAAATCAAGCAGGACCCCTACAACAAACAACACAAGTGATTGAATAATCTTATAGCCAAATGTCAATGCGCCAAAATAGATGCCTTCTGATCGGAAACCCTTCTCTTGTTCTTCATAATCAATGGTGTCAGCTATCATAGATGGCGGTAGCATAAACAATCCGCCTGATCCGAATCCCAGAACGAATACAATTGGCCACAGTAGAAAATGAAGCCTAATGACAACGATCCTTGTGAAAACCGCTACTAAAAAGACAAATGAAGCCATGGCGGATATTTTGATACAGGTCATCATAATTGGTCTTTTATCATATTTTTTTGACCGATCCAACCAATATGGCAGCGACACGATGCTTCCAAGAAAGAAAAATCCCATTACCAACGCTATCTGGTTGCTGTTCAAGTCAAATGTATAAGTGAAGACATGTAATCCGATACTTCCTATCAGCGCTGAAGAAACATTTATAAAGAGATATCCCATGAAAACATATAAAAAATACTTGTTTTCCAAGGCTTCTAAAAATGCTAATTTACGCTTTCCTTCTCTTCTGCGTTTTATTAAGCTGTCAGCGGACTTATTCAATCTTAGGGCGTATGTCGAGAAAAAACAGATTAGACCCGTCATTACCATCAACAGCGACGTCGCTACTCCCATCATCGAATAACCCCTGGGGTTCAATTGACCTATAGGGTATTCAGGAGTGGATTTAAAGAACAATAGCAGCCCCACTACCATAGGCAAGGCCAATCCTAACAAAAAAGCCAGCGTCTTGTAGCTTTGTATTGATGTTCTTTCATCGTAGTCATCGGACAATTCTGCCCCTAGAGCCGTATATGGCGTCCCATAAACAGTCAGTGCTGTTTTTAGTAATAGAAAGAAAATCAATATGAAAATTAGCTTGATGGATATAGGGAAATCAGGATTGATATTCCATAACAAGGCATTGAAAACGGCTATCGAAATAGTGCCAACCAGCAAATATAAGTGTCTTCTTCCCCATTTTTTAAAATGAGTGATGTCAGAGATATAACCCATCAAAGGGTCAGTCACAGCATCCCAAAAAACACCAATGGCCATTATGGTTCCAATATGCCTGCCACGAATACCCAGCACGGCTGTTGAATAAAAAAGAAGGTACGCTGCCAGGCATTGAAACACAATGCCAAATCCCAGATTGCCCGCACCATAACCTATTTTAGTTAATTTAGATATCTTATTCTGTCTGGTGGTCATGATGTAAGCCTCTCTTATGTGTCATGATAATAGCTGCAATAATCAAAATTAATACTGATAACAAAGCCGTGATATGGCTGTGATGGAAAATCAGGGGGTCAACGAATTCAAAATCTGACAGATAATTTACGACCAAAACTGAAAAACCATTGTTCACAAAATGCAGAAAAATTGCAGGAAATATTGATTTGGATTTATAAGCCACATATCCAAATGTGCATCCTAAGATAAATGTGGTAAACAGTTTCAACAAGCTAAAATGCATAGCAGCGAACATAAATGACGTTGCTATTATAGCGATTGAAGGCTTTGTGTGTTTTAGAAACGACGACAAGAACAAACCTCTGAATAGTAATTCTTCGACTATAGCAGGTAAGACAGCAATCATAAGAATCTGATTAGTCAAGGAAACATTTTCAAAAATATAATTGAAAGCGTCCAACAATTCTGTCTCTTCGGGTAAAAACTCAATAGCGTAGGAAGTATAAATACCACTGGCAATCAATGCAATCAACCATAATCCAAGACCAATCCAGTAATACTTGTGCGATGTTGTTGTGTTGAGAAGAAAAACGCTTCTAAAATTCTTTTTCAATATCAGAACCATTATAAGTCCAGGAAGTAATAATCCAAACAGCTGAGTCAAGGGTATACCCATTAATCCATATCTTGTCTGAAAAAAAATACTAGATACATAAAACAACAGGATTATTAAGGTGTAGATGGATAAAGACTGCCTAATGGTAAAAACTTTCTCTTGCATACCCCACCCCTTTTTTGATTTTTTTAATCATGTATCACTCTAATTATACTACCATATAATGACTATTAATTCTATGAAGGTTATCGTTATCGATAGGAACTTTTTATGATTGAAATACGTCAAAATATATGTTGAAATACATTTGAAATTAGAGGTAATATGGAAATTTTTGTGATTGCAGTTTTTTCTGCCTTGTTGATTATTATCACTTGTCTTCCCGATAGAATTATCGAAGAAAATCTTCTTGATGGTACCATTAGCCAAATAGATAACGATAGCATCCTGGTCGAAAGCACCTCAGGTGAATCTCCTTTCTACGTGGCTTACATGATGGGAGAGACTGTCTTTAAAAACATCTCTATCAACCAGCTGTCTGTTGGAGATAATATAAAAATTGAGCACACCGGTCAGGTACTTGAATCTATGCCTATACAAGTTTACTGCAAAACAGTTTGGAAAGAAATAGTTTAAGTATTAACTATATAATTTTCATTACTATAACTGACAATATAATTGTTGTTACGCCACAAAGAATCATAGATAAACTACTAGCGGCACCTGCCTGATCACTGATTTCTACAGCCTTGGCAGTTCCTACCCCGTGAGCCCCAGCTCCCAGCGCCATTCCTCTTGCCGTATCATTTTTAATTTTAAAAACATTGAATACCAATGGTCCTATTGAGGCTCCAAACATACCTGTGATTACCACAAAAACCACAGTCAGTTCTTTTATGCCCCCAATAATTTCTGATACTTCTATTGCCATCGGCGTTGTAATAGACTTTGGAAGCAAGGACAACATGAGGTCCATATCCAACCGCATCAACCAACTTAGGACCACCACTGAAACAGCTGAGCTAATCACACCTGTAATGACTCCTATTGAGATTGACTTATAATACTTTTTCAGAATATGCTTGTTGTTGTATAGTGGTACAGCAAGCACAACTACTAATGGTCCCAGAATCTTAACGATGTATGTGCCTCCCTCGGCATAGGTCTCGTAAGCTAAAGGACTCCAATGAATGACCCCGACGATAATCAAAGTAGCAATTAGTATAGGGTTTAAAAAAGATATTTTAACTCTTCTGGAAATGAACAGTGATGCCATGTAGGCAAGTATCGTTAAAATTATTCCAATCAATAACATCAGCTTGCCTCCTTTTTGTCTTCATTAATAATGAAAAGCTCCACTATTTTACCTGTACAGGCCATTACAAATATATTTGACACGATTAAAATCGTAAATATCTGTATCCAGAACGGTCTGATTTCATCAAAAAGAACATAAAATGCAACCCCGAGAGGTATAAAGAAAAACCCCATGTGTTTAAGTAGAAAACTGCTGGTATGCTTAATATGGCCTATTTTCACAATACCTGTATTTAAAAGAATAAATAATATCCCCATTCCAATTATGTTTCCAGGTATGAAAAAAAGGCCACTGATCAGATCTGATATCAGAAGTCCCAAATAGTATATGCCTAAAATAATCAGTATTTCTTTTATGATTTTCATTCTATCACCTACAATATCTATATTCGCATTTGTAAATTATATATTATTTCAGAACAAATATCACCATATTTTTCTTTCAACAAAAAAACCTTGGTTTCAAGGTTTTTTGTTTTCGCTTTATTTTTTCGAAGCAATAAGACTGCCGAACAATATAGAATAATACTTTGCTCTCTCGGTATCGGATCTTGATACGAGTACAATCGGCGCTGTGGCTCCCATAATGACACCTGCTCCTGTTCCGTTTCCGAAATAACTTATGGCTTTGCCGATTCCATTGCCCATTTCAATGTTGGGTACTAGTAGAATATCAGCATCTCCAGCAACAGCGCTATCATATTTTTTGATCTCGGCCGCTTCATATGATATGGCCAAATCCAGCGCTATTGGACCTTCCACGATTACATCTTCACCAAAAACACCTTGGTTCGACATATCCTTGAGTGCCTGAGCATCAACTGTTGCCTGCATCTTAGGGTTAACCTTCTCTTTTGCTGCCAAGCATGCTACCTTGATCTGCTTATATTTCAGCCCTCTGGCCGCTTCCACCGCATTGATGATTAATTGCTTCTTGCTCTCAAGGTCCGGATAAGTAACCATCCCGCCATCTGTAAGCATCAACAACTTATGGTAGGCAGGAATCTCATAGAGCATCACATGACTCAATTGTCTACCTGTCTTTAGTCCCCATTCGTTATTTAATACCGCTTTCAATATGATTGATGTGTCTAGCAGCCCTTTAATCAGAAAATCCGCTTTTCCGCTACTGACAAGTTTCACGGATATTTCAGCTGCTTCATCAAAATCACTTGCTTCGATAATTGCTACAGACTCAAAACTTAGACTGTTCTTTTTAATGATGTCTGTAATCATTTTCTCGTTGCCGACAAGAATAGGTTCTATGAATCCGTCTTTGTATGCCTGTTCTACCGCAACTAAGACATTATCTTCCTCAGCAGAAACAACAACCAGCTTCATTTTCTTGCTCTTATCAATGCTCTTTTTTAGTTCTTCTAAATTTTTCATTATGTCCTCCGAGTTATACAAATATTAAAAATACAATGTTTAACAAATATAACGCCAATATAATCAGTTCTATTTTCACGCCTTTCCTGATGAGATAATTGAAAATCACAAACAATACTAACAAACCTGCTGATCCGCTTGTAATCTTATCTACCTGCAGCATCGTTAAAATCCTGAAGATTGTCTCACCTGTCACTAATCCTAAAACGATGACAAAAAGCTTATCGGATATTCTAAACAATTTGATTTCCTTTAGTAGATTGACCCTTCTTAACACACCTTCTTCCCCATAATAAAATCCATCAAAATAACCCTTAAGGGATAAGTATATAATTGACCCAGACATCATCAATGCCGATATGATAAAAAAAGATATCTCTTCTGAAACCACTCCATAAATCATGCCCAGTATTAGAAGAGGCGCTAGCACAGTTTGGGTTGTTGAATCACCCATATCTGAAACAGCTCCCATTAGGCCTTTTTTTGTGTCTGCTATATCTGCATCTGTTATCCTTCTGTCAGATATCTTTCGATCCTCAAGTTGAATGATGTAGCCATGAATAGCTGTGCCGATGTTGGGTTCTGTATTGAAAAACTCAAAATGTCTTCGAATTGAGTTTTCCCTCTCTTCTTTTTTCCCAAGATATAGTTTTTTCAGAACTGGCACCATACTATAACTAAAAGATGCTCCCTGAAGCAATTCATAATTGTAGCAAGAGTGATTGAAATTCATCCATGTGGACCATGATCTGACAAGGTGTTTTGATGATAGTGTTGAAGACTTATATTTTTCATTTGTTATAGGTTTTCTTTTCTGTGCGGAAATGATTAGTATGACTACCAGTACGAGATATGTATCAAAGTGAAAATAAACCGAAACCAAATAAGCGATAGAAAACAATATGATATTATATTTGTATTTAAACCATAGTATGGCAGATGATGCTGCTAGTATGACCATTAAAATACCGGTGGTATTCAATACAATCTCCAATTTTGGAACCAATCCAAGGAATGTTTCGCTCAATGAAAATATTGTCAAAGCTGTTATAAATGTAGCAACTATACTGCCAACCAACAATGCCAATTGAGGTAAAAGTATTGTGTATCTTTTAAGAGCTTTTATAGGATTTTTGTTGATGCTGTTCTTTAATATATCTGTGAATCTAACATTATATGTAAGCCTGTATCTCCAGATAACCAACCCTACCATACTCACTGGATATGCGATAGCGATGGCCGCTCCCGGCATGATGTCCAGTTTTACAGCCAACATGGCTGCCAGAATACCTGCCAGAGATGGATCTCCCTTTAGGGAACCTCCTGAAGATGTGAAATCTATAAATAGTAGATTGGTAATGGCTCCAGTCATCAAACCAAGCATTGGATCACCCAATGCAGCACCAGTCAGCAGCCCTGAAAAAACAGGTCTGTATAAGGTGAAGTAACCAATGCCAAAGGTAAACGAAGTCGAACTGGCTATAAAATATATGATTCCAAGAACAAGATAGTTAAAGAAACTCATGGGATTCTCCTTTATTTCTTCATTTGTATCTTTATAATATATAGCAATTTAATTATAACACAACTTCATTTTTAATAAAATTGAAACGTTTGGCTTAAATGCATCTTTTTTGTTTAATGTATGGAGTTTTTCTGTTTTTTTTGTTATAGTGTTATTCAGTATAATCAAGGAGAGTCTTATGGAAAAAAACTTTAAATTTGTACAGAATAAGAGCTGCGAGTACTTCCCTTGCCACAAAGGAATTCCAGAGGATAAATTCAACTGTCTTTTTTGCTTTTGTCCGCTGTTTATGCTGAAAGACCAGTGTGGCGGCAACTACATCAAAAACAGCGGCATCAAGGACTGTAGCCATTGTACTGTACCTCACGGCACAGGTGGTTATGATTATATAATATCCAAAATGGATGTTGTCATTGAAAAGGGTAGTGATTTTTAATCACTGCCTTTTATCTTATTCCGGGTACATTGCCTATGTAAACATTGTCTAGGTGTTTTTCAGCTAGCCTCTTGGCTTCAATCAATGTTTCTGTTTTCGTTGCCGGATTGGTCATTTTATACGATGGAAAGTATCTTGACAAATGCAGGATAATACCAGTATCAATTGAGGCAATCCATTTAAACAACTCTTCGAGCTCCACGAGATCATCATTTTCATTCTCCACAACAAGTGTCGTGATCTCCAGATGAGCTCTTCCGCTAATCATTTCTATAGTGCTAAGAACAGGTTCCAGTTGTCCCCCGCAGATTTTCCTGTAGAACACATCAGAATAAGACTTTAAATCTATGTTAAAAGCATCCATGTATCCTAATAATTCTTCTAATGGTTCCTTATTGATAAATCCATTCGTAACACATACCGTCTTGATTTGAGATTCTCTAGCCAATCTGGCTGTGTCCAGCATAAACTCATACCATACTGTGGGTTCATTGTAAGTGAAAGCAATCGAAGTTAGATTTTCATCCTTAACTTGTTGTACCACATCTTCTGGTGACATGATGACTGATGGCGGATTGGGCTCTAAAGAAATTCGGTAATTCTGACAAAAGCTGCAACTCAAATTACATCCTCTACTGCCATAAGACAGTATCGTTGTCCCCGGCATAAAATGATAGAGTGGTTTTTTTTCAATTGGATCTAGTCCAATTGATGTTATGACACCATAATTCATAGAGTATAGTATGCCCTCAATGTTCTTTCGCTCTCTACACCTACCGGTCTTACCATCAGCTATGAGGCACAGATGAGGACATAACCGGCATCTGACACTATCTTTTTCTTTCTCCCAATATAGCGCGGTTTTCATTTTTTCCTCCTAGTGATGTCGGACAACCCTGAATCTCTCCATCTTATAATCTTCCCACGAATTAATTCCAGCCTTTCTTAAAGCTATTCTCAGCTGTTCATCCACTGTATCCACTCCTTCGAGATTAGGCAACAGCAAGCCCTTTTTATGTCCTTTGCTGACAATTACACCATATTCTTGCGGATCAAGCATATCTTTTGTGCTAACTTTTTCGGGTTTCATCAAAACATCCACTGAGTAAATCAGTTGGTCAAGCTCATCTTCATCTATCGGTTTAAACCTCGGGTCATAAATCCCCGCACTGATCGCATTGTTAATAATCTCTTCTGCTATATTGTTTTGGGTAGGCTCTATGGTCCCGATACATCCTCTGAGCTCACCATTTTTCTTTAGAGATACAAACACACCAGCTTTTTCTGTCAGCAAGATCTTATCCAAGACATTTGCATCTGGTGTGATTCTTTTTTTATCCATCACATAAGTCTCAAGTGTCTTTCTTGCCAGCCTGACGTATTCGTCTTCCTTTTCTCTGACTTCAGCCTTAATCGCATTGTTCTTCCTGTCTATTTCATGTAATATACTTTTATCACTCTGGTTTCCCGTCACAGTAAGTTCAACGCAACCATATCCCACACCAAATGGTCCTTCATAAGAGAAAACCTTGTTCGTTGTAGCCAACCCGTCAAGAGTTCCAATCATAATCTGAATTGATCTTAAGCCACACTCTCCAGCTTTTTCTGAGAATTTACTATCGATTGTCATAATGTCAATTCGGTTGTCATCCTTCAAACGTCTCATGATCAGCTGATCAAATAACGGTCCGGATTCTGAAAACCCTGATGGTGCATTCCGCGTCAATTTATGTGATAAGTCTCCACTGGCAATTACAACAACTCTACGGTTTAGTTTATGTGATATGTTTTGAATCACTTGTCCAAAGCCGTACAGATCCATATTTGACAGGAGTCCATATGTAATATGTACCATATCAAAGCTTTTATAATACTTTGTTACAAAATGCAAGGGAACCAATACTCCGTGGTCCAGTCTGGAATCAAGCATATATTCTTTTTTTAGATTATAATCAAGCAACGCTGCAGGTATATTGTTGTCTGTTGCTTCTTCAACTATAGCGTCGGCAAATTCCCTGTCGTTGATATACTCTTGGCTGATATTTCTATGTCCAAAGGAACCAAAATCACCTATCAGCAGCTTGTCATAATTAACCGAGATAGCATCTCTGAATAGATTACCATGAGGTGTTATGACGACTATTGTGTCCGGTCTGTATTCTGCAACCAACATTCCTATTTTATCCATCGAGTCAATGGTGTCTTGTATTTTCTTTTCTTCTCCTTTTCCGATTTCCGGAATGATCAATGGCGGATGGGGCATCAAAAAACAACTGATTATACTCATTTTGCACCTCCTGTATTTAATAAACTCATTATATCATTTTACTTGTATAAAAAAAAGACAGCGAATTGCTGTCTCCGGTTACTTAATGGTGATCAACTCAATAAATTTAGTCTTTACAATCAAGGACTTGAAAACAAGTGTGCCGATGACCGAAACCACTGCAAATTCTCCTAAAGCCACAAAAATAATTGAGGGTATCAAAGGCAGATTGAGCATATAGTTTAGCTGAAATCCAATTATTACTCCATTGGTTATCACAGGTCCAAGACTGGCTAGAAATAATGATTTCACACCCATCCCCATTTTCCTTCTGACAAGGATGATGAATAGCAGGGCTAAAAAAGTCGCCATAGTACCAAAAACCACGTCTATCAAACCAAAAGGACTAAAGAAATTAGCTACTGCACAGCCCAATGTCAATCCAATCATATACGCTGGATCAATAAAAGCAAACAATACAAAGATCTCAGAAATCCTGAACTGTATCTGACCAAAACTCACCGCTTGAAAAACAATAGTTACCGCTATGTACAAAGCGGCAATTATCGCACTTTTAACTAAATAATCCGTTGTGATCTTTTTCATAAAAAAACTCCCTTAACATTTCTAAATGCTTCTGGAGTACCTACAAAAATGAACAATTATATTCATTTCTTGTTTTTTATAGTGGGTACCAAGAAAACACTTTATTAAATTAGTAAAGGCCGACTGAAAGCCGGCCCGGTATGGCATAATATTATCTTTTTGAGAATTGTGGAGATTTTCTGGCTTTCTTTAATCCAGGTTTCTTTCTCTCTACCATTCTTGAGTCTCTTGTAAGGAATCCTGCTTTTTTAAGAATAGGTCTTAAATCAATATCAGCTTCCAACAGAGCTCTTGATATACCATGTCTGACAGCTCCGGCTTGGCCTGTGAACCCTCCGCCTTTAACTGTGCATTCCACGTCAAACTTATCAATCGTATCAGTAATCATCAAAGGTTCTTTAACAATAACTTTCAGTGTCTCAAAATCAAAGTAATTCTCTATGTCTCTTTTATTAATTACTATTTTACCAGTGCCAGGTGATAAAAACACTCTTGCAACAGCATTTTTTCTTCTACCAGTTCCATAATACTGAGCTTTCATCATATCCTCCTTTCAACTATACCTCGTAAATTTCAGGTTGCTGTGCTTGTTGTTGATGCTCAGCGCCTGCATATACTCTTAGCTTCTTCATCATTTGTCTTCCCAATTTGTTTTTAGGAAGCATTCCCTTTACAGCCAGGTATACCGCTTTGTCAGGAGTCTTACTCATGAATTCTCTATAAGTCACTTCTTTCAGTCCACCAGGATAACCTGTATGGTGTCTTCTCATCTTTTGATCCAATTTGTTTCCTGTTAAAACAACCTTAGAACAATTTATAACAACTACATGATCTCCTGTGTCTATATGCGGTGTATATATAGGCTTGTGTTTTCCTCTAAGAATTGTCGCGATCTCTGTAGCAAGTCTTCCTAATGTTTTTCCATCAGCGTCGATTACATACCATTTTCTTTGTACATCACTAGGTTTAGCCATGTAACTTTTCATAGCTTTCCCTCCTTTATCAATCTCTACGAATTTAAATTTATCTGTTATAAGAACACCGGGGCAGGAATTCTTATTTACATACACTAAGGTATTTTATAATAGTGACACTATTGTGTCAAGGCTTTTTTCATTATTCATTGTATTTAAAAATGCATTCATATCAATGTTGTCATAATATACATCTAGCAAGGATAAACCTTGAGATTTAGCCGTATGTCCAACGGCATCCCTATCTTGTGAAAGAATTATTTCACCAATACTATCTGCCGATATACGTCCCCGTCCAACATCAATGAGGGTACCGGCAATATTTCTGACCATCTTATACAAAAACCCATTTCCGGTCACCATCAATACCAAGAAATGATGGTGATGCATGAGCCTTATGTCGTAAATATTTCTGACGGTTGTTTTAGCACTTGAACCGCTAGCCGTGAAACCGCTGAAATCATGTTCTCCTTTGAACTGCTCTGCGGCCTTTTGCATTGCAGCAATATCTAATTTGTAGACAACCTTATAACTATAATCATCTATAAGTGGATTGGCTGTTCTGTTGTTGTATATGCAGTAAATATATGTCTTGCCTATAGCGTTGAACCTGGAATGAAATCCCATATCTACTTCATCTGACGTCTTTATTCTGATGTCTTTTGGCAGCTTGGAATTTAATGCTTGCCCAATCTTGAATGCATTAACAGACAAATCCGTCTTGAAATTTGCTGTCTGATTGAATGCATGTACTCCTGAATCAGTTCTGCCTGATCCGATAAGGTTAATCTTTTGTCCAAATATCGATTGGAATGTATTTTCTATGGTCTCTTGGATGGTATTTTTACCCAGTTGCTTTTGCCAACCATGATAGCAGGTCCCTTTGTATGAGATTTTAAGCCTTATGTTCTTGTAGTCATCCAATCGATCATCACCACTTTTTTAACTATATTTGAATGAATCTTGAGCCCACTATAGCGCTTACATAAATAAATGTGATCAACAGGGCAAAGTAGTCACTTCGCACCATCAACAGGGCACGCATCCTTGTCCTGTGTTCCCCACCTCTGTAACACCTGGCTTCCATTGCCATGGCCAGTTCATCCGCTCTTCTGAAAGCACTGACAAACAAAGGCACCAGCAATGGCACTAGACTTTTGGCTCTTCTGACGATATTGCCGCTTTCAAAGTCAGCTCCTCTTGCCTTCTGCGCTTTCATGATTTTTTCAGTTTCTTCCATAAGTGTAGGGATAAACCTCAGTGCTATCGTCATCATCATTGCCAGTTCATGTGCCGGTAGTCCTATCCTTTTATAGGGGTTCAATAGGCTCTCTATGCCATCTGTAAGCAATATAGGTGATGTGGTAAGGGTTAGCATAGAAGTACCCATAATAAGCAATACAAGCCTCAAGGCCATGAATCCTGCCTGTCTGATTCCCTCTCTTGTGATATCCAGAGGTCCAAGCTGGTACAATACTTCCCCTGGCGTCATAAACAGATTGATAACGAATGTAATACCAATGATGATCAATATCGGTTTTAAGCCTCTGATAACCATCTTCAATGGCACATGAGACATTTTAATCACTATACCTAAAAATACAAAAACTAATAGATAGGCTTGAAATTTATTGATCAGAAAAAGCGAAACAATAAAAATCAGAGTGACCATAATCTTAACCCTTGGATCCAAATCATGTATTTTAGACTCAACTGGATAATGCTGACCTATCGTTAAGTTTTTAAGCATCTTTTTTACTCCTTAAGACTCTCAGTATTTCTTCGGTGGCGTCTGCTATTGTCAGTTTATCTGTATCAACATTTATTCCTCTAGCTTTTAGCGCCTTCATAATGTCAACAACCTGAGGGACTCCCAGTCCAATCCTTTTTAGTTCCTCTGAGTCCTTATATATTTCATGTGGTGTGCCTTGCATATGAATACGACCTTGATACATCACATAGATGTAATCAGCAAATCTGGCAATATCCTCCATGCTATGTGAAACGAGAATAATGGTAATCTTCTTTTCATGCAATTTCTTAATTGTGTTTAAGAGTTTATTTCTTCCAGAAGGATCCAATCCCGCAGTTGGCTCATCCAAAACTAGATAATCAGGCTTCATTGCCAGAACACCTGCTATGGCAACTCTTCTTTTTTGGCCTCCACTTAAATCAAATGGTGATTTGTCCTTAACGCTATCGTAATCAAATCCAACCAGTTCCAAGGCATATTTGACTCTTCTTTCAACCTCAAGCGCATCCAAATCCAGATTGATAGGACCATAGGCCACATCTTTGAATACCGTCTCTTCAAACAACTGATATTCAGGGTATTGAAAAACCAAACCAACCTTTTGTCTGATCAGTTTAAGCTTTATTTTTTTATCCTTTATATTATTGCCATCAATAAACACAGTCCCTGCTTCTGGAAGTATCAATCCGTTAAAATGCTGTATAAGAGTGGATTTTCCAGAGCCGGTTTGTCCAATGATGCCTACAAAATCGCCATTTTTGATTTCCATGTTGATATCATTCAGCGCCTTTGTTTCAAATGGAGTTCCCTGACTATAATAAAACGATAACTGCTCAATTTTTATTGACATATTGCATCCACCAATTCCTCTATCTTGATAATGTCTCGTGACATCACAATACCTTCGTCTATCAAATTGTGTGCAAGTTCAGTCACTTGAGGCACATCAAGCCCAAATTTTTTAATTAATTCAATATTGACAAAAACCTCTTTAGGGGTTCCTTCCATTTGAATCTTGCCCCCATCCATAACGATGACCCTATCTGCTTGCACCGCTTCATCCATGAAATGAGTAATCAGGAGCACTGTCTTATTCTCGTCCTTATTGAGTCTCTTGATAGTCTCCAGTACTTCTTTTCTGCCTGATGGATCCAACATTGCAGTCGGTTCATCCAAAATAATACATTCAGAATTCAATGCCAGAACACCAGCTATGGCTATTCTCTGTTTTTGTCCCCCAGATAAAAGGTGGGGTGGGCGCTTTCTGTATTCATACATATCGACCGCCTTTAAGGAATCATCTACTCTTTTCCGGATTTCAAGAGGGTCTACTCCTTGGTTTTCAGGTCCAAAAGCCACATCTTCTTCAACAATAGTGGCAACCAGTTGGTTGTCTGGGTTTTGAAATACCATACCGGCAGTTTGGCGTATGTTCCAAAGCATACTATCATCTTTGGTATTCATCCCTTTAACTGTTATCTCGCCTTCTGTAGGCAATAAAAGAGAATTAATCAGTTTTGCCAAGGTTGATTTTCCTGATCCATTATGACCAAGTATGGCAACAAATTCGCCAGGTTGGATATCCAAGCTGACGCCATTGAGTGCATTCTTTTCTTCTTGACTGTATTGAAAGCTAACATTGCTTATTTTGATTATAGGATCCATAAATTATCAGTCTCCATTCTGTATAAAATGATCTGCATAAGTAACATGCGATAAAACACAAAAATCCCTTGTTTCTTATCGATTATCACCTATAGATTAATATTTACTGTGAATAGGTAAAGGATTAAGCAGACGCGCGTGCTGCTTAATCCTTGCTGATTAAACCAATTCGATTATTACCATTTCAGCGCCATCGCCTCTACGTGGTCCTAATTTGAGTATTCTTGTATAGCCACCGTTTCTACCTTCATATTTCGGAGCAATCTCTTCAAAAAGCTTTGCTACCACATTTTTATCATATATGAAAGAAAGAGCTTGTCTTCTGGCATGAAGATCGCCTCTTTTGCCAAGAGTTATCATTTTATCTGCTAGTTTTCTAAGTTCTTTTGCTCTTGTCTCAGTAGTTTCGATTCTGCCATGTGCAATTATACTTGTTGTCATATTTCTCAACATAGCTACTCTATGATCAGATTGACGACCTAACTTTCTATGCTTACCCATACTTAACCCTCCTTTTTCACAGATTAATTATCTGATGCCTTTAAAGATTGTCCCAATTCAGCTAACTTTTTCTGTACTTCCTCTAAAGACTTCTTCCCTAGATTTCTCACCTTCATCATATCATCTTCTGTTTTAAGTGTTAACTCTTCTACAGAATTGATTCCTGCTCTTTTGAGGCAGTTGTATGATCTAACAGATAGATCTAGTTCTTCAATAGTCATTTCCAATACTTTTTCTTTTTCATCTTCCTCTTTCTCAACCATTATCTCGACGTCACCAATGTGGTTAGTCAATGATATGAATAGATTCAGATGCTCGTTTAAAATTTTAGCTCCCAATGAAACTGCTTCTTCAGGTTCAATTGTTCCATTAGTCCAGACTTCAAGCGTGAGCTTGTCATAGTCTGTTCTGTTACCGACTCTTGTATTCTCAACCAGAAAATTAACTTTATTAACCGGCGTATATATAGAATCGATTGGAATAACGCCTATAGAATGGGAATCTTTCTTGTTTCTATCAG
>JAHRFV010000237.1 GCA_019084435.1 Dethiosulfatibacter sp.
TAAACATCGCTCTGAATTCAGCGATTAAAGCCAAGGCCAAGGTAGCCATCTATTCATTGGAAATGTCCAAAGAACAATTGGTTCAGAGGATTATTAGCATGGAATCTCTTGTGGAGAGCAACAAACTGAGAACAGGCAGATTGGATGATGAGGACTGGGAAAGGATTACCTACGCCAGTGGTGTCATATCCGATGCTGAGATATATATTGATGACACACCGGGCATCACACTTTTCGAGATAGCATCCAAGTGCCGAAGGCTAAAGACCCAAAAGGGTCTGGATCTGATTATTGTGGATTACCTGCAATTAATGGAGGGCCATGGAGGCGAAAGCAGGCAACAGGAGATATCAAGCATTTCTAGAGGTCTGAAAGGTTTGGCAAGAGAGATGGATTGCCCCGTCTTAACACTGTCTCAGCTGTCCAGAGCACCGGAACAGCGTCAAAACCATCGACCGATATTGTCGGATTTGAGAGAATCAGGTGCAATAGAGCAGGATGCAGACATCGTCATGTTTCTTTATCGTGATGAGTATTATCGCGACAAGGAGGGTCTGGAAGAAGAAAACTATCAGAAGAAAGGTATCGCAGAGGTAATCATTGCCAAGCACAGAAATGGTCCTGTGGGAACAGTTGAGTTGTCATGGGTTGATAGGTTTACCAAATTTTCAGATTTGCCAAGAAAATGATATAAAAAGAAGTCTGACCGTGTTAATCTGACAATAGATCAATGCGGTTTTTTATTGATCCAAGCATGCAAAGGAGGATTCAAATGATTGTGGATATAAATTGCGATTTGGGTGAAGGTGTGGGAAATGAAGAGGAAATATTGCCATACATCACCTCCGCCAATATAGCCTGCGGATTCCATGCAGGTGATGCGACAACTATGATGAAAACTGTGGAAACAGCTGCTCGGATGGGAGTAAAGATAGGTGCTCACCCCGGACTCCCAGATAAAGAAGGATTTGGCAGAATGCCCATGTCGGTATCTCTTGAAGAAATAAAAAGCTTTGTTGTTTATCAAATTGGCGCACTTGAGGCCTTTGCAAAGGTAGCAGGCGTAAGACTGAACCACATCAAGCTTCATGGCGCTTTATACAACATGGCTTCTATAGACTACGAGATTTCGAAAATCGTGACAGACACAATATATCAAATCGATAAAGAAATCATATTTATCGGTCTATACAATTCACCGATGATTCAAGCCGCAAAGGATTCAGGACTCCAGTACTTGAATGAGGTATTCGCAGACAGAGCCTATAACAGTGATGGGACTTTGGTTTCTAGACAAACCAAGGGCTCTGTACTTGAAGATGTTGATACCTGTGTCAGCAGGGCTATGCGAATGCTGAATGAAGGTAAAGTAACTTCAATCGATGGAATTGATATAGATATAAAACCAGACACCATTTGTGTTCATGGTGATGGCGAACAAGCCGTTTTGCTTGCTAAGAAGCTAAGTCAGGCTATTAGGGCGGGGTATTAAGATGAAAATAAAACCATCAGGTGATAGAGGAATACTGATTACCCTTGGCGATAGCATCAATGAGGAGACTAATATAAAAATCACAGCACTTGCTGCTGAGATCACCGATCAGCATTTCGCTGGTATTGAAGACCTAATTCCGTCATACACTCAATTGTTGATACAATATGATCCACTGATTGAAGACTATGAAACTTTATGCCAGACCATCAGATCATTGGAACACACCGTAAATGACCTGTCATCAGACAAACAGATGATTATTCGTGTTCCAGTCCTATATGGCGGAGATTCAGGTTCGGATTTGTCTTTTGTGGCTTCATACAATCATTTGACAGAAGAAGAGGTCATCAGAATACACAGTTCGACGGCCTATTTGATTCACATGATAGGTTTTACACCGGGTTTTCCATATCTGGGTGGATTGTCAGAAAGAATCAGAACACCAAGGCTTATCGAGCCAAGACATAGGATAAAGGCGGGCTCTGTTGGTATAGCCGACAATCAGACAGGGATCTACCCCATAGACAGTCCGGGAGGCTGGCAAATAATAGGTCATACCCCTGTCGAACTTTTTAATTGGAAAAATACTCCCCCTACTCTATTCAAAGCAGGCCAGTATATCAAGTTTCAACCTGTTACAAATGAAGAGTATACAACAATCTGTCAAGAAATCAGGCAGGGCACATTTAGGATTAAGGTTGAAGAGAAGGATTTCGACCAGATGAAGGTGACAGAATGAACAGAATTAGAATCATATCACCTGGCATGCTATCAACCATACAAGATAGAGGAAGGATGGGCTACCAACAATACGGCGTGACTGTATCAGGAGCCACAGACAAATATTCTTTCCAATTAGCAAATATTTTAGTTGGAAACAATCGTTATGAAGGATGTATCGAAATGACTATGCACGGGGCAACCGTTGAGTTCATGCATAAAACAGCTTTTGCTGTCACAGGGGCGGATATGCTGCCAACACTCAATGGAAAGTCAATCCGAGCAAACGAGACGGTCATTGCAGAGGCAGGTGATATTCTAAAGTCGGGTACGGCTATATCTGGCCTAAGGTCCTATCTGGCACTAGCTGGAGGCTTTGATGTTGAAAATGTAATGGGGAGTAAATCCACCTATCTGAGAGGTAGTTTTGGAGGCTTTAAAGGACGGAAACTGAAATCAGGAGATGAGCTGAGTATTACTTCGAGTAGCTTTGATCAGATTCGAATGATTCCTTCGGACATGGTTCCAGTATACAGGAATGACAGTGTGTTATCCGTAATCATGGGTACTGAGGAAGAATACTTTACTGTAGATAGCATCGAGACATTTCTCAACAGCACGTACACCATAACAGAGCAAAGCGACAGAATGGGGATAAGACTCGATGGTCAACCGATAACCCATAAAGCGTCTGCTGATATCCTTTCATCAGGAATCACTGAGGGAACAATCCAGGTTCCAAAGAATGGAAAACCGATCATCATGATGGCAGATAGACAGACAACAGGTGGTTATACCAGAATCGCCAGTGTTATATCGACAGACATTCCAAAACTGGCCCAGATGAAGCCTGGTAATACAGTCCGTTTTCAGAAAATCTCATTGCAGGACGCCCATGATCGGATCAGAGTCCAAGAAGAGAGGATACTGCAGATGATTGGTGTATTTGAAAATCAAAAAAGATACTTCCGAGTCAGCATAAATGGTGAAGTGTTTGAGGTGGAAATTCAAGACACCCTTTAAATCAAAAGGGTGTCTAATAATGTCTCAAAATATTTAATTTTTCTTCCTTCCATTGCTAGTAATCTCTTTTATCAGCTTACTTCTTTTTTTAATCTTGTTCCAGTATTCACTCTCAGCTTTCTTATCAGTTTTTCTGATGAAATAGTCTATTTCCTTTTTCATCTTGATGTAGTTTTCCCATCTGCTTCGGTCGAGGGTTCCATCTTCCAATGCCTCATTGATTGCACATCCCGGCTCGGATTGGTGTTGGCAGTTATTGAATCTGCAGTTCTTAGCCAGCACTTCAACATCAGTGAAGGTCTTGTCTAGTGATGTCTCCACATCCATGATCTGGATTTCCCTCATACCAGGTGTATCTATAATCACACCACCGGATGCCATAGGGACGAGCTGTCGGTGTGTGGTTGTGTGTCTACCCTTGTCGTCGTTTCTCAGTTCCTTGACCGCCATAATCTTCTCACCCTTCAGATAATTGATGATTGACGATTTTCCTACGCCTGATGAGCCAATAAAGGCAACTGTTTTACCTGGACCAAGATATTTGGTTATTTGATTGACCCCTTCACCGGTAACCGCACTTGTCGTTATGATGTCAACGCCGGGAGATACCTCCTCGATTTCAAGCATCTTGTCATCAATGTTCTGGCATAGATCTATTTTGGTCAGCAGAATAACCGGCACCGCCATACTGTCCCAGACGATGGTCAAGTAACGCTCCAGTCTGCGGATATTGAAATCATTATTGACGGACATGGTGATAAAGATTGTGTCAATATTGGTTGCTATGATCTGTTCATCAAATCTTTTTCCCGCCACTTTTCGGGATAGCTTGCTTTTTCTTTGCAATACCTTCAATATAATAGCATTACCGGATTGACCATCCAGTCGATCCAATAATACCCAGTCGCCAACAGCCGGAAAGTCATCTGTTCCTGAAGCATCATACATCGCTTTTCCAGAGACCTCTCCAGTTATCATACCCTCTTTTGTTATAACTTTGTAAATCTTATTGCCTTCTGTGACGATTCTTCCCAAGAAAGAAAGTTCACTTTGGCTGATTTGTTTCAAAACGAAGTCATCGAGACCCCATTCTTTTAAATTTGTTGTTTCTATCATTGTTCCTCCTAATTTTAGACACCAAAAAACCCCTTGTTGTTTTTGCTTCAAGGGGCTTGATAAATCAACGTCTAACAAGCAGGCGAATCAGTTATCTAAACACCTTGAAGCGGCACATATAACATTGTCCATTATTACTATCTCCAACATATTGACCACTCCTATGGTATATATTTTAATTATATTACCTCAATAATATAACATAAGAACAAGAATAATACAAAGAAAAATTTCAAAGAAAAACTGTAGGGAAATTAAAGGTGTTAATTAAGATTATACATTACAACAATGCGAGAATAAGTAAAATATGGTATGCTATAAATAATGTTATCTTTTATACAAGAATTAAAAACTTAGAAAGAAGGTGTTTTTTTGGCGAAAAAAACCATAAAAGAAACAATTCATGCCAAAGGGATCGACATATCAATTTATACAGAAGATTTTCAAAATGAGTATATTTCACTAACAGACATTGCTCGTTATAAAAGTGATGAGCCGTATATTGTAATTAATAATTGGATGCGTGGGAAGGATACAATTGATTTTTTAGGATTGTGGGAACAACTTCACAATCCTGATTTTAAACCTATCGAATTCGATAGGTTTAGAAAAGAAGCTGGATATAATGCATTCACTTTGTCTCCACAAAAGTGGATTAAAAATACGAATGCAAAAGGAATTGTATCTAAATCGGGTCGATATGGAGGCACTTTTGCTCATTCAGATATAGCTTTTGAATTTGCTTCATGGATATCAGCGGAGTTCAAGCTCTATATTATTAAAGATTATAAGAGGTTAAAAAGTAATGAGAGCAGCAAATTATCTTTGGGATGGAACCTTAATCGTGAAATATCAAAGTTAAATTACAGGATTCATACTGATGCTATAAAAGAAAATCTAATTCCACCACAATTAACACCTAATCAAATATCGATGACCTATGCCAGTGAAGCTGATGTATTGAATGTCGCTCTATTTGGCATAACTGCTAAACAATGGCGAGACAAAAATTCAAGTAAAATAGGTAATATGAGAGATCATGCAACTTTGAATCAATTATTAGTCTTATCAAATATGGAAAGTTATAATGCAATTTTGATAGAACAAGGAATAATTCAAGCTGAACGCATTCAATTGTTAAATAAATTAGCTATATATCAGTTAAAGGCAATTGACGAGATTGGAACAAGTGAAATTAAGAAATTAGATAATCAATGATGAAGACCTAATAGACGCCAAAGAAAAACTGCAGATTTATCTACAGTTTTTCTTCCCCTTTTATAACCCTATTATAAGTGGTTATTTATGCTTCATTCTATTTGGACCTTGCTGCCAAACTCTCTTAAAAAAGCGTTGGCGATTTCGTCCTTGTCCTTAGTATCGATACAATGTCCGACATATATTTTTTCAGTAGAATGGATTTCTATTTCAGTGGCTTTTCTACCTTTATTTATGATTGCAATGGAGAGAATTTCACCGTCATGGATGATCGTTTGCTTGTCTTCATACATATTCTCGGAATACAGACGAACAGCTTTATCTCTGACTGACATTGTGCAGAACTTTGTCTCGAAAAACCCGATTTTAAGTCTGATAAAAAACACCATCATTACCACCTCTGCAAATCATTATACTACAATAACACATCAAAAAGTGACTGATCGAATATTTGTCATTGACAAATTTTTGGCATGAATCATGACAAAAATATTGATAAATAATTTGATGAAAGATATAATTAATTTCAGGCGGTGATAAAATGAAATTTTCGGAAAAACTGGATTTTTTGATGAACATGACGAAAACAAGTAACAGCTTATTGTCTTTAAATACAACTTTAGATGCATCCTATATCAGCAGGTTGAGAAATGGGAAACGTAAGCCTGTCAAAAGGGGTGATTATATAGACAAGATGGCCTCATATTTCTCTAAAAACCTAAACGAAAAATATCAATTGACATCACTGCAGGACGCTATGGGATTGAAAGCGAACCTGCCAAAGAATCAGGACAATCTTAGTGTGTTGATATCTGAATGGCTCCGAGACGATAGTGATGAAAAAACAAGCTCACTCGAAGGATTTTTGGACGAGTTCACCAACTTTAGATTCAGCAAGTCGAATGCTACCAGTGATGGACTAAGTGAAATCATCAAGATTGATCAAAAAGACACAGAGGCCTACTACGGCATTAACGGGAAACGCCAGGTTGTTATTTCCTTTCTTTCTAATGTAATAATGAGCAACAAGAAACAAACACTTTTGTTGTTCAGTGATGAAAATATGGAATGGCTCACAGGAAGTGCTGAGTTTACAATGCAATGGTCTGCCCTTATGAAACAGGTCATTATGAAGGGAAACAGAATCAAGATCATACATACCGTCAGTAGGGACCTGGATGAGATGCTGTCTGCAGTTGCCAAATGGATGCCTCTCTACATGACAGGGGCAATAGAACCCTATTATTATCCTAAAAAAAGAGACGGCGTTTTTAGAAGGACCCTGTTTGTATCACCAGATGTCGTAGCAGTATCAGGATCTTCATTTGGAGAATCACAGGACGGAGGATCCAATCTTTTTACGAGAAAAAGAGAAATAATTGACGGTTTAAAGGAAGAGTTTGAGGCGTTCCTTACTGTGTGCAGACCTTTGATGAAAATTTTCACTCCGCAAAACAGGGAAGTATATTTTCAAATCCTTTCTGAATTTGAAAAAGAATCATATAACACCATCATCAAATCAGAACCATTGTCGATTATGAGCATGCCGGCTATACTCATCGACAAAATAAGCGCTAGGCTCGATGAGACTCAACGCAAGATGGTCAGAGAATACTATCATCTCAGAACCCAAAATTTTGTCAAACTGGTAAAAACCAATAAGATCCACGAAATCATCAAGATTCCGGAACAAAACGATTTGCATAATGGTACTGTCATGTACCCCTTTACAGATATGGTACAACAAGGCGATATTTATTACACAATAGAAGATTTTAAGGCTCACATCACTAATATAATTTTATTGTTGGAAACTTATAAAAACTATTCGGTGCATATTGAAGAAAATCCTGACGATATCAAAAGTGTTATAGTGGCAAAAGAAAATCTAGGTGTTTTGGTGGCAAAACCCATTAAACCCTCTGTCTTTCTGGCAATAAACGAAAGCAATCTGACAGTAGCTCTCTGGGATTATTTGAATGATAAAATCAAAAAACAAAATAACGCTAAAGATAATAAAAAAACAACAATAGAGCGACTAAAAAAGCTCATCCAAGGGTAAGAACACCATTACTCAATCGGTAACATTTATCGGAGATATAATTCGCTTCAGTTTCGTCGTGTGTAATATAAATCAGAGTGGTCTCGAATTCTCGGGTCACTCTTTTTATCATCTCCAGCATTTTACCCTTAAGAACACTATCAAGATTGGTCAATGGTTCATCCATCAGCATCAGTTTGGGTCTGGAGGCCAAGGCTCTAGCAATCGAGACCCTACGGGCTTCCCCTCCTGACAACCTTGAAGGATAGGCCTTCAATAAAGGTCGAATCTCCATTTCATCGATGACCAAATCTACGAACTCATGGATATCTTTGATATCATTTTTTTGCGTGGCAAACATAATATTACTCAAAACGTCCATGTGTGGCCACAATGCAGGATTTTGAAATACTACCCCAAGATTTCTGTGGAATGGCGGAACAGATTTTTTCGCGCTGGTGACTAGCTTGTCTTCAAGATAGATTTCTCCGCTATCAGGGATTTCAAGACCGGTAATCAATCTGAATAGCGTAGTTTTGCCACTACCGGATGGTCCCATTAAAGCAATCGAATCACCTGACATTACTTCAAAAGAGATATTATCCAGAATTTTCTGATTTCCATAGCTTTTGTTGAGTTGAATTATTTTTAAAAGAACTGATGATTGATTCATCGGTCACCTCCCGTTTTCCTAAATAATCTGTATACAATTAAACCGATTGACAAAGACGAGACCAGCATAGTCAGACACAGACCGGCTATCATCTGCGAGGATCCATAATGCATATAATTGTAGATTCTCATTGTCAGTGTGGTTCTCCCCGGTGGTGACACTAGCAGTGTGGCTCCAAGCTCTCCTGTTGTCAGAATGAAGACAACCAGAAATGCAGCTATGATACCGGGTAGCATCATAGGAAGATAGACTCTGACAAATCCGTGTATCCTGTTTTTTTGGAACACGGAAGCGCTATCCAGAAGTCCCTGATCCATTCTCTTTAGCTGCACAGACATAGTAATAAATGCTAGTGGTGCAAAGCGTATCATATTAGCCAAAACAGGCATCCATAGGGTTCCATAAATCAACCCCATTCCCGGCTGGCTGAAAAGTGTCACAAGACCTATTCCTACCAAAGGCGCAGGGATGGCCAATGGGATTAGGATGCATACCCACATGGGAAGCCTGTATCTGCTCTCTACTCTATCAACATTTTTCGCCAGAAACAAAGCAACAATGACAGACAAGGTTGCGGTTAAAGTGGATAACAGAAGAGTAAAGCCAAGCTCACGGCGGGCTTGGAGGATAGAAATCCAGATATTTGATGGTGTGGCTACCTTTATAATCAATGAAACCACAGGTATGGAAATCTGTACAATCAATATGGCGAGAGCAAAAATCTGAAGGATTCTGAACCATATAGGCATAACTAATGGCAAAGACTCCTTGGTCTGGCCTTTTCTGAGTCCTATCATCAATTTTTTTGAGTAATTGGATGCATAAACTATCATGATTGTTGCAACCCCTATCATCGGCAATGACAATATGAATGGCTCAAAAGGATGATTGGTGGCGCTGTATTTTGCAAAAATTTCTAAGGAAAAGATATTGACGAAAAATAGTGATGGAACACTGAAATCGTGAATAGTCCATAAAAATGCGAAAACCATCCCAGAAATCATTGCAGGCAAAGCAATTGGAAGGATAATAGTCTTCATAACAATAGAATCTCTATTCAAAGTCCTACCAGCCTCGACCATGGCATCCTCCACCAGATAGAAACCAAGCAGTGAGAATCCAAGACCCATTGGGAGCAAAGCCATGACCATGACCCATAGGCTGGCAGCTAATCCCTCAATACCATATCGGTAAAACAAATCAGCCCATGCCAAGGCGTGGACATAAGGGGGCACAAAAACCATGACACAGCTTAAAATAAACAGTGGCTTCAATAGACGTGTCAATGTGTTTTGCCTGAATGTCCATAACACACTGGCAGCCAATGCACCATTAATCATGACCAGTGCACCGGTTCCTGCGCTGTAAAACAATGTTCTCAGAAAAAGAATCAATTGCCTTGTTCCTATCATGCAAATCTACCTACTTCACAAAAATCTCAGTCATTTGCTCGTTGACCATATCCCTATAATCGAAAATCTCTTCGAATGTTACATTCATATTCTTAATTTCACCCTTTGGAATACAGGCTGTCTCAATGTCAATTGGTCTAACCGGTATATGGCTCCAACCCCTTTCAATGAGCTTTTTCTCCATTTCCTTGGAAAGCAAATAGTCGATCAATACTTTAGCCTCTTCAGGATTAGGACCACTCTTAACCATTGCCACCGTATTGGGAATAACCAGTGTACCCATATCATCCTGATCTGGAATAATGACCTTCACCGGATCCCCCTTATTGACAGATATGCAGGCATCATCGGTGTCGGTTAAAGCAAAGGCTATCTGACCTGCAGCAACCATATCCCGAGTCACAGAATTGCCATCAACCACCTTGACACCTCTAGCTTCAATTTGCTCAAAAAAGTCCCTAGCTTCTTCCTCTCCAAGATAGGCGTAAAGTGCAGCAGCCTGGGTCATTGTTGTTCCAAACATGGGCTGAGCTATAGCCATCTGAGACGGGTCTCTATCTGGATCCAGAAAATCAAAGATTGAGGTTGGGTACTCGTCAGGTGTCAAGAGGTCAGTATTGACAAAAATAACCCTTGCCCTTCCTGCGTAACCGGTCCAAAGATTATCAGGATCCTTGTAGATCGATGGAATATCACTAGCAGAAGGCGAAGCATACGGTGTCAGAACACCTTCATTGGCCAGAACGATTGTCATGATAAACTCACCACTCCAGAAAACATCCGCTTGAGGCTTGTCTTTTTCAGCGATAACCCTATTTGCCAGACCTACAGTTTTTGTGGCCTCAACATCAAATACAGGCTTGACCTTTATTCCTGTCTCTTCCTCAAATTCCTTCAAGATATCCTCTGCAAAAATCTGGTCCACCGAGGTGTAGATGACAACCTCTTTACCCTTTGTACCACAGGAACTCAACATCATCACTAATATCAAAACAACACATAAAATCACTGACACTTTTCTCCTAACCTTCATACCCGATCCACCTTTCATCATATTAATGAATATTAATTACTCATATTATACCCCAAAATAATGAATTGATGCACTTTAAACTAAAGTATAAACAAAAAAATGCAACACATTTCGTGTCGCATGATTTGCATGTTATGTATCATAGTTTCTTTTATTGATTATTTGATTTCATTGAGGCCTTTATAAACTCCCTAAACAATGGATGGCTTCTTGTCGGTCTGGATTTAAACTCAGGATGGAACTGTACCCCGACAAACCATGGGTGATCTTCCAGTTCAACTATTTCCACCAAACGCTCATTGGGTGACAAGCCGGTGATTTTCATCCCATTGGCCTGAACAACGTCCCTGAACTGGTTGTTGAACTCATATCTGTGTCTGTGTCTTTCGTATATCAGATCCTCACCATAGGCTTCTCTTGCTATGGAGCCAGGTGCCAGTTTACATGGGTAGATACCTAGTCTCATAGTACCACCTTTGTTGGATACGTCTTTTTGATCCGGCATCAGATCTATAACAGGATTTGTGCTACTCTCATCGAATTCGGAGGAATTGGCATCGCCCAAACCAACAACATACTTGGCAAAATCTACGACAGCCATCTGCATTCCCAGACAGATTCCGAAAAATGGTGTTTTTGTTTCTCTTGCATATCTTGAAGCCAGAACCTTCCCTTCGATACCTCGGTCACCAAATCCTCCCGGAACCAGAATACCGTCAAGACCCTTCAGTTCTTCCTTATAATTATCACAGGTCAATGCCTCGCTGTGTATCCAATGGATGTTGACATTGGTTTCGTTGGCGATTCCCGCATGCTTCAAAGATTCAGCTATTGAGAGATAGGCGTCTCGCAGTTCGATATATTTGCCGACTAGACCGATATTGACCTCGCCCACTGATCGATTCATCTTCTCAATCATAGCTTTCCAGCTTTCCAGATCCGGCTCTGAATCCTGTAGATTCAGATACTTGCAGACCAGTGAAGCTAGTCCCTCTTTTTCCAGCATTAATGGTACATCATACAGATTGTCCGCATCAATGTTTTCTATGACATCATCCTCGCTAACATTACAAAACAGAGCAATTTTTTCTTTCAATGACTTGCCAATAGGCTTTTCAGCCCTGCACACAAGGATATCAGGCTGAATACCGATGCTTCTCAGCTCTTTGACAGAGTGCTGGGTCGGCTTGGTTTTGAGTTCGCCAGCTTTTGATAGATAAGGAATAAGTGTGACATGGATATAGATTACATTTTCCTTGCCCACATCATGCTTGATTTGTCTGATGGCTTCCAGGAATGGATTACTCTCGATATCGCCAACAGTACCACCGATTTCTGTGATAACCACATCAGCATCCTGTTCTCTGCCGACTGTGATGACTTTTTCCTTGATTTCGTTGGTGATATGGGGTATGACTTGAACGGTTCCCCCCAGATAATCTCCTCGGCGCTCCTTGTTGATGACATTGCTGTAGACCTTGCCGGTTGTGATATTACTGTATTTTGTCAGGTTGACATCGGTGAATCTTTCATAGTGACCCAGATCCAAATCTGTCTCAGCGCCATCATCGGTGACAAACACTTCACCATGCTGATAGGGGCTCATAGTCCCGGGATCTACATTTATATAAGGATCGAACTTCTGCAAAGTGACCTTAAAACCTCTTGCTTTTAACAGCTGCCCAAGTGAAGCGGCCGTGATACCTTTTCCCAGGGATGATACGACACCACCGGTGACAAAAACATATTTGGACATGTAATTCCTCCTTCAAAATAAAATAAGGACCAAAAAAAGGGGTTTTTTTTTAAGTCCTTAACGCATTCAAATCAATTTATTAACATAACGATTATATATGGTTGGGGTAGCTTCGTCAAGTGGAAAAAATAACCGAATGAAAATAAGAAAAATGACCGAATGAAAAGAAGGAAAACTACCGGATGAAAGTTGCAAAAATAACCGATTTGCTTTATAATAGGGTTGAGGTGACTAACAAAATGGATAATCAAAAATATTTACCAAGAATAATTGATGAAGTAATAGAAAAGTATTTAAATACATTTGGAGCTGTATGTATAGAGGGTGCTAAATGGTGCGGTAAAACCTGGACAGCAAACATTCATAGTAACAGCAGAATATACTTAGGAGACCCTTCTGGAAATTTTCAAAATAAGTCACTAGCAAAAATAGATCCAAAATTAGTGCTAGAAGGAGATTCACCAAGGTTAATAGATGAATGGCAAGAGGTTCCTGAGATATGGGACGCTGTAAGATTTGAAGTAGATCAAAGAGGGAAAAAAGGTCAATTTATTTTAACAGGTTCAGCTACTCCTGCTCAAAAAGGTATATTACATAGTGGTGCAGGTAGAATAGCAACGTTAAGAATGAGGCCTATGTCTTTATATGAATCAAGAGATTCATCAGGACAGATTTCATTTGAAGATATTTGTAATGAAAGATATAAAAACATAGCTATAAATGAGATAAGGTTAGACAGACTTATAATGTTGATAATAAGAGGTGGATGGCCAGGAAGCATAGATAGTAAGGAGTCAGAATATACGATTATAGCAAAAGAATACTTGAATGCTATTATTAATCATGATATCTACAGACTTGAAGGTATTAACAGGAATACTCGAAAAATGAACCTACTACTTAAATCTTTAGCAAGAAACGAAAGTACTACAGCATCAATCAACACATTAAAAAAAGATATTAAAGAAACAGATGAAGAAGATTTAGATAATGATACAATTTCGCTCTATTTGACTCTATTTGAAAGAATGTTCCTAATCGAAAATCAAAAGGCCTTTTCTTCAAACATTAGATCTTCAACTAGGATAAAACAGTTAGATAAAAGGCATTTTGTTGATCCATCATTAGCATGTGCATTACTTAATGCATCAGAGGATATGCTTATAAACGATTTAAATACATTAGGTTTTCTATTCGAAGCTTTATGTGAGAGAGATTTAAGAATTTATGCTGAATCATTTAATGCAAAAATATATCACTATCAAGATTATGATGGAGATGAAATCGATTCTGTTGTTGAGTTAGACAATGGAGACTGGGTTGCCATAGAAATAAAACTTGGAAGCAATCAAATTGATGAAGCGGCGATTAACTTGTTAAAAATAAAAAATAAAATCAAAAATGATGGAGGTAAGCCTCCAAAGGTTCTTTGTGTAGTTTGTGGAATATGTAAGGCCGCTTACTTAAGAGATGATGGAGTGTATGTTATGCCAATAACAGCATTAAAAAATTAACACTTTGGAATCACTTAAATCAACAACTCGACACCGGACATCCACAAGAGGTACCGGTCAGATTTGTTCCATTATTGTCGGAATGACAGCGGATACATCTTCTAGACCTGAAGCTTATCAGCTCTATGTCTGTTGATAGGAATCCTTCTTTTATCGGCTCTTCACGCATCAGATCCGTGCTGAGATATTTTTTATTATCGTCTGAAAATACGGTGACAACAGTACGCTTGTGACCCAGATCATTTTGGGCTATCAAAGCAGCCAAAAAATTAGCTCCGGAAGAGATTCCGACACCCAGACCTAATTGGCCGGCAAGCTTTTGCGCCATTATGATGGCATCTCCATCGTCTACCTCTATTATAGAATCCAGCTCATCCAGCCTTACAATATCAGGAATGAATTCGTCAGATATTCCCTGTATTCGGTGCTTACCCACCTTATAGCCAGTTGACATGGTCGGTGAATTGCTTGGTTCCATAGGGTGTATCTTTATAGCCGGATTTTGCTCTCTAAGATATTTTCCAATTCCCATGATGGTTCCGCCTGTTCCCACACCGGCAATAAAGGCATCAGGAATCAGATTTTGGTTTCTTAACTGGTGCCAGATTTCGGGGCCTGTGGACAAATAATGAGCTTCACTGTTATTCTGATTGGAGAACTGGCAGGGTAGGAAGCTGTCTTCCAAGGATTGGGCCAATTCTTCCGACATGCGGATACTGCCCAAAAAACCACCCTGTTCCTGGCTCACCAGACGAATATCTGCGCCGAAGCTCTTGATTAGGTTGATTCTCTCGGAACTCATCCAGTCAGGCATGAAAATGGTGACATTATGACCGAGGGCCTTTCCCAATGCAGAAAAAGCAATCCCTGTATTGCCACTTGTCGCCTCTATTATTCTGGACGATGGTTTGATGTCATTGTTCTCATAAGCCTTCCTTAATATATGAAGGGCCATACGATCCTTAATACTCCCGGTCAGGTTATAGTGTTCGGCTTTTACATGGATAGTTCTATCCTCACCCTTATACCGAAACTGTATCTCCAGCAAAGGTGTTCCACCGATCATACATGATAAAAACTGAAACTTGCTGTTCAATTCTGAACCTGTCATAATAATACCTCCTGTTTATAAAAAAACCAATTAATAATAAGGATTATATAATAAATAATGAAAATAGAAAAGACATTATTGAAAAACCGTAACCCGACTGTAATAATAACCGTACAATTATAATATATACTGTAAGTGGTAGAAGTTTACACAGTTCCAGACAAATAGCAAGGTTGTGAGAGTAATGAAAAAAATAATTCTATTGATAGTATTGATACTGGCCTTATCTGCAGGCTCTGCTTATGCTGTCGAATTTTCAGATATAAAGGATACAAAATACGAGGAAGCGGTTGAGTTCCTATCGGCTTACGGCATCATCAACGGCTATCCCGACGGCACCTTCAGACCAGACCAACCTATTACCAGAGGAGAGGTGTCTAAGATTGCGACCTTTATGATGGGGTATGGTGATTTCGCGAAAAATATGGAAAGCAATTATACAGACATGAGCGATCATTGGGCAACCCGATACGTAGATATAGCCAATGCATTTGATATTGTCCAGGGTTATCTCGATGGCAGCTTTGGACCGGACAACAACATCACCTATTCAGAAGCCGTAACCATGGTGGTTAGAACACTGGGATACACAGACGTAAGTCTTCCTGGATCTTGGCCATACGATTATTTCGTCAAGGCAGGAGATCTCGGCATAGTCGATGATATTCCCATCAGTGCAGAGGATGCTACCAGAGGAGATATGGCTCTGATGGTCTACAGAACAATCTTTCAGGAAAAGGGATCGGTTAATAGCAAGACAGACCTATGGGAAGGAAAGGATACAACCCTTCTGACCAATATCGGTTATAAGGAAAAAGCCCAGATTACTAAAGACAAAATCACCGATGCTACCCTATATCCTCAGCTTTCAGAATATCTCTATTACACAGGTGAATTATACTATAATCAAAATGATCAGATAGTTTATTTTAAGAATATAGGGACCATGGAATTCAACGGCATTGTCAAAGCTATCACAGGAAGTGTCATCATTCTTGAAGACCCCAATGGCAATAGAAAACCTTTCGATACAGCGGGTGCGGATATTAACATGAACAATGCAACTGCATCGATCAATTCCCTTTTAAACGCTAATGCAAAGGTTGTATATGAAGAAGTAAGTGGCAATGGCGTGAGTGTTAAAGGTGTTGTAGCAACCAAGGCAACTAGAATATTTCTTGCAAGTGCAGAATACAACGGTGGAAGCAATTTCAATGGTTTGATAATACCAACAACAGATGGTCAGCCAAATTATAGCCAAATAGAGGTTAGTGGAGCAGTTTCAACCATTAATGATATCAAAATCAATGATGTGGTTTATGCCTATGAAACCGATGAACCGAATTTCAGAAAAACCCATCTGGAAATGCAGGTGGTCAGGAACCATGTCGAGGGCGCTATGACGGTAACCGGCAGCAATACTAAAGACGGTTACAGTATTATAGGAGGCAGGCGTTACGATCACAGCGATATCTACACGCCATCAACGCCATTCGCACCCGGTTATTACGTGGAGGCTTACCTTGATGCATTGAACCAGGTTGTCAAATACAACGTTGTGAGAGATCTGCAACAACCCGATAGTTATGGCTTTATTCTTTCTCTAAGCCAAAGCGACAGCCAGGATATATTTGACATCAATATACTTGACAATACAGGGCAGTCAAAGAGCTATACTATCAGCAGAACAACAATGGTTAATCTCGGTCTGACAGCTGGCAATGTCATCAAGTACAACCTGAGAGACAATCTGATTGGAAATGCTACTAAAATGACACTTCAAAGCTATGATGGCAGCTACAATGACACGACCAGACAGCTAACTGCCACAAACGCTTCATTAAATAGTAACACCATTATTTTCTACAAGAACAATGACTCATGGTCTAAGATTACCCACGATAAGCTCGCCATGTTCATCAAAGCCAGAATCCTCAAGAGTACAAATGGGAGCTATGTGGAACTGATGCTGCTAGACGAGGGTATCAGGGTCAGCTACCCCACAACCCTATATGGCGTGGTCATGGATAACACCATGGTATTAGATGCCAACGGTGACAGAGTACACAAATGGCAGACACTGATAGATGGCAGGACAGATTATCTCTATAGTAGTCCGACATTTACCGAATCTTTAAATGCATTGAACAATAATAAAAACCAGTTTCTGAAATTGAACATGACACAGGACAGAGTCCAATCGTTTAATGTGGTCAAGCCGGAGATCGATTTTTTACCTTTGGAGAAATTCTATGACAACAATCTGTTAAAAATTCAGGGAACTTTTTATGAACACTCAAGTAATCTGACCATCTATCAGGCAACAAAAACCGATACCGGATATAACATTATTGGAAGCATAACCAAATCAGAAGTCAATGAGGGTGATCTAATCAGCCTATATGATATATATGGTAATTTTGACGGCAAAATAGACACAATTATTGTAATTAAGCCGTAAAAAATCATTATTGTAACACACATGTAATATTAGCGCTTGCTTTTAGTGATAGTATTAGAATGTAAATATGCGATTAAATCGCAAAAAAAATTTATAGGAGGAACAAAAACATGAAGAAAATTCTTTCATTAGTACTAGTCATCGCATTAGTACTGGGATCATTCAGCTTCGCGTTCGCAGATGGTCATGTGCCAGCAGATGTTGTTGGCGAAGATTATCAAGAAGCTGTTGAAGTCTTGATGGCTCTTGGTGTTGTCAATGGTTTTCCAGATGGTGAGTACAAACCTTTGCAACTCGTTACAAGAGCACAAATGGCAAAATTGCTAGTTGAAGCACTTGGATACGGGCAATTAGCAGGTGGAACAGCTCCATACAGCGACACAGCTGGACATTGGGCAGCAGGTAGCATCGGATTGGCATCAGGCATTGGCTTGGTACAAGGATATCCAGATGGTACTTTCAAGCCAGAAGCAACTGTATCATTTGATGAAGCGGTTACTATGATTCTTAGAGCATTGGGTTACACTGATGAGTCTCTAAGAGGCGCATGGCCAACAAACTACAAAATCAAAGCGATAGACCTAGGTCTTTATGATGAAACATCAGCTCAAACTGGTGGTGCTGACAGAGGCAACGTAGCGCAAATGTTGTTTAATGCTTTAGGTTTGAAGTTAGTAGAGATTATAGATGGCGTTGCAACACCTGTAACTACAGGCGCATTGCTTTTAATCGACAAAGTTGGAACTAAAGTTGATATGAGTAAACTAACTGGAGCAGATCAATATTTCACATATGAAAATATTTATGATGCTGATGAAGCTCTTGATACAGTTATCGACTTAACACCATATCTTTATCATTCTGTAACATACTATATGAATCAAGACGATGAAATAGCTTATGTATCTACTGTACATACGGATGAGTACGTTGGTGAAGTTTTAGAGTATGCTTCAGGAAAACTTGTAATTGAAGATGCTGATGAAGACACAAAATCATTTTCTGTAACATCTTCTACAGCATTGTTCCTTAATGGAGATGAAGCAGTCGGAACAACTGCGCTTACACTAGAAGAAGATGGATCTGCTTATGCAAGAGTTATCTACGATGACGATGGAGTATATGGCGTTGTGGCTGAGCAATTTAATCTAGTGCAAATAAGTACCGAGTATTCTGTCAGAAGACCGTTGATGCTTAACGGTGCTAGTGGAATCAAATTACCAGTAATGGTAAATGCAGATGACGATGATGTTTTAGATGATGCTAATCTAACAATCGTAGGTGATGCAACTACATTAGCTGATATTGAAGAAGATGATCTTGTTTATGTTTATGCTTCTGAATCAGTAAATGCTGATGCGACTGTAACAGGTCACCCAGAGGTGCTTAAGCTATTGGTTGTTAGAGATGTTGTATCTGGTGCTTATACATCAAGAGCAGCTGATTTCCATTCAGGCGTATTTGGTGGAGTAAGTTATTCCGTTTCTTCATTTAATAAAGTTGTAACTGATTTCTTGAATTCAGACCACGAATTAGTAGCGGTACCAGATGGTAAAACCTATGACTTAACACTTGATAAAGATGGTAAGGTTTATTCTATGGCATTAGCTGATGATACACCTGATACAGAAGGGTATGCTTTGTTTGTCGATTTTGCTGACGGAGTTTTAACTTCTGAGTTCAGTGACGTAACTGTTGACAAAGCAGCTAGAGTACGTTTGTTTAATTCAAGTGGTAATGTAGTAGTTTACAATCTTGATATTAGTAATTTAGACTTAGAAGACACAGATGACTCTGATGACCTTGGCGATTTGACAATAGATGTAGATACAAATGCTTTGACAATTTCTACATCATTGACAAAAGGTGCTTTAGTTGAGTATGAAGTTAACTCTGACGGTGAAGTTACGTTAGTAAGTGCTGTAACTACAACAACAGGAGATTATGACAAAGATGAGATGTTAGTGGGCAACTATGATGTAACAGATACAACAATAGTGTTTAATACAGTTGGTACTCTTACAGATCAAGGTGATTGGCTAGTTGAAGATGTTGATGGTTTAAGTGATATTACAGACGCTGAATTCCTAGTACCTTCCTCTGGTTTTGAGGTTGCAGTGATGGTTATTGATGAACCAGTTAGTGATACGATATATGCAGCTGTAACATCTGTAATTGACTACTATGATGGCTCAGATACTGTTAAGCAAGTGAAGGCTTTTGTGGATGGCGTTGAAAGGACTTACCTGACTAAAGTTGCAAATAATGACCAAGCAGTTGGTATAGTTGATAATTTAGTAACATTGACACTGACTGATGGCAGAATTACTGCAACTTCAATTCAAGCTCTAAATGCAGGCAATACCGAGCAAGTTGTATCTATCGAAGGTTCACGATTGAGAGTAGTCGGTGATATACTGACTCTAGCAGATGATGTTGTTGTATATTTAATCAATGATGGAGATTTTGAAGTAGGAGAATTAGGAGATCTTATCGAAGATGACTACATTCATGTATTCCCAGCAGATGATGTTGAAGTTATAATCTTGAACCTAACACAAACAGGATATCCAATGCAATAACAATAACACAAAACATTATTCTATAAGCCTTTAAGGCAAACAGAACGGTGTTAAGCAAAGGAGCAGCTCAGCTGCTCCTTTTGTTATAAAGAAAGTGCTTTCAGTCGATACACGTATCTACAATGTATATACTTGACTTAAGAGGTGATCATGACGCAGACAAGAATTCAGAAATGGGAAAACAGCCAAGCTATTCATCTTTCTAAAATTTTACTTGAGGTATTACAACTTCATGAGAATGATGAGGTAATTGATATACTTTTTGGTTTCATAGAGTAGGAAATGGAAAGTTCGGTGTGACAGGCTTACCATTTCTTAATTCTTTTTTGTCACTAAAACTTTCTGAGGGATGATAGCATCAATAGAAAAGTTACCACTTTGGACAGTCAGACTGATGATTTCTAGTCCGGGTACAACGGTGTATAATCTTTCAAGATAGGGTTCCACGGCTCTTATAGTTTTGTCATCCAAGTAATTTTCAGGGAGGGGAATAGGACCAAGATGGAAGCTTTCCGGATACCAACTCAGCTGGTTGTTGGTCACACTTATTGATGCGATACCGTATATATTGACTCTGTCAGGCAGAGGAAACGCGATCTTATCTGCAACATCTGAGTAAAGCTCACTCATCAGCTTCTTGTAACTAACTGTGCTTGAAGCTTCCACATTGCCGTTTTGCATGGCTCTCACTTGAATATTGTCAAACCAGAAGAAGCTGGGAGCGATACCGTTTAGAAATGCTGAGGCTTCTTGATTGGTCAGTATAAATGTTCTTCTCTCATAATCTGAGAATTCAAAGTTGTAGTCTTCAATCATTTTCTTGTCTGGTCCGGAATTACCAATAGCACCGAGAAGAAAAACAGTAGATTGATTATATGATTTAGATGAGAGTGTTATACCATCAAGAATTATCTCCATTCCTGTCTTTTTCAGCGCTCTTGAGTAGTCGTCTGGGGTATAGGATATACCAAGATCCTTAGGATTAAAAAGAGTCATACCTGAATAGACATAAAAAGCTGAGGTGGTTAGTGTTAGTATAAGTATCAGAAAAATAAATCCTTTGATTTGTAAGCGTAAATTCTAGAGCACCTTGACAACATCAAAAAAAATCGCCTCTTTAAGAAGCGATTACTGATTGATTTTCACCTTTTGTATCTACGATTTTTCGTTTTACGATTTCGGGTAAGGTTTCTGACCACGGTAAACAA
>JAHRFV010000004.1 GCA_019084435.1 Dethiosulfatibacter sp.
GTCTGCTATCTGCTTTATTTTACCTCTATTTTGAGTAAAATTCTACCTTAAACTAATCTTCTATCCAATGAATATCAATGGTTTTTGATTATTCCAGCCTTTTTACCCTTTACTTGCGTTTACTATTTCAATTCACCATTAATTTATTAATACAAAATAAAGGATACTTGTGATATAATTACATGGTATTTTGATGAATAGTGATGCACAAGGAGAACATGATGATATCTAAAAAAAGAGCTCTAATCATAGTAGTAATTGTAATTTTGATAACATTTTCTGCTACATTGGCAGGCACTACATACCTAGGTTTTAAGACTGACGATAAGATTATCATCCCTATTGAAAGATACAATGCTTTAAGAGAGCTTGAGAGTAAATACGAAAAGCATGAATACATTTCAAAATTTTTAAAAGATAATTTTTTATACGAAAGAGATGAATCAGATATATTCGAAGGTTCTTTGAAAGGCATGGTGGATGTTTTAGAGGACCCTTACTCGGAGTATTTGACAACTGAGGATTTCAATTCTCTAATTGAACAAACTCAAGGCGAGTACAGCGGTATTGGCGTTTATGTGTCGGTAACAGAGGACAATAAAATAGTTGTTGTATCACCAATTGAGGATACACCTGCAGATAAAGCTGGTCTGAAAACCGGTGACTTCATATTCAAGGTCAACGGAGTTGAATACACAGGAGATACGTTGTCTGACGCTGTAAGTGTTATGAAGGGATTGCCGGGAACAGATGTTACAATAACAATAAACAGGACACAAAAAGATGGCACTGAGTTAAACTTTGATGTTGTCATCACCCGTCAGAATATTAAAATAGAGACTATCAAGTATGAGATGTTGGAAGATAATATTGGCTATATAAGAATTACGACCTTTGATCAACAAACTGATGAGGATTTTAAAGTTGCTCTCAAGGCGTTGTCGACAGAAGCAATGGTTGGGTTAATTGTAGATTTAAGATATAATCCAGGCGGATTGATTACATCTGTTACAGAGATTGCAGATGAATTATTGGGAGAAACCATCATTACTTATACGCAAACAAGAGACGGGCAAAGAGAATATTATAATTCAGACAAGAAAAAAATTGATGTTCCAATGGTAGTCCTCATCAACGAAGGCAGTGCAAGTGCTTCAGAAATTTTAGCAGGAGCTGTTAAAGACACTGCTTCAGGAACACTTGTTGGCACAAAAACTTTTGGAAAAGGGATTGTACAAAGAATCATGCCACTTGAGGATGGATCAGGTATAAAACTAACCGTGTCGGAATACTTTACACCAAATGACGTCAATATACACGGTATCGGAATTGAACCTGATGTGTACGTTGAACTGCCTGAGGATGCCTCTTACGGTCCTGAGTTTATAGATGAGGATGTTCAATTGCAGAGAGCAATTGAAATCATTAAACTTAAGTAAACTAATTCATATAATATATGCTCATAAATATAGCACTTGATTTTTTAAAAACAAGTGCTATAATATAAACACAAAGGTCAAAGAAAGTCAAAGTCTATTAACAGAGGTGATTTGATTGGCAAAACTAAGTGATATCATTGAGGATTATATAAAAATGATTATCGAGAATGAAAAAAGTGACAGCATTGAGATTCAGAGAAATATTTTAGCTCAGCACTTCAATTGCGCACCATCCCAAATTAATTATGTATTAACGACAAGATTCGGTAATGACCGGGGTTTTGTGGTGGAAAGCAGAAGAGGTGGCGGTGGATATATAAAAATCTATAAAGTTCAGACCGACCCCGATAAACACATCGAAAGAATACTCAAGGACACCATAGGGGATAGCCTGACAAAAGCACAAGCGGAAGGTATTATTAAAAATTTGTTTGAAAAAAAGCTGATCAGTAAAAGAGAGATGCAGTTGATGAGCAGGGTCTTTAGTGATAGGGCATTAAGCAAAATATTTCAAAATGAAAGGAACGAAATAAGAGCGGATTTCATGAAAGAAATGCTTTTGATTCTGATATAAAGGGGTGATTGTATGTTATGTAATGAATGCGGGAAAAATGTCGCTAATATTCACTTGACAAGAATAGTAAGTGGTCAAAAAATCGAAGAAAATCTTTGTGAAACTTGTGCTAAGAAATATACGGGTCTGAATAACCCTTTTACGGTTCAAAACATCATGTCAGGATTCTTATCAGATTATCATAAGCCAGAAACACAGAGAACGTTAAGCTGTCCCGAATGCCACATGACATATGATGAGTTTAGAAAATATGGAAAATTCGGATGCAGTCATTGCTACAACGCTTTCAAGAGTAGATTATCACCTTTGATAAGGAATATCCATGGTCATGACAGTCATATAGGGAAGACACCTAATAAAGATGACAGCGAGATGAAGACCAATGAAGAATTAGCAATGCTAAAGAATCAACTAAAGGAAGCAATTGACCTGGAAGAATATGAAAAGGCCGCAGAAATTAGAGATAAAATAAAAGACATGGAAAACCGGTAAAGAGGTGAAAAGTTATGATATTGTGGATGCGAAATAGCGGAGAGTTCAGAGATGTGGTGGTTAGTAGCAGGATTCGATTAGCCAGAAATCTGGATAACTACAAATTTCCCAATAGGATAGGAGTAGATGAAGCTAAGCTGGTATATGACGATGTCACGAAATCATTGGATAATAAAAGATATTCGGAGTTCAAGATAAAGGACATACCAATCATAGAGAGAACCATGCTGGTTGAAAAACATATTATAAGCCCAGCTTTACTATATACTCCAAACATCAGCGGGTTTGCAATGAGCGAACAAGAAGATGAGACAATTATGATCAATGAAGAGGATCATATAAGGATACAAGTTCTTGATTCAGGATTATCACTCAAAAAATCTTGGGAAAAGGCAGATGAGTTGGATAATCAGCTAGGAAACTCACTGAAATACGCTTATGATGAAAAAATTGGATACCTGACATCTTGTCCCACAAACCTGGGAACAGGTTTGAGAGCTTCAGTCATGCTTCATTTGCCCGCTATGGAAATGACCAAGGAAATCAATAAGGTGTTGGCTACTATCGCCCAATTTGGACTTGCCGTCAGGGGTGTTTATGGAGAGGGAACCAAAGCATTGGGATCTCTATATCAGATTTCCAATCAATCCACTTTAGGGGATAGTGAAGAAACCATTATTAAGAAAATAGATCATGTTACTCGACAGATTGCTGATAAGGAAAGAATAATAAGAGAAAATATTTTTAAAAAAAGCGCTATAAGCTTCGAAGATAAAATATTCAGAGCATATGGTATTTTGAAGAATACAAGAATTATATCCACAGATGAAGCGGTTAGATTAATATCTTTTCTTAAATTAGGTATTACATCAGGACTGATAACAGATAATAATATTAATGATATTGATAAACTTTTCATTGAAATTCAACCTGCAAGCTTACAGTTTATAAGCAGAAAGGAAATGAGTGACATGGAAAGAGACATAAAAAGAGCCGAAGTCATAAGAAATAAAATAAATTGAGAGGTGACAAAATGTTTGGAAAGGAATTTAGCACATCAAGTAAAAAAGTTTTAGAAATAGCTCAAAAGAAAGCACTCGAATTTAAGCATTCAGTATTGGGTTCAGAGCATATACTGCTTGGCCTGGTAATCGAGGATGAAGGACTTGCTGGCAAGATATTGCATGGAAGGAATTTAAATGAAGAGAAGATAACAGAAGGTATCTTTGGAATAGTAGGGAAAGGCACTGAGAATGTTAATAGTATTACATTAAGTCCAAGGACAAAAAATATTATTGAACTTGCAAGTCAATTTGCAGCAAAATACGGTTTTGATTTTATTGAAACAGAGCATCTGTTGATGGCAATAGTAGCTGAAGGTGAAGGAGTAGCTGCGATTCTGCTGCGAGAGTTCGGGTTGACCTCTGAAATGTTGCAGAATGATTTGGGAAGTTATGTGTTGAATGGAAAACCAGAAAACCAACCAATAAACCAATCAACAAAAAGAGATAAAAGCTTGGAGAACCTTGAAAAGTATGGGAAAAATCTTAATGAGTCTGCAAAAAACGGTAAAATTGATCCAATTATCGGGCGTCAAGAGGAAATTAAAAGAGTGATTCAAGTACTTAGCAGACGAAAAAAGAATAATCCAGTTTTGATAGGAGAACCAGGTGTTGGAAAGACAGCAATAGCTGAGGGCTTTGCACAAGCCATAGTGGACGGCAATGTTCCGGAGATTCTAAAGAATAAGACAGTAGTGTCTTTAGATTTGGCAGGGATGGTAGCTGGAGCCAAATATAGAGGAGAGTTTGAGGAAAGACTGAAAAATGTTATGAATGAAATAATCAGTGACGGTAATATCATACTTTTCTTGGATGAATTACACACTCTAATAGGTGCCGGTGGTGCAGAAGGTGCTATTGATGCCTCAAGCATTCTCAAGCCTTCATTGGCTAATGGAGAAATTCAGGCAATAGGCGCTACCACTTTGGATGAGTATAAAAAACATATTGAAAAGGATACAGCACTAGAGAGAAGGTTTCAGACAGTATTAGTTAAAGAACCAACAGTAGAAGAGACAATAGATATTTTAAAAGGTCTCAGGGATAAATACGAAGCCCATCATAAAGTAACAATAACAGACGAGGCCATAGAGGCTGCAGCAAAACTGTCTCACAGATATATTGCTGATCGTTTTTTGCCAGACAAAGCAATAGATCTTATCGATGAGGCATCTTCTAAACAAAGGATAAAAACAGTTACAGCACCACCTGATTTAAAAGACTTGGAAGAATTGTTGAAAAAGACATCCAATGAAAAGCAGGAGGCAATTAATAAGCAGAAATTTGAACAAGCAGCAGAGCTAAGAGACAAAGAAAAGGAATTGATAGAAGACCTTGATAATCGCAAAAAATCCTGGAAACAGGAATCTTCTACCAATGATACCTTTATAGATTATGATGATATTGCACAGATTGTTTCGTCCTGGACGGGTATACCAGTCAGAAAAATGGCATCAGATGAAACTGATAGGTTATTAAATCTTGAACAAATACTACATAAGAGACTGATCGGTCAGGAACAAGCTGTCGAAGCAACAGCAAAAGCAATCAGGAGAGCTAGAGTTGGGTTGAAGGATCCTAAAAAACCTATTGGATCATTCATATTTCTTGGTCCTACAGGAGTTGGGAAAACTGAATTGTCTAAAGCTCTGGCTGAAGCATTATTTGGAGATGAGAACGCCATCATTAGGGTAGATATGTCAGAATACATGGAAAAACACTCGGTATCCAAATTGGTTGGATCTCCTCCCGGGTATGTCGGTTACGAAGAGGGAGGTCAGCTGACCGAAAAAGTTAGAAGAAAACCATATTCTGTTATACTATTCGATGAGATTGAAAAGGCTCATCCCGATGTGTTTAATATTTTGCTCCAACTTCTGGATGATGGAAGAATGACAGATTCTAAAGGCAGAACAGTGGATTTCAAGAATACAATCATTATCATGACATCCAATGTTGGTGCCAGCACTATCAAGAAACAAAAGACTCTCGGTTTTACTTCCGGAGAAGAGAAGGATATAGAAAAAAATGAGTATGAAAAAATGAAAGATAACGTCATGGGAGAATTGAAAAAAACATTTAGGCCTGAGTTTCTGAATCGATTAGATGACATCATTGTATTCCATTCTTTGAACAAAGAAAACATTAAAGAAATCGTTGGATTGATGACTGTTAATCTACAAAATAGATTGACTGAGCTGGGAATCAGTATAGAAGTCGACGACGATGCTCGGGAGTTGCTTGCAGAAGCAGGCTTTGATCCAGTATTTGGGGCTCGACCGTTGCAACGTACCATCAGGAAAATGATAGAGGATACATTGTCTGAAGAGATACTGAAAGGCAACATCACAAAGGATGACAATCTGATTGTTAGGGTTGAGGATGGTCAGCTAAGAATTACAAAAAAAGAGGGGGCTGTCGGGAAATAGCCCCCTAGACAAAGCAGGATTCTCTTAACGGAGGGTCCTGTTTTTTTACAAAAAAAAGGAAAAAGATGGCCAATTGAAACCATCTTACCCCCGCTATAGTGTATACTATAACTATCATGAACA
>JAHRFV010000159.1 GCA_019084435.1 Dethiosulfatibacter sp.
GATGGCGTTAGGAGGCGTGGCGAAATTTCTGATTCTTTCCACGGCAAATTCTACAGTAGGAACAATCTTATTGATACCAACAACTACAATAACCTCCTTGGGACCAAAGCTCATAGCAGCTACTCTATTTCCATTGCCATCGATGTTGACCAGCATGCCGTCCTGTGTTACAGCATTCGAACTGGTTAGATAATAATCTGAGAAAAACGCCTCACGCATCTTAATGGTTCTTTCTTCACCTGTGAATTTATCTCTGTCTACCAACACATAGTTACCGTTTTCCAATAGGTCTTTAATGCCTAACTCTGTTATGGTGTTGGAACCTCCCCAGCTAATACTCTTACCTTCTTCAATGAAACCCAGTGTCAGTTTTAAAGCCTCATCCTTGTTCGCACAATAATAACCCTCGATATTTCTCTTTGCAAATTGTTTGATAACAGTCTGTGCCTTCAACTCATAACTCTTTTCTAAATGCGTCATAATTTTCCTCCTATTTCATAATATGATTAGCATTGCATCTTATTTTATGATATTATAATTCCGAGAAAAATTCAAAGAAAACTTAGGAGAACACATGATAAATATAGGAGCTCACTTATCCATCGCAAAAGGATTTACTGTTGAAGCTCAAACAGCAGTTGACATAGGCAGTAATACATTCCAATATTTCCCTAGAAACCCCAGAGGTGGGGCTATCAAAAAACTTGATGATGATGACGTCAAAAGTTTTTTTGAAATTGTAAAGAATAACAATCTGAGAAACATATTATCTCACGCACCTTACACTTACAACCTGAGCTCAATCAAGGAAGAAGTCAGGAGATTTGCAAAGGATGCTTTTAGAGAAGACCTGGAAAGACTTGAGTTTTTGCCTGTCAACCTATACAACTTTCACCCTGGAAGCCATACAGGTAATGGCATTGACCTTGGTATAGAGTATATTGTAGGTATACTGAACGATATCATCACTGATGATATCACTTCTACTGTATTGCTTGAGACCATGTCAGGAAAAGGAAGAGAAATAGGCAGTACCTTTGAAGAAGTTGCTAGAATAATTGATGGTGTTAAACAAAAGGACAAATTGGGTGTCTGTATGGATTCTTGCCACATATTTAGTGCTGGATATGATATTATTAATGACCTGGATGGCGTATTGGAAAAGTTTGACAGAATCATCGGGTTGGATAAGCTAAAGGGCATTCATTTGAATGATAGCATGAAGCCATTTAGCGAAAATAAGGATAGACACGCAGGCTTAGGAGAGGGACTGATTGGACTAGAGCCCTTAATCAAACTGATTACACATCCGAAACTGAAGAGACTTCCGTTTTATCTTGAAACACCATTTGAAGTAGAAGGTCATGAAAAAGAAATTAAAATGATAAAAGAAATCTTACTGGAAAGAGGTATATCATTTGAATAAGAATTTGTTTGACGAAATACTAATGAAGGTTGAGAAACCGGCAAGATACACAGGTGGAGAACTGAATTCCATCGTTAAAGATATAAGTGATATAAATATAAGGTTTGCCTTCGCTTTTCCGGACGTCTATGAGGTCGGAATGTCACACTTGGGGATGCACATCATTTATAATCTGCTCAATAGCTATCCCAATATATGGTGTGAAAGGGTTTTTACGCCATGGACAGATATGGAAAAGGAGTTGCGAAACCACCAGGTAGAATTGTTTTCCCTTGAGAGCAACGACAGTTTGAAAGCATTCGATTTTATCGGTTTTACACTGCAGTATGAGATGAGCTACACCAATATTCTCAATATGATGCAACTGTCAGGGATACCCCTAGAGAGCCATAAAAGAGATGAGGCATATCCTTTAATAATAGCGGGAGGTCCATGTGCATTCAATCCTGACCCGCTGCACGAGTTTATTGATATGTTTTTTATCGGAGAAAGCGAGGAGCTTCTGCCTGAAGTGATGGCCCTGTATGAGAAACATAAAGAAAACGGCTATACAAAAGTGGCGTTTCTGAGGGAAGTTTGTCAGATTGAAGGAATCTATGTGCCGTCCTTTTATGATGTTGTCTATGATGATACTGGCAAGATATCTGAAAGGGTAAAACTTTATGATAAGGCACCGGATGTGATTAAAAAGAGGATCATCAAAGACCTAAATAAGTCATATTTTCCTGATAAAATCATTGTTCCGTTCATTGAAACAGTTCACGACAGGATAGTTCTTGAGATATTTAGAGGATGCACGAGGGGATGCAGGTTTTGCCAGGCAGGCATGATCTATAGACCGGTTAGGGAGAAATCAGTAGAGACACTTCTAGCTCAGGCTGAATTGTTGTTGGATAGCACAGGACATGAGGAAATATCATTGTCCTCATTAAGCACAGGCGACTACTCTAAGCTGATAGAACTGTCTCAGGCTCTGCTTGACAAATATGAGGAACGAAGAATAGGGTTATCACTGCCATCTCTTCGTCTGGACTCAATTACATTCGGATTGATTGAAAGGGTACAGAAAGTCAGAAAATCCGGCCTTACATTTGCTCCCGAAGCAGGATCTCAAAGGATGCGGGATGTAATCAACAAAAACATTACTGAGGAAGATATACTAGGTTCGGTTAAAACAGCTTTTGAGCTGGGTTGGTCCAATATTAAGCTGTATTTTATGGTTGGATTGCCAGGAGAAACTAGAGATGACATATATGGCATTAAAGAGATGGTATATAAGATAAAAGATGCGTTCTTCGACAGACCGAGGGAGTCGATCAGAGGGAATTTCAATATTAACGTCAGTGCTGCATGCTTTGTTCCCAAGCCTTTTACGCCATTTCAGTGGGATTCACAGAATACTGTTAAAGAGTTTCAGGACAAGACTGGTTATCTGAAGAGAGAAATAAAAGATAGAAAAATCTCGTTTTCTTATCATGATCCTAAGCTTAGCTACCTGGAAGGAGTCTTTGCATTGGGAGACAGACGTGTTGCCAATGGTATGAAAAGAGCATTCGAGATGGGTTGTACCTTCGATGGTTGGGGGGATCAGTTTGATTATGATAAGTGGTTGTCAGCCTTTAAGGAAGAAAATATATCTATGGACTTTTACAACAGTAGAAAAAAAGAGTACGATGAAATTCTACCATGGGATTTTATTGATTGTGGCGTCAGAAAAGAATACCTGATAGATGAAAAGGAAAAATCTCTTAAAGAGATCACAACAGATGATTGCAGAATTAATTGTTCAGGATGTGGTGTCAATACTAGTTTAGTCGGAGGGCCTTGCTTTGAAGATAGTCTTTAAGTATACCAAATTGGGAAAATTGAAATTCATATCGCATCTCGATAATCTCAGGGTTCTTCAGAGAGCGTTGAGAAGGACAGGAATGATGGCAAAATATTCTGAAGGCTTTAATCCACATCCGAAACTGAGCATTGCTTATCCGCTGTCGCTAGGTGTTGAGAGCATTGGAGAGATAGCAGAAGTGGATCTTCTAAACGACATAAGCATATCTGAGTTTATTGAGAGAATGAACAGCTGCCTTCCTCAGGGTATGGTCATCACAGAGGCCTCTGAATACTTAGGCAGTCAATCGATCCCTTCCATGGTTTGTTCACAGGTTTATCTTTTCAGAATCAGTCACAACGATGAGGAATCAGTAGATGCTACAATTAGTTCACTGAATGGATTATTGGACAATGATTATGTTATAATCAGGGAGAAAAAAAAGAAAAATAAGATTGTAAAAAAAGAGATGAATCTGACATCCTACATTTTAGGCATCGAGCTGATAAACATAGAAATGCTGGATATTGATGTCAAAATTGCCATACATGTCAGTGATAGTGGAAGCTTGAAGGTTGATGAAGTAAGAGAATTCATATATAATAGTTTGAATGGTGTAAAAAGCATTGAGGTTCAAGCTTCCACTATCACTGACATGTATGGCAATTTTGACATCAATATCCAGCATTTCTATGTTTATCAGCTCGATGCCTAAAATGTAGGATGTCAGATTCATCTCTTTTTTTAC